>NZ_JAILKR010000130.1 GCF_024693525.1 Selenomonas sp. | reverse complement strand
TCACTGTTCGTCGAAAAATTGCTACCGTTCAAGCGAAGCGCGTTTTGCAACTTTTTCGATGCTTAATTAAAGATAAAAATTTCGTTTAGGAAAACATCTCCCGTGGAGTGTTGGCACTGTCCCTAGCGGCGGCGAAGTGCTATTTCGAATGAGATTCTTGTAACCTACAAACTGTAATTTTACAGCCTCTTTTTTCTTTTCAGGCAGGACTTTTATGGTTAAGTGTCTAATATAGATAAACAAAACAACAAATATCATCATCATAACAATATTGTACTTTCAATCCATGTATACCGTATAAATGATACATGATAGAAGATTTTCCCAGACAGGTTTTTGAGTGGAGGACAAATGGGTAAATAATATGGCTGAATTTTACATGTATACATTGACTTTTGTAAACATGTAAACTATAATTAGTTCCATCGTTGATTGTTTTACGGACAACGAATGAGAGACAAGGGAGGAATTCATATGAATTTCAGCAAGAAAAGCTTGAAACTCATGAGCGTAGTCGCTGGTACGATGCTCATGGGCAGTGTATTTGCCGGTTGTGGTGATGAAGGCAGTGCAGATGAAATCAAAGTGGGTGCAAACTTTGAGTGCACGGGCAATGTTGCTAACTATGGTCAGGCAACGCTCGATGGCTTCAATCTGGCCATCAAGGAAATCAATGATGCTGGCGGCGTCAATGGCAAGAAAATCAAAGTCGTTTCCGCTGACAATAAATCCGAGGCCTCTGAGGCTGTCAATGCTGCAACGAAGCTGATTTCTGATGACAAGGTAAAGGTTATCGTTGGACCGGCGGTAACGGCCAATGTTATTGCTGAGTCGCAGGTAGCAACGGATAATAAGATTCCTATCATTGCTCCGGATGCAACGAGCCCGGATGTAACGGTGGAAAATGGCCAGGTAAAACCTTTCGTATTCCGCAGCTGCTTTATCGACCCGCAGCAGGGCTCGGTTATGGCAAAATTTGCGGCAGAGAAACTCAAAGCTAAGACGGCAGTCATTTATGTCGATAACAGCTCCGATTATTCCAAGAGCCTGGGCAAAGTATTCAAGGAGAAATTCGAAGCTGCTGGCGGCAAGGTGCTGATGGAAGAAGCCTTCCTAGCAAAAGATCAGGATTTCAAAGCTGCTTTGACGAAACTCAAAACGGCCAATGCGGATGTCGTATTCGTTCCGGCTTACTATGAGGAAGTCGGTAAAATCGTCAAACAGGCGCGCGAGCTTGGCTTTAAACAGCCGTTCCTCGGTACGGATGGCTGGGACGATTCGAAAGTAGCCGATATTGCTGGTGCGGATGCCTTGAACAATACCTTCTTCAGCACGCATTATTCGGATAAAGATGCTGAGGTAAAGGGTTTTGTCGATGCCTTCACGAAAGAGTATGGCCACGCACCAAACGTATTTGCAGCCCTTGGCTATGATGCCGGTAAGATGCTGGCTGATGCCATCAAACGGGCAGGCAGCGATGACCCGGAGAAGATCCGCGAGGCACTGGAGCAGACCAAGGACCTCAAGGTTGGTACAGGTACCATCACGATGGATAAACACCATAACCCAATCAAGCAGGCAGTTATCTTGGAGAATAAGAACGGCGACCGCGTCATGGTTGCTAAGATCATGCCGGATGCTGAGTGATTGAGCAATAAGGCATATACAGGGGCCGCAGAGATGCGGCCCTTTGTACTATCGTAGGATGTCCTTCAAGGATGGACTCTATGATAATAAGGAGGAAAATTATGGAAGTTACGCACCAGGTCCTGCAGCAGCTCGTCAATGGCATTTCGCTGGGCAGCATTTATGCGCTGATTGCGTTAGGCTATACGATGATTTACGGTATCATCAAGCTCATCAACTTCGCTCATGGCGATATTTATATGGTGGGTGCTTATATCGGATTTTATGCGATTACGCAGGCACATTTATCAATCGTACCCGCGCTGATTATCTCGTTTGTGGTTACTGGTATTATCGGTATGGTGGTGGAGAAGCTGGCCTATAAGCCCCTTCGCCATGCACCGCGTATTTCGGTGCTCATTACGGCCATCGGTGTTTCGTTTTTCTTGGAGTACACGAGCATGTACTTTGTATCGCCGACGCCGCGCACGTTCCCGGCACTTTTTGGCGATGTGGCCATCGAGCTGGGAGGCATTGTCATCAATGGGCAGCAGATGTTGATTCTCGGCATTACCACCATCTTAATGATTGTACTTACTTATGTGGTTCACAGAACCAAAACCGGTAAGGCGATGCGGGCGGCCTCCTTTGATACGGAGACAGCTCAGCTTATGGGGATTGATTCGGACCGCATCATTTCCATTACGTTTGGCATCGGTTCGGCACTGGCGGCCGTGGCCGGCGTGCTGGTCGGTGTCTACTATAATTCCATCGACCCGTTGATGGGCATCATGCCGGGCCTCAAGGCCTTCGTTGCGGCCGTTCTCGGTGGTATTGGTATTTTACCGGGAGCTGTGGTCGGTGGTTTGATTCTCGGTATTGTCGAGGCGTTTGTGTCGGGATTTGTGTCCTCGACCTTCCGCGATGCGGCTGCCTTTGCCATCTTGATTCTCGTGTTGCTGTTCAAGCCGACGGGCATCTTTGGCAAGAATACGAAAGAAAAAGTCTAAGGGGGGAGCTTCATGAAATATTTACGCAAAAATGACTTTATCATGATTGGCTTCGCCGTAGTTCTCTTCGCGGTACTTCAAGGTCTTATCGCAGGCCGTATCCTGAGTTCCTTCTGGCAGCTCAATCTGTTGATTGTAGGCATCAATGTTATTATGGCGGTGAGCCTCAATCTTATCAATGGGTATACGGGCCAATTTTCCTTGGGACATGCGGGCTTTATGGCTGTCGGTGCCTATGTGGGCGTTGTGCTCACGACGAATTTCCATCTACCGTTCTTGGCGGCATTAGTGGCAGGAGCTGTGGCGGCTGGTATCCTTGGTTTCCTCATCGGTATTCCGACCTTGCGGCTGCACGGTGACTATCTGGCTATCGCTACGCTGGGACTCGGGGAGATTATTCGCATCGTTATCATGAATATCGATTATGTGGGTGGTGCTGCAGGCTTCAAGGGCATTCCGCATCACACTACCTTTGCCTGGGTGTTTTTCATCATGTTGTTTGCCCTGTTCTTTATCAAGAATTTCGTGAATTCGAATCAGGGGCGTGCCTGCCTCGCGATCCGTGAGAATGAGATTGCCGCGGAATCGATGGGTGTCAATACGACGAAATATAAGATTATGGCCTTTACTATCGGTGCTGCTTTTGCCGGTGTGGCCGGGGTCTTGTTTGCCCACAGTTTTTATCTCATCAGTCCGAATTCCTTTACCTTCATGCAGTCCTTTAACTATCTTATCATGGTAGTTATGGGCGGTTTGGGGTCGATTACGGGGTCGATTGCTGGTGCCTTTGTGGTTACCTTTATTTCAGCGGCACTTGCCAGCTGGCCGGAATTCCGCATGATTATCTATGCACTGGCGTTGATCTTGATGATGTTCTATCGCCCGCAAGGCCTGTTTGGTTACATGGAAGTTACCAATATGAGTATCTTCCGCAAAATTTTCAAGAAAGGGGGCCGCGCTGATGGCTAAGGAATTACTCAAGGCAACCGATGTGTCGGAGGTATTTGGCGGCCTCAAGGCAGTTTCAGATTTCAATTTCCATATCAATAAAGGTGAACTGGTGGGCTTAATCGGGCCGAATGGTGCTGGCAAGACTACGGCCTTCAATCTGATTACTGGCGTTTATCAGCCGACTACAGGTGAGATCCACTTCGATGGCAAGAGCATTGTGGGCTTGAAGCCCTATCAGATTACCCAGCGCGGCATTGCCCGTACCTTCCAGAATATCCGGCTGTTTTCCGAGCTTACAGTTCTTGAGAACGTCAAGATTGCGTTTCACTTTCATGTCAAATACGGCTTGCTGGAGTCGGTGTTCCGCATGGGCCGTTACTTTAAAGAAGAGGAAAAGATTGAAGAAGAAGCCCTGAAGCTTTTGAAAATCTTCCATCTGGAAGATAAAGCCGGTGAGCTGGCAAAGAATCTTCCCTATGGCGCCCAGCGGCGGCTGGAGATTGCGCGGGCGCTGGCCGCTAAGCCGAAACTCTTGTTGCTGGACGAGCCGGCGGCTGGCATGAATCCCCAGGAGACGAAAGAACTCATGGAGATGATTTCTTGGATTCGCAAGGAATTTGGCTTGACGATTCTCTTGATTGAGCATGACATGAGTCTGGTCATGGGGATTTGTGAACGCATCTATGTATTGGAGTATGGCATGATTATCGCACAGGGAACGCCAGAGGTTATCAAGAACGACCCAGAGGTTATCCGGGCATATTTGGGAGGCGAGGCATAATGGGCAAACTGCTGGAATTGAAGGACTTAAATGTCTATTATGGTGCCATCCATGCGATTAAGGGAATCAGTCTGGAAGTCAATCAGGGAGAGATTGTCACTCTTATCGGAGCCAACGGCGCTGGTAAATCGACGACGCTCCGCACGATTTCGGGGCTGTTGAAGCCAAAGTCTGGTACGATAACGTTTGAGGGAAAAGATATAGCGGGTATCAAGGCGCATGAAATCGTCCGCAGCGGCATCAGTCAGGTGCCGGAGGGACGCCGCATCTTCGCGGAGATGTCTGTTATGGAGAATCTCGACCTGGGAGCCTTCACGCGCAAGGATAAAGATGGGATTAAAGCGGACATCAAGCATGTATTTGAACTGTTCCCGCGGCTGGAGGAACGCAAGAATCAGATTGCGGGAACGCTCTCGGGCGGTGAACAGCAGATGCTGGCTATGGGGCGTGCCTTGATGAGCCGTCCGCGGCTGCTGTTGCTGGATGAGCCATCCATGGGGCTTGCGCCGCTGCTCATAAAAGAAATCTTCCATATCATCGTCGATATCAACAAGGCTGGGACAACGGTGCTGCTGGTAGAGCAGAATGCCAATATGGCTTTGTCGATAGCCAACCGGGCCTATGTCCTGGAAACGGGACGCATAACCCTGTCTGGCGATGCCAAGGAGCTGGCGGCCAGCGAAGAAGTGCGCAAAGCTTATCTGGGCGGTTGATTGCTGGAAAGGAGAAGGGATTCGCCAGACTTTGGCGAATCCTTTTGTATATATCAAAATCCCGGGGCAGCAGCACCGGGGGCAGAAATGGAGGTTATTCTTATGTTCGTAGCTAATCGTATGACGAAAAATCCTGTGACCATTGCACCGGATGCATCTCTAGATGATGCGTTCCTGGCGATGAAAAAGGGAAATTTCCGCCGGCTGCCGGTTGTGGAAGATGGCAAGCTGGTCGGTTTTTTCAGTGATAAAGACCTTATGCGGGTGGCGCCTTCCCCGGCGACGACGTTATCCCGGTATGAGGAAAAGTCCCTGCTGGATAAGCTAAAAGTGGCGGAAATCATGAACAAAAATGTGATTTCGGTTCAGGAGGATGCGACGATTGAAGAGGCGGCGCTCATTATGTACGACAAGAAAATCGGCGGGCTGCCGGTTATCTCTGAGGTCGGTGCAGTGGTGGGCGTTATTACCGAGACGGACATCTTCAAGACCTTTGTCGACGTCATGGCTCTTTCCGGAGGCAAGACACGGCTGACCGTACTGGTGGACAACAAGGTCGGCGTGGTCAATGAGATTTCTGGTATCTTTGCGGCAGAAGGCTTGTCCATTGACAGCCTGGTGACCTGCAAGCAGGAAGATGGCAGTTATGAGATTGTTATCCGCGGTATAATCCCCGATGTGGAAAGTATTAAGAAATCCATAGAGGAAAAGGGGTATAAGGTAATTCACTCCGTCAAATTTGAGTGAAAAATAACTTGGCAGACGAGCAAAAATATGCTTGATTTTTGACGCGTTACCGTCGATAATATAAATAGGAATACTTTACTCTGATATGTAAGTGCAAGTGAATAGCATTAAGGAGGAAGCTAACATGGATGTCAAAGGAATTGCTTCGCTCTCCCAGCAAACCGCTGCTTTGAGTGCAAGCTACAAGAAAACCACAACGTCGACCACAACGGATGATGCGCAAAAGCTGACGACGACGACCTCGACCACAGAGGCCTTCAGTCTGAACATCACTGCTTCGGCAGAGAAGGCATCGGGGGCCCTGAAGGGCATGACAACC
Source organism: Selenomonas sp. (assembly GCF_024693525.1). The sequence continues at coordinate 16,849 of NZ_JAILKR010000130.1, read as the reverse complement.
GAGCAGGTTGATGCACTGAAAGAGGGAATCCAAAAGAGCTATCAGCTCATGATTAAGACGATGACGGAGCAGAATGCGAAACTGCAAGGGTGGTTGGACCAAGGCATTGGCCAGCTGAACTTTGAAGGGATTCTCTTCGGAACAGACAAATTTGCCCTGCCGCCGGTGGGAACAACGCCGGAAGAGGCTCAGGCAGCTATCAGCGATGGCGGTGACTATTCCGTCGATGCGGTGGCAACGCGCATTTTCGACATGGCTTCGACAATTGCTGGCGGCGATCCGGAGAAACTCAAAGCAATGCAGGCTGCAGTTGAGGAAGGCTTCAAGCAAGCTGGAATTGTCTGGAAAGATGAAATTGGTCAGGATGATATGCCGCAGATTACGAAAGATACCCATGTGGAAATCAACAAGCGCTTTGAAGAGCTTTTCGCTAAGCTGGCAAAACCGGCGGACGAGTGATTGGGTAACGCAAGATAATAATAGTGTCAAAACCGTAGCAGCAGTTCTTGCTGCTGCGGTTTTTTGCTGGGGCGGTAAAATGTGCGGCAGAGAGGAAAGGCTACTATACAGGTATTTTTTTTTGTAGTATGATAAAAATAGATAATATGGCTGGAGAAACAGGATGGATTCCAGTCAGCTGTGCTTGGATGATTGTGGGGATATAACATCAAGTCAACTGATAAAGGAGGTCAAGTGAGATGGCCGATGAAACTGTCCTATTCCAGATGGATGATATACTTCACGCGATTTTGGAGCGTATCCGTGAGGGCGTGTGCCTTCTCAACGAATCCGGTGAGATTATCGATATCAATCCTTCTGGCCTTGATATTATGGAGACAACGCGGGAAGAATGTATGGACCTTCAATTTGGTGATGCGTTTCACTGTGAGAACAGTTTGGAACGCGGTTGTGGTCATGGGCGGAACTGCCGTCACTGCCCGGTCCGCAAAAATCTTGAGGCGGCCATTATGGAGGATTCCTTCAGCAGCGAATTCACCGTGAAAATGCATAGTGTGCGCCGCAACCGCGGCGTTTGGCTGAAACTGAGGGTATCCCGGGTCAAGGTCTCGGAGGGCAACCGAATTGTGGTCGTTTTGGAAGATGATACGGCCAACAAGGATTTTGAACGCCAGTTGGAGACGGCGCGAACAGCGGCAGGTAAAGCAAAACAGGTAAATTTGCAGGTATTGACCAAGTTGAGCTGTCAAATCCGCACCGCGGTCAATGGATTGGCTGGGATGATGGAACTTGCTGCTAAGGAACCGCTGACAGAGAATCAGCAGAGCTGCTTGGAAAATGCCCAGCAGTGTGCGGATGGTTTGCTGCGCTGCCTGGATGAGGCTCTCGACGCCGTGAAAGGCGAAAGTGGCGGCAGGATAGAGCCCGCCAGCGCATCCGGCTTGCCGGCGCTGCATGATGATGAGGATGAGGTGGCAAGGCTTATGCAGTATTGCCTGCATAAGCTGGAGGATGTTCCCAGGGTGGAGGAATGACCATGAAGATACTGATTGCGGAAGATGACCGGCTCAGTCGGAGCTTTCTGGAAGAATTCATGAAGGATTATGGGGCCTGTGATTCGGCGGCAGATGGCATGGAAACGCTGGATTTGATACTGGAAGCCATGAAGCAGAAGAAGCCATACGATTTGCTCTGCCTGGATATCATGATGCCAAAAGTCGACGGATTCAAGGTGCTGAAGGTTATCCGTGGCCTCGAGCAGCAGTATAAAATTCCGCCGGAACAGCGCATGAAAATCATCATGATGACGGCTATTGCCGATGTGGATTATGTGGATCAAGCCTTTACGTGTGGTTGTGATGCCTACGCATCAAAGCCGATTAATATGGAAAAAGTGCAGGAAGTCATGCAGCAGCTGGGGCTGCTATCCCTGCCGGAAGAGTGAGAAAAGGAGCCTGCCGTGGTTTTACGCGGCAGGCTCCTTTTTCGGTTAGAATTTGTGTTTTGTCATGAGGTTGGAAATGGCTCCGAGAAGGTTGGCGTCGTTTCCGTGTTGACAGGCAAGGATATGGGGACGGATGCGGGCCACTTCGGCTTCGCGGATGATGGTATCGAGGTATTTCTCGATATTGGGAATCAAATCTGGGCGGGTGCTGATCGCGCCGCCGAGCAGAAATGCTTCTGGGTCGAAGATGTACTGGATGTTGTAAATGGCGCGGGCCAAATATTCATACATGTTTTCGATGTAGCGTTGTGCGTCTTTGTCGCCGGCTTCTGCCATCGCGTAAATCTTTTGCCCGTCCAGTTCGCTGGCCGGAATCTGCCGGTGGTTGGCCAATTGGCGAACCAGGGCACCGGAACAGCCGCTTTCGCTCAAAATGTTTTTGCGTTCGGCTACATAAATGTAGCCGAATTCACCACCGTGAAGATGAGCGCCATGGATGATTTCCTTATTATGGACGAAGGCGCCGCCAACACCGGTGCCAAGAACAAAAAAGGCAACATCCTGGTAATCTTTGCCCGCTCCAGTCCAAACTTCGCCTAAGGCAGCGCAATTGGCATCGTTTTCCATCGCGGCAGGCAGTCCCAGCCGCTCTTGCAATGCCTGCAGGATGGGGAAGTCATGGATATAGGGAAGGGCGCTGCTGCCGCCGATTATGCCAGTTTTTCCGTTTACGGCACCGGGCATGGAAAAACCGATGCCGGCAAGTGTATACCGTTCGGCTAGTTTGTTTTTAGCGATCGCCAGCTGGGTGTAGAAGTCTTCCAGTGTTTCGGGAGTCCGAAAAGAACCGCGGTCATAAAATTTGCCACTTTCATCAAGGACGGCAAACTTTACGCTGCTGCCGCCGACATCAAAACCGAGAAAATACATCATGACATCTCCTTTTATCGTTGTTGTGTTCAGCCTATCATAGGAGATGTGCCGGTTCAATAGATTTTGGGAAGCTTGGTCGAATGCTTCAGAAGAAACAAGAAAAAACAATTATTTTTTGAGACAAGCTTCCATGATGAACTGATTGGCAAGGACATTCATATTGGCCGAATTGATGGCTGCGGCCTGCCCGAAGTCTTTCCAGGCCTCGGCATATTTCTTTTGCTGGATATGGGCAACGCCAATCAGGTTGCGGGCGTCAGCGGAACGGTCCTCAATCTGCAGCAGCTGTTCCATGTCGGCGATGGCGCCGTCGTAGTCCTTGGCTTCAAAACGCATCAGACCGCGGTTGAACCAGCCTTGGTTGAGGCTTGGCGCAAGTTCCAGCAGGGTGTCATAATCCTTGCGGGCTAGTTTCTTGTTGCCCATCTGGGTGGCCGTGATAGCATGATCGTAGCGTGCTTCACTGGACTGGGGCGCAAAGACCAGCGCTTGGGAGAAGTCTTTGAGGGCGGCGTTGTAATCGCCGCGGTTGTACCAGACAATGCCGCGATAAATATAGGAGGACGCTTCATCCGGAGCACTCTTTACTTTGCGATTACCGGCATCGAGGGCGGCATCGGAGGCGTCCGGGGCCTGCGCCTGGCGCCAGAGACTCAGGATTTCCTGGCCGTAGTTTTTGCCGGGAACAGCCCAGGCACCATTGAGACCGGTCCATTTCATGACTTTGCCGTGGAGATCCGGACGGTTGCGGACTACATGCCAATAGCGGGGGTCGACAATCGTGATGGATGGTTTTTCCACGCGGGTGTAGGCCAGCAGGTGCTGGATATGGGCGCGGACACCAAGCTGGGCGGTGGCAAAACTATGGCCGGGTTCGTGGTTCCCTGTGGCCCCTAGGCCGCAGAAGTTGTTCTGCTTGGGGGAAACGTCACCGCCATAGCCGAAGAAGCCCGTTTCTTTGATGGCCTGGCATAAAGCAACATCCGGGCGGATGCCTTCACGGCCGGCTTCCTGATAATAGTAATTTACGATATCCTCGACACTGCAGGTGAGTTTCGGCTTGGCATTGTGTTTTTTGATGAAGCTAATCATCTGCTCCTGCGTGGCTTCGGCAGGGCCCATAATGGAGATGCTGTCAGGAGCGGCATCCACCGTCATCATGGGGGAATCGAAGGCTGGGGCCAGTTTCCACTGCACCTGGGTAATGGCCTTTTTGTTGATGCTCCGGGGCATTTCTTGGGAAAAGTCCGGGCGTCCCGGCAGCGTGCGATTGGCTACCGGCGTGTTAGCAACCTGAGGCGAAGCGGATGCTGCTTCGGTGGTAGAAGGTTGGAAACTGACAGCCAATAGGCTGCAGGTAATCGAAGCAGCCAAAAGGGAACGACGAAAATGCATAATAGTACCTCCAAAAATGGCAACAAAAAAACTCCATGGCGAACGCCATGGAGCTAACATTTCGATTTGGAGCGGGTAATGGGAATCGAACCCACCTCTCTAGCTTGGGAAGCTGGCATTCTACCGATGAACTATACCCGCATCGACTTCTATAGTTTAGCATTTTTAGGACAGAAATGCAAGAATTCGCGAATAATATTTTTACGATATTGCAGAGGGGATAGGTTTTCCGATATAATGTAAGTGGGAGAGATTACGCCGAAATCGGCAGCTCTCGGATAAGGTTTTGGGAATATGAAGAGAAAGGAGAATGCTTATGAGCATTACCGGCATTATGAATGGGCTTAACCGCTCACTCAATTCGCTGAATAAGGTTCATGGTGCGCAGAGCAGCAGCATCCAAAAGATTGCTACGGGTTCTTCGCATCCTAGTGCGTCGTACGGTCCATCCGATTACGCGATTATTCAGCGCACGTACTCCAATATCGGGGCAGTATCTCAGTCCAATAGCAATTCGCAGACAGCAAATTCCATGTTGTCTACGGCTGCAGGGGCAGTCAATGAGACGGTCAGCAATCTGACTTCTCTTCGCTCCACACTGCTAGAAGCAGCTAACGGCACCAATGCGAACACCGATCGCGCTGCCTTGCAGAAATCGGTGGAGCAGACCATTGCTTCGATTGATGACAATGCCTCGGTAACTTACAACGGCAAGCGTTTGCTTGATGGCACGCAGTCGTTGACCGTAGCTGGCGAGAACGGCTACAACACGGTGAATTTGGGCAATATGACATCCTATGGCCTTGGCCTTACGGACAGCGAGGGAAAGAGCACCATTGATTTGACGGACGCTTCGTCCATCAGCGATGCGCTGGACAAAGTCGACAGTGCCCTCAATGCTGCTACGGACCAGGCAACCAGCATTGGTGCTGCCCAGCAGGGACTTACCTATCAGTCGTCGAATTATACGACGACCCAGGAAAATCTTGAAGCTACGGCAACGACGATGGATGGCACGGATATTGCAAAAGAATCGGTTAATCTGGCCAGTGCCAATACCCAGGAGCAGATGGCAATGTTTGCCATCAAACAGGGGCTGCAAAGCCTTAGCCAGCAGACGGTTGGCGCACTTGGCGGGCTTAACAACCACAGCCGTGGTGCGGTCGTTGGCATGCTGATGTAATCTTGATAAAAGAGAGGTCGTAAACGGCCTCTTTTTTAGTGCAGCAATTCCTGAATATCCTGCATGATTTTGACATGGGGATAGTTTTGGAATTCTTTGGCGCTGGTGGTGCCGGTGGTTACGGCGGCGAAGTCTACGCCGGCATTTTGGGCGGCGCCGGCATCGACGTAGCTGTCACCGGTGTAGAGTACCTGGTCCTTGGAAATTTGGAAGTAGTCCAGGGCTTTTAGTATTCCCTCTGGAGCTGGTTTATGTGCCATGACGTCATCGCTGCCGATTATGCGGTCGATGAGTTCTGATACCCTGTCGATATCAAATTTTTCCTGGATGCGGTGGCGGGTCTTGCTGGAGATAATGCCAATCTTGGCATTCTTTTCGCGCAGGGCCCGCAGCGTCGTGAGGGTATGCGGGAAGAAGTGGGTGCCGGCGGTCATGTAGCGGTCAGCTTCTAGTTTGTAGACCTCCAGGAAGGCACGAGCTTTTCCTTCATCCTGGGACTGGATGATTTCTTTTATCGCATCCAGCATGGGAAGGCCGATGGTGCGGCGGATTTCTTCATCGTTGCGCTGTGGCCAGCCAGTTTTTTCAAGAGCAATGTGAAAACATTTTAGAATAGCGGATTCGGAATTGACGAGTGTATAGTCAAAATCAAATAAGTATAAGCGGTAATTTTTCATGGGTTTTCCTTTCTGTCCTAGGGAAATCTCTTTTATGATAGCATAGAATCCTATTGAAGAAAACGGAGGAATCACGTAGAATAAAAGAGAAGAAGTAATCGACAGAAAATACGGGGGATACAGATGAAATACGTGGTCGTAGACTTGGAAATGAATCCAGTGAGCCGGGAATTTCGCGATGTGCGCCGCAAGATGAATGAAGAAGTCATCGAGTTTGGTGCCGTGCGTCTCGATGAAAATTTTGAGCAGGAAGCAGAATTTCAGTGTTATGTAGCTCCCGCCTATGGCCCGATAAAAAAACATATCACCAATCTTACTGGCATTACCCAGGCGATGGTGGAGGGGAAGGAGGCCTATGCGGTCTGCTTCCAGAATTTCGTGGATTGGATTGGGGAGGCAGAAACCAAAATCTATTCCTGGAGCATGTCCGATATCAAGCAGCTGAAAAAAGAATGCCGCTTTAAGATGCCGGAGTTCGATGTGACATGGCTGGATGACCGCTGGGTCGACTTGCAGCAGGAGTTTGATAATCGCTTGGGGCTGCATAACAGTTTGGCACTCAAACACGCTTTGGGGGCCATGGATCACCAATTTAAAGGTACCCAGCATACGGCGCTGGCGGATGCCATCAATACCAGTGCCATTCTGGTTCTCATGCAGGATGATGAGAAATTCCGGGCGACGATGCAGCCGGTATTGGACATCCTCCAGCCTAAGGAAGACTTAGCCAGCTCCATTGGGGATTTGTGTCCGGATCTGTTGAAATTAAAAGATAATTTGTAATACAATTGTACTTTACTGACACACAAATGGTGTAACGGTTTATTTTTCTCTTGCTGATTGATGGGTATTATGTTATGATATTATCAATTTTAAAGGAAATGACGATACATCAAGCTCCGTCCTTTAGAGGATGGAGCTTTTTTTATACGCTGACCAGTCAGGAGGAGATGGAATGAGCAAACGAATGGGAGTGCTTGGCCCGAAGGGGACTCATAGCGAGGCGGCTGCCAGTTATTTGAACGGGCGGCTGGACACGCCGTATGAGCTGGTGACGGTTCCGGACCTCTTTGAATGCCTTCAGGATGTGGACGAAGGGCGATTGGATACGGCCCTGGTTCCCGTGGAAAATTCGCTGGAGGGGGCAATCAATATAACGTTGGACACGCTGGCTCGCAGTGAGACGTTGGAGGTAGCTAGGGAACTCATTTGGCCGGTTCACAATCAGCTCATGGCTAAATGTGGGGCGGATGAAATTCGCCGCGTTTATTCGCATCCCCAGCCTATTTCCCAGTGCCGGGCCTATCTGCAGCAGCATTATCCCCAGGCGGAGATTGTCAAGGTTTCCAGTACGGCTCGGGCGGCAGAGCTGGTGGCGGCAGAATCGGCGTCCTCTGGCTGGGCGGCCATTTGCACGGAGCGGGCTGGTGAATTAAACGGCCTGCACACGATTGCGGCGGAGATTCAGGACAATATGGCGAACTGCACCAGATTTTTCCAGGTCCGCCGCCGCGGAACGGGCAATCCATTCTTGCCGAAGGAAAAGGTGTTAATTATTTGCCAGATTGATGGCCAGAAGGCCGGTGCCCTTTACGATGTGCTCAAGGAGTTTGCCGAGCGGGGCATCAACATGACCCGCATTGAATCCAGACCGGCGCGTACGGAACTGGGGGTGTATATCTTCTTTTTCGATTTGGAGTATACGCCGGACGAAAAAGCGTTGCAGGAGTCCATTGACGCCGTGGCGAAGAAGAGTATCTGGCTCAAGAATTTGGGGACGTTTCCTGTTTATACAGTAGAATAAAGACGAGAAGGGGTATATCTATGGTAATTATCATGAATGTCGATGCGACGGCAGCGGAAATCAAGGGAGTTATTGAGGCGGTCAATGAAGCGGGGCTTGAAGCCAAGGTTATGGAGGGCAGCCAGCAGAAAATTGTCGGGGTTATCGGCGATAAGACCAGACTGGCCAGTGTGCCCATTGATGCACTGCCGGGGGTGGAAAAGACGGTATCCATTTCGAAGAGCTATAAATTGGCCAGCCGCGAGTTTCATCCGCAGAGCAGCGTTATCGATGTCGCTGGGGTGAAGATTGGCGATGGAACACCGGTAGTCATGGCGGGGCCATGTGCCGTCGAGTCGAAGGAGCAGCTCTTTGAGGCTGCGGAAATCGTTAAGGCCGCCGGAGCACAGTTCCTGCGCGGCGGCGCTTATAAGCCGCGTACTTCGCCGTATTCGTTCCAGGGGTTGGAGGAACAGGGCCTTAAGTATTTGGCGGAAGCCCGTGAGCGCACTGGTCTGCGGGTGGTTACCGAGGTGACTACGGTAGAGGCCATTGACGGCGTAGCGGAATACGCCGATATGCTTCAGGTGGGGGCACGGAATATGCAGAACTTTGGCCTGCTCAAGGAAGTAGGGCGTTGTGGCAAACCGGTTCTGTTGAAACGCGGTTTGGCCGCCACCATTGATGAGTGGCTCAATGCTGCCGAGTATATTATGAATGAAGGCAACCCTAATGTTGTCTTGTGCGAGCGGGGCATTCGCACCTATGAGACCTATACGCGCAATACCCTTGATCTCAGTGCGGTGGCGGCAGTAAAGCATCTCTCCCATTTGCCCATTATCGTCGATCCGAGCCATGGAACGGGTAAGTGGCGCATGGTGAAGCCGATGGCCTTTGCGGCTGTTGCTGCTGGTGCCGATGGGCTTATGATGGAGGTTCATCCGAATCCGGCAAAAGCCCTTTCTGACGGACCGCAGTCCCTGACGCCGGAGAATTATCAGGAAGTCATGGCTGGCATCCAGAAACTGTCCCAGTTCATGAAACAGGAAAATATCGTGCCGATGGATATTTAAAGGCGGATATCCCGGTATAAAAAAGAGCCGCTGACTCCGGGAAGTCAGCGGCTCTTTCACAAGCAATTATTTATCAAGTTTTACTACGTCAGGTTTAGCACCGTTTTCAATGCAGTCTTTGGTGATGATGACCTTGCGTGGTTCCTCGGATTTTGGAATATCGAACATGATGTCAAGCATAACGTCTTCGATGATGCCCTTGAGGCTGCGGGCGCCAGTTTTGCGTTCAATGGCCTTTTTCGCAACGGCGCGCAAGGCGTCTTCCTGAAACTGGAGCTGGACGTTGTCCATGGCCAGCAGTTTTTCGTATTGCTTGACGGGGGCGTTCTTGGGCTCGGTCAGGATGCGCAGCAGAGCGTCTTCGTCGAGGGTTTCGAGGGTGCAGATAACCGGCAGACGGCCGATGATTTCCGGGATGATACCGTACTGCATGAGATCCTCCGGACGGACCTTGTGGATGAGCTCATCAAATTTTGGTTTGTCGTCTTTTCCCTGTACGTCGGCACCAAATCCGATGGAGCTGGTCTTGGACAGACGCTTGTCGATGACATCGTCGATGCCGACAAAGGCACCACCGACAATGAATAAGATGTTACGGGTGTCGACCTTTATGGTAGGAGCTTCCGGGTGCTTGCGCTGACCGCGTGAGGTGAATTCGACGACGCTGCCCTCGAGCATTTTTAACAGTGCCTGCTGGACGCCTTCGTGTCCCGGGTCGGCCGTAATCGAGTTGTTCGCACCGGATTTGCGGGCAATCTTATCGAATTCATCGAGGTAGATAATGCCGTGTTCGGCTTTTTCGATGTCCTTGTCGGCGGCATAGTAAAGATTGCGGACCGCAACCTCTACGTCAGCACCGACAAAGCCTGCCTCAGTGAGGCTCGATGCATCCGTAACGGCGAAGGGGATGTCCAGCAGTTTGGACAGGTGCGAGAGCAGAGCTGTTTTGCCGCAGCCTGATGGACCGAGCATGATGACGTTGGATTTTTCGATTTCGGTGCCGTCGTCATTCAGATAGCCGTATTTCATGCGCTTGTAGTGGTTGTAGACTGCGACCGAGAGGATTTTCTTGGCACGGTCTTGATTGATGATGTATTCGTCAAGATACTCTTTAATGATATGCGGTTTATTCTTGGCCAGGATATCGTCAAGCTGGCCGGCAAAAGCCTTGGATTCTTCTTGCTGAGCAGCTTCCTCGTGTTCATCCAGGAAGTGATTGATTTCCCGCACGCAGTTTTTGCAGATGGCAAAACCGGTGCTCGGGTCATATATTGGCATATCGTATTGGTCACGGACTTTAATCGTGCGCTTACAGAAGCTGCACTGATGGGTAATTACTTTCTTTTCCATGGGAAAACGTCCTTTCCGGCTCATTGATTTCTATTTGTAGTATTATTATCTTATATAAGAGAGCTTTTTTCAAGGAGAAGCGTCAGCCACTTGCAATTTTCTGCTGATGTGAGACAATAAGGTTGAGATTTTGTCCCCAGCATTGAGGAGGAAAAGAAATGTCAATCAAGCTTTTTGTGACCGATTTAGATGGTACGCTGCTGCCCAGTGGTCAGCGGGTATCGGCTGAAAATATAGCAGCCGCGCAGGCGGCGGTAAAAGCCGGCGTAACGGTGACGATTGCCACGGGCCGTATGTATAAGGCTGCTTTGCCTGTGGCAAAGGCGCTGGGCGTCGATGTTCCGATCATTACCTATAATGGAGCTTTGATTAAAACCGTGGCTGGTGAGGTGCTTTATAGTAATTATCTGGAGCCGGAGCTCGTTTGCCGGGTGATTGATTACTGCCGCGAGCGGGACTGGTACCTGCAGATTTACAGCCAGGATGAACTGTATTATGCGGAGGAAAACCAATATGCGCAGGCATATGAAGCAGACCAGCACGTTAAGGGACATGCCGTTGGCTGGGATGGCCTCAAGGAGCATACGGAGGCGGTTTGCAAGCTGTTATCCATCACCGATAATTCCGAAGAGACGGATGCCCGTATTGCGGAGCTGCGGACGGTGTTTGGTGACGTGCTTTCGCCGGTGCGCTCTAAGGCGCAGTATGCGGAAATCATCAATCCAGGAGTCAGCAAGGCGGCAGGCATTCGCAAGCTGGCAGAGCGGCTGGGCATATCGATTGCCGATACCATGGCAATCGGTGATGCAGAAAACGATTTGCCGATGCTAAAGGCCGCTGGTCATTCGGTGGCAATGGGAAATGCTGTAGCAGCGGTCAAAAAGGTCTGTGATTATGAGACCGGCACTTGCCAGGAAAACGGCTGGGCAGCTGCGGTGTTCCGCTATGTTTTGGATCAGAAATAAGATAGGATTCAATCTTTGGGCTAGAAGGTGAAATGATGGATAATGAGTTAGAAGCTGTTGAGGAACAGATAAATAAAGAAGATAAATTTCGGCTGGTCATTGTTACTGGCATGTCGGGCGGTGGCAAAACACAGGCTTGCCGCTATATGGAGGATCTCGGCTATTTTGTGGTGGACAATCTGCCCGCCGTGTTCATCCCAAAGTTCGTAGAACTTTGCAAACATGCGGGCGGTCATGTTGGCAAGGTGGTATTGGTGGTAGATACGCGAAGCCGCGAATTCTTTGATACCTTTATCCATACGCTGGATGATATGGACCGGGATGATGTTCCGTACGAGATGCTCTTTATGGATGCATCCGATCCCGTGATTATCCGCCGCTATAAGGAGACGCGCCGCCGCCATCCCATGGCACCGTCTTCGCGCATTTCCGATGGCATCGCCAAGGAACGCGAGCGGTTGGCACCAGCCCGGGCTAAGGCAACGTATATCATTGATACCTCAGAACTTAAGAAGGTTGAACTACGGGATAAGATTCATCGTTTGTTTGGCACCAACGAAGGGGAGCAGATGAGCATCAATGTACTGTCCTTTGGCTTCAAGTTCGGTATGCCGTTGGATGCTGATTTGGTTTTGGATGTGCGATTCCTGCCGAATCCCTTCTATATTGAATCGATGCGGCATAAGAGTGGAGCTGTTCCGGAGGTTGCCGAATACATTGCCAAGTGGCCGGTGACGCAGGAGTTCCTTAAGCATCTGGATGGGATGCTCGATTTTTTGGTGCCGCAGTATGTCAAAGAGGGCAAGAGCCAGTTGGTAGTGGCTGTGGGCTGTACGGGCGGCATGCATCGCAGTGTCTTTACGGCCAAACACGTTTATGACCGGTTGGCGGCTAAAGGGTATCCTGTGAAGATCGAGCATCGTGACCTCATGAAAAATGATGTTCGCGAACATGTGCGTGAGGAGTGTTAAAGGGAAATGCATTTATTGAAATGGCTTTACCCCGGCATGAAATTCAAACGATGGCTGCTGCTCTTTTCTGCTGGCGTCATGTTGGTCAGCCTGGGGTTGGCATTGATTTTTAACTATAAATACTTGGATTATATCGAAGAGGCGATTTTCCGGGCCGTTTATCTGTGGAAGGGCAGCTATAATTATATGTTTTCCACGCTTATCGGTATCGCTGTGGTAATTCTGGGAGCTGTATTGATGCTTGTGGCAACCCGATTTGTCATTCGGTCGGTCATCACGGTGCTGCTGCCAGACAACTCGGAACGGTTGGTGGATATTATCTACGAAAAACGCCGCCTGGGCAAAGGCCCCTCCGTTACTGTGGTGGGGGGCGGTCATGGTCTGTCGGTGCTGCTGCGGGGGATTAAGTCTGCCACCAGCAATGTGACGGCGGTGGTTACTGTGGCCGATGATGGCGGTTCTTCCGGGCGTTTACGCGAGGAGTTGGGCATCATTCCGCCGGGGGATTTACGCAACTGCCTGGTGGCGCTGGCCGATACAGAGCCCCTGATGGAAAAGCTGTTCCAGTACCGTTTCCGTGGCGAAAGTGAACTGGCAGGCCATAGTTTCGGCAATCTCTTCATTGCGGCGATGAACGAAGTCACGGGAGATGTGGAGCAGGCTTTGAAGGAGTCCTCCAAAGTTTTGGCAGTTAAAGGTCAAGTGCTGCCGGCATCGAAAGACCATGTGCGATTAGATGCCGTTATGGAGGACGGTACCGTAGTCGAAGGTGAGTCGAATATCCCCGAGGTTCACAAGCGGATTCATCGGGTACGGCTTTTCCCGGAGCATGTCCAGCCGGTACAGTCGGCACTAGATGCGCTGACTTCGGCGGATGCCATCATTCTAGGGCCGGGAAGTCTCTACACGAGCATTATGCCGAATTTGCTGGTGGACGGTGTGGCAGAAGCCCTGCGCAAAAGCAAGGCGGTGAAAATCTATATCTGCAATGTCATGACTCAGCCAGGAGAGACGGATGGTTATACAGCTTCCATGCATGCCAAGGCGATTATTGAGCATGGCGGCAAGGGAGTTATTGATTACATGCTGGTCAACAGCACCCCGATTTCTTCGGATATGCAGGCTTTTTATGCCAAGAAAGGCGCTTATCCGGTGGAAGTGGATGAAGAGGCCATCAATGCCCTGGGGGTAGGTTTTGTCAAAGCGGATATCATTAATGAGACGGACGTCATTCGCCATGACCCGGACAAATTGTCCCGAAGCGTCATGCAGATGGTTTATCGGCTTCAGCCCAGTGCCTTGAAGGGCTTCGATGTCAAAAATCATTGAGAGCAAACGAACGATAATATAGGAGTGAGCTGCTATGCCGTCATTTGCGACGGAGGTAAAAAATGAGCTGGCCCGCTTGAATTACGAGCAGAGTTGCTGCCGTACGGCAGAATTGGCGGCGCTATTGCGCATGGGGGCAACGATTACCTTTGGTTTGCGCCGTACCTTTGGGTTGAACTTCACCACGAAAAATGCTGCGGTGGCCCGTAAGACGCTGCAGTTGTTGAAAAGTGAAGGCGGCAATATCCGGACGGAGATAACGGTGCGCCGTTCCCGCCAGCTGAATAAAAACAACAATTATACGGTGCGTGTGGTGCCAGCACCGCCAGTCGCGGAGCTCTTGGAAAAATTAGGGTTCTTGCAGGATGAAAGTCTCAATATGACAACGGATATGGCACTGTTGAAGAAAGCTTGTTGCCGAGTCGCGTATCTGCGAGGAGCGTTTCAAGGCGGTGGCAGTGTGAACCGTCCAGAGGCCAGTTATCATTTGGAACTGGTGACGGGAAGTTATGGTTTGGGAAATCTTTTAAATACACTTTTAAAGCGCATGGGATTTCCTGTCGGTTTTACGGACCGAAAAGAGGACTATGTCGTCTATTTGAAAGAGGGCGATGCGGTCATGGATTTTTTGGCGATGATTCAAGCGGATGAGGCGGTAGAAGCCTTTGAAGTGGCCCGAAATGTCAAAGAGGTTCGCGAACAGGTTAATCGGTTGGTGAATTGTGAGACGGCCAATTTGCAAAAAACAGTGGATGCCGCAGGGCGGCAGTTGGCGTATATAAAGCGATTGCAGGAGGCGGCGGTCAAGCTGCCGGCGAAATTGCGCGTGACTGCGGAAATGCGGCTAAAGCATCCAGATGCCAGCTTGAGCGAACTGGCAGATATGCTTGGTGTCAGCAAATCGGGGATGAATCACCGTATGCGAAAATTGCGCGAATTGGCAGAGGAGCTGCCGGACGGGTAATAATATTTTAGGAAGAAGGATTTTTGTTGCGTTCAATCAAACGAATCATACTGGCAGCAGCGGTGCTGCTGCTATTGTTCCTGGGATGGCTGCTGTTGGGGCCAATGCCGACGGGCGTGCCCATTTTGGAGTATCATATGGTGGATGAGGTTGATCCTGAAGAGGGATGGACTTATAATGTACCGCCAGAGGATTTTCGCCAGCAGCTCGATTATCTTCAGCAACAGGGATATACGACTATCACGCCCCTGGAATTCATGAAGGCGAAGAAAGGGAAACTGGATTTACCGGAAAAGCCGATTATCTTGTCTTTTGATGACGGCTATGAAAACAACTACACGACTATGCTGCCGATCCTCGAGGCGCATAATATGAAGGCAGTCGTCTATATGGCGACCAACAGCATCGGCCGGCCCAATTACCTGACTTGGGATGAGTTACGGGAGATGCAGGACCGTGGGGTAGAAATTGGCAGCCATACGGCCAATCATCAGCCGTTGACGCATTTGGACCACGAGAAACAATTGGAAGAGATAAAACTTTCTAAATTGCTGATGGAGTGGAATGGGATACGGACGGTTTTTTCGTTTTCGTATCCGAATGGAGAAGTTTCACCGGAAATGCCGGAGATGCTCAAAGAGAATGAATATCTTACGGCGGTGACAGGCGATGCAGGCCTGAATACGTTTGATACGAATCCGTATCTGTTACAGCGGACCAACATCCCGCATCCACGTTTTGGGTTGATGGAATTTAAGCTTCGCTTACTCAAGGCAGCGGTTATGACAAAGCTCGGGATACATCAGCACTAAGGGAAAGGTGTGAAGACAATTTACCAGGCAAGACAAATAATGCGGAAAACTTTGATCACGGCATTGCTATGCTGTATTCCAGTGACGGCGATGGCTTCGGATCGTACCACGAGCCATAAGGGGACAACTGTGGTACATATGGAGTCTGTAAAGGAAAATAATGGGACGACAAAAAACGTGAATATTAAGGAAAGAATACAGGCGATATTAAACAGTCAGAATAAACCAGCCCCCAAAGCTTGGGTAAAACCGTCCAATGTCATGCATGAAATTCCCATGGTATCCAAAGACGAGGGCGGGACCCTGCTCTTTTCTGATAGTCCAGAGTATGTGGAACAAAATGGTATTTTATATCAAGATACGGTAAGTGGAGATGTGCGGGTTCTCTATTATCATCTCAATAATACGAGTGAGCCGAAAAAAATAGCGGTTGTATTGGAGAATAAATACGAAGGCACCAATACCATTCATATTACTCGCGGAGGCAGTGGCGCGCCGAGTGACCACTATATGAAAGTGGGCAAAGCGGTACAAATGCAGTATTTCGGCCAGTCGATGGATCAAAAGATCGTTTTGGGTGAAGGCGTGGCGAAACTTTTGCAGGAGGATATGAATACCACGTTGCTGCAGCCGGGAGATCTGGTGTCGGGCATGTATGATTTTTATGCGGATCACCCAGTGAAAGTCAGTGTGTTGATGCTCGATGCTTATGGAGACCCGGTTACGGAGTCGAGAAGTTTGCCGGTATTGCCCAAAGATGCCGTATGTTTACGAGGGACGTTTACCGGAATGAATCGGGTCATGACCTCAACGCGTGAATATCATCCGGAAGTTGATGGGATTATGTATTTTCCGGTTGCTGATGACAAGCGGGACAAATATCGTCAGGGAATCGATGCAACCGATGGAAGCGTGGTAAAAGATGAGGGGAACTATGGAATCGTCTATCGGATTCAGGTTCCAACGGCTGGCGATTGCAAAGTGCAGTATTACTTGTGCCCGTTAGGTGGTGTATATGCTGGTGCGGTGCGAATGAAGTATGGCGAAGTCGGCCCGGATATGTTGCCAACGCCGCAAGGGCAGGTTTATTTTGGGGATAAAACCCCAGCAGAAACCCAAGAGCAGGAAGAGTTGCGTGAAAAAGGAATTGTTGTGTTGACGAAATCGGCGGAATTGGCAGATTTGGGAGTATACCGCGCCGATAAATCCGTATGGATTGAGTATTCCCCGCCAGGAGCATCGAATTTGCCCATAAGTATCATTATGGTACCCGTTCAATAATAAGCATAGGAAAAGACCTATTGATTTCAGCGGAAGTCAATGGGTCTTTTTGCATAAAATAAATTACAGTTTGTAGGGTAGCAGTACCGAGTTTGTGTTCGAAGCCAATCGCCGGCGGCGGGGGACACAGTACCAACGCTCCACCGGTGACAACCCGCTACAAGAAATTTTTGCCTTTTAATTAAGAGTTGGAAAACAGTTAAACGCGCTTCGCTTGAACGAAACTGCTT
>NZ_JAILKR010000121.1 GCF_024693525.1 Selenomonas sp. | reverse complement strand
AACAAACGGAGGAATAAGACTATGAAAGCACCTACTACTGTTGTTACCGGCAAGAACACTCGTTTCAGCTATTTGAATGCCAATGAGCCTAAGGCTCCCATGGACGGACACGGGATACCGAAATACAGCGCAAGCCTCATCATCCCCAAGTCCGATACTGTAACTGTCACCAAGGTCAAAGCCGCCATCAAGGCTGCCTATGATGAAGGTCAGGGCAAGCTGCGTGGAAACGGCAAAGTCGTGCCCAAGCTGGAAAGCCTGCACACGCCCCTGCGCGATGGTGATGAAGACCGTCCGGGCGATGCAGCGTATGCTGGCAGCTTGTTCATCAACTGCAGCAGCACACGCAAGCCTAAGGCATTCGATGCAGACGGCAACGAAATCATCGACAGCTCAGAACTCTACAGCGGTATCTACGGCAAGGCCATGATTAACTTCTACGCCTACAACGTGAATGGCAACAAGGGCATCGCAGCCGGGTTCAACGGTCTGAAGAAGCTCCGCGATGGTGAGCCGCTTGGCGGTGCCAATGTAACGGCAGATGCCTTCGATGATGACGATGAGCAGGATGACGATTTCCTGAAATAAATCACGATTATAACCTAACACATGGGTGGCGGCTGGTGCCGCTGCCCTTGCTGTTTAAGCAGAAAGGATATGCATATGGAAAATATCAATACCCTGGAAATCGATATTGAAACCTACAGCGATATCGACCTTGGTAAACGCGGCGTGTATCGCTACACCGAATCGCCCAACTTTGAGATTCTGCTGTTTGGTGTATCTGTCAATAGTGGCTCTGTTACGGTCTATGATATGGCCTGTGGTGAACTGCCACCAGAAGAGATACTGTTGGCTATCGCTGACCCAGCTGTAACGAAATGGGCGCATAATGCCAGCTTTGAACGCATCTGCTTATCTGCGTGGTTGCGGAAGAATCGCCCTGACATCTTCCGCTCCTATGGCAGCCCGAACGATACCGTTGGCAATTACCTCGACCCAGCATCATGGAAATGCTCCATGACGCTTGCCACCTACAATGGGCTCCCCCTCTCCCTTGAGGCAGTTGGTGCCGTCCTTGGCTTCGAGCAACAAAAACTCAAAGAGGGCAAAGACCTCATCCGTTATTTCTGTATGCCCTGCAAGGCCACAAAAACAAATGGCGGCCGCACCCGGAATCTTCCGGAGCACGACCGCCAAAAATGGGAACTATTCAAGAAATACAACCAGCGTGATGTCGAGGTCGAAATGCAGATAACTAAGCGGCTGCAAAACTACCCTGTCCCGGAATCCGTCTGGGATGAGTATCACATCAGCGAAAGCATCAATGACCGTGGCATCATGATTGACCATGCACTAGTCGGTAACGCTATCCAGATAAACCAACAGTCCCATGAAGAGCTTATGGCTGAAATGTCGAAACTGACAGGTTTGGAGAATCCAAACAGCGTCACCCAAATGCAGCGGTGGCTTGAATGCCAAGGAATCCACACGGAAAGCCTGGGCAAAAAGGATGTGGCTGCGCTTATCAAGACGGTACCAGACCACGTTGCCAAAGTTCTCCGGCTCCGCCAGCAAAGCTCCAAAAGTTCCGTCAAAAAATACGAGGCCATGCAGAACACGGTCTGTGCTGATGGCAGATGTCGTGGGATGTTCCTCTTCTACGGCGCATCACGCACCGGCCGTTTTGCAGGGCGCAATATCCAGCTGCAAAACCTTCCCCAGAACCACATGAGCGATTTAGCAGAAGCGCGGGAACTGGTCAGACAAGGTGACTTTGATATGCTAAAACTTCTCTACGGCAACGTACCGAACGTCCTATCAGAGCTTATCCGCACAGCCTTCGTGGCCAAGCCCGGATATAAATATGTGGTCAGTGACTTCTCTGCCATCGAAGCCAGAGTTCTCTCTTTTCTCGCCGGAGAACAATGGCGGCTGGAGGTCTTTGAAAATAATGGTGACATCTACTGCGCCAGCGCCAGCCAAATGTTCCACTGCAAAGTCGTGAAGCACGGCGAAAATGGCCACCTGCGTCAGAAGGGCAAGATTGCAGAACTGGCACTCGGCTATGGCGGCTCCGTTGGTGCCTTGAAAGCTATGGGGGCTTTGGAAATGAGGCTTAGCGAAGAAGAACTTCCCAGCCTGGTTGAGAAATGGCGTAACTCCAATCCGCATATCACCGACTATTGGTGGCAGGTGGATGCAGCTGTAAAGAACGCCGTCAAGCAGCACATCCCCTCCTCTGTCGGCAACATCCACTTCTCATGGCAGTCCGGCATGTTGTTCATCAACCTGCCCTCCGGGCGCAGGCTATCTTACGTCAAGCCACGCATGGGAATTAACAAATTCGGCGGCGAATCCGTGACCTACATGGGCACAGACGGGCAGAAGAAATGGAACCGCTTGGAATCCTATGGACCGAAGTTCGTGGAGAATATTGTCCAAGCCGTCAGCCGTGACATCCTCTGCTACGCCATGCGAAACCTGCGTGAGCAGTTTATCTGCGGACATGTCCATGACGAGCTTATCATTGAATGTCCAATGGATGTTCCGGTCGAAGATGTCTGTGAGGTAATGGAACAGACACCACCTTGGCTTACAGGCATTGCGCTACGAGCTGACGGGTATGAGACAGCATTCTACCAAAAAGACTAGTGTGAAAATTTCATAAAGAACATTAAATATCACTAAATATCTCAAAATCATGAGAAGTATTATCAAATAGCTTGAAATTATGTCTCTATTGTAGTATAATATTGCGCGAATTATTTTGTATCTTGGGGTGGAACCAATGAATGAACATACAAACGATTGTTACATTGGCCTAGATGAGGCAGCTACGTATCTTGGTGTCAAGCCAGTTACATTGCGCAAATGGATAAAAACGAGAAAAGATCTCCCCGCTCATCAAATTGGAAAGCTCTGGAAATTTAAGAAATCCGACCTTGACGATTGGGTACAAAGCGGAAAGAGCGCTATAAAATAACTACGAGGAAGGTAAACTGGCAAAATGGCAGAAACTAGATTATTTAATCATGATTGCATTGCGGCAATGACCGGTCTAGATGAAAATTCTATTGACTTAATATTAACAGACCCTCCATATAATCTTGGAAGATTTATGGAAAAAAGAGATACAAATCTTAAACGAATGCGAGATAATTTCTTTGGTTCCGCCGGATGGGACAATATGGGATTCAAAGAGTGGAGCGAGTCCATGGATAAATTTTTCGAGTCAGCAGCTAGAGTTATGAAAAACGGTGGCTCGATGATAATGTTTATGGCAATTATTAAGGTTGAAACAATTATTCAAATAGCTACTAAACATGGTTTCTATTACAAAACCACTGGTATATGGCACAAAAAGAATCCCATGCCTAGAAATATGAATCTTCATTTTGTAAATTCTACAGAAGCTTGGATATATTTCACCTACCAAACCAGAACAGGAATTTTTAATAACAACGGCGAGGTACTACATGATTTTGTAGAAACATCTGTCACACCTTCCAGTGAGCGAAAATACGGAAAACATCCAACACAAAAACCAGAGGGGCTTATACAATATTTTATTGAAGTTTTGTCGAATAAGGGTGATTGGGTTCTAGACCCATTTATGGGCAGTGGCACTACTGGAGTTGTATCTAAAAGAACCGGTCGCAATTTCATTGGAATTGAGTTAAGCGAAGATTATTTTAATATGTCTAGAGAGAGAATTCAGGAGGATAATAATGAAGCCTAAGGTGATTGACTTATTTGCAGGAGTAGGAGGTCTTTCACTAGGCTTTGAACAAGCGGGCTTTGATGTTGTTCTAGCCAATGAATATGATTCATCCATCGCAGATGCTTACAAAATAAATCATCAATCCACTAAAATGATCGTAGGAGATATAACAGCCTTAAATCTCAAAGAAACATTTGAATCATACAGGGGAATTGTGGATGTTGTAATTGGTGGGCCTCCGTGTCAAGGCTTCTCTCAAAAAGGTCAGCGCAAGACTATACATGATAGTAGAAACTTCCTTTTTAAATATTACGTTAAAGTGGTTGAACTAGTACGCCCAAAATATTTCGTTATGGAAAACGTACCTAATCTTTTAACAGCCGAACATGGGTTCTTTAAGCAAGAAATAACAGAACTGTTCAATTCCATGGGCTACAATCTAAAATCAGGAGTTCTTAATGCATCGGACTTTGGTGTTCCTCAAAACCGACGCCGAGCTGTAATAATTGGAAAACTGAATTCTAATGCACCCGCTTTACCATTACCTCAAAATAAAACAGTCACTATATGGGATGCGATAAGTGATTTATCTTATTTAAATTCTGGAGAAGGCGAAAGCGTGCAGCACTACAAATTAGACGCACAGACTGACTATCAAAAGCAAATGCGTTCAGACAGTACTATGCTGTATAATCATGTAGCCACCAAGCATTCCCCTCTTGCACTAGAGCGTTTATCCATGATTCCCCCTAACGCAGGCAAAGAGGTCTTACCAAAGGAGCACCTAACAAAATCTATATATAGTGGCACTTGGACCAGAATGCGAAAAGATGAAATTTCTGTTACCATCACTACAAGGTTTGATACTCCTTCCTCCGGTAAATTTACTCATCCTTATTTAAATCGATGCATCACCGTAAGGGAAGCCGCACGTATTCAGTCATTCCCAGATACATTTAAATTCATTGGAAATAAGGGATCTCAAATGAAACAAGTTGGTAATGCTGTTCCTCCATTATTAGCTCAATCTATTGCAAATGTTATTATGACAGACTTTCAAGGAGAATCTGACAAATGAATAGGCCTGAAAATATTGAACCGTATAAAGAACTAGATTTAAAATTAGGAATAAAATCCTCTCTTCCCCATGTAAAAAGCACTCTAGGATTATCCATATTGCTTTGGGAATGTTCCAGCCATCCACATGAATTAATATACTCAGTTAGTAATGGTGATTCAATATGTATACCAGATGAATTAGCACAATGGGTATCAGATGAATTATCAGAAATATGTTCAGAAGAACAAATTGATACCGACCATTTAATATCTACGATTGAAAGCAACCAGCTTTACAAATCACAAATAGAAGCCCTGATGGTTGCTTTTGAATTGATTTGGAAAATAGCTAAGGTAGAATTTACAGATGATACACGTATTGCCAGTGCTGAACGAACAGGTGGCAATCGTTATCCTAAAAAGCTAAAATATACGACAAACATTGATATAATACACAGCATTATAGAAAATGATTTACAGTCATATTATCGAACACTATTATCATGGATTGGAATAAATATTCCATCTGATCCAGAATGCGAACATAGACTGCTGTTGGCACTCAACGTTCTAGCAGAGAATGCTCTTTTTAATCTGGTGGACAATGATACCAACATAATTTTTAATCTCAACTGCATTTATAAAAAATTGTTAGAAACAAACGAAGCTGTTGATATATCTGGTGATAAAGAATCCAAAGGACCTCTTAGGATTTTAAAGTCCGCTTTATCCGAAGGAATGAACCCATATATAAGCTATTCCAATGGAAATGTTACTTTAAAAACACCTAATTCTGAACTTCTTGAAGACTACCAAAAAAGAGCAGAAACATACTTACAATTATCTACGACTAAGTTTATCGACTTAAAATCATTGATAAAAGGCGATAACGGAGATGATAAAAACGGAAATTCCCGTATTATAGGTGGCACTAATGTTATTCTATATGGAGTACCCGGCTCTGGAAAAAGCTGGACAATCGAACATGAATACTGTAGTGACGAATCAAAAATTGAACGCTTAGTTTTTCATCCAGATTACATGTATTCAGACTTTATTGGGCAAATACTCCCCGTCATAATAGATGATAAAGTTCGATATCAATTTGTCCCTGGTCCTTTTACCAAATTACTAAAAAAGGCTTAC
Source organism: Selenomonas sp. (assembly GCF_024693525.1). Next base: position 6,120 of record NZ_JAILKR010000121.1, on the reverse strand, counting down.
AATGACCCCAAAAATATGTATTATCTTATTATTGAAGAAATAAACCGTGGCAATGCTCCTGCAATTTTTGGTGAGGTTTTTCAGTTATTAGACCGAGTTACAGACTCTAATGACAAATATCCCATCGGCACTAGCGAATATGGTATCACTAATGCAAACATTGCAGAAGAAGTATATGGCGATACTGAACATAAGGTACGAATCCCTTCAAACCTTTCTCTCATTGGCACCATGAATACATCTGACCAGAACGTATTCACTTTAGACACAGCATTTCAGCGCAGGTGGATAATGCGAATGATTCCGAACTCATTTAAGAATCATTCTTTTGCTCAAAAGAAAATTCTTGACACTACAGTTACTTGGGAGAATTTTTGTCATGCTATAAATAATGAAATTCTTCGCATGAGTAATGTAACGTCTTCAGAGGACAAACGTCTCGGCGCATATTTTATCAATGAATCTGACCTTGGTCCATTAATTGATGAATCAGCACTAGCGGATAAACCTGAAGAGCAGATAAAAGCACATCATAAGAATTCAATTTTTGCTGAAAAAGTTCTCAAATATCTCTGGGATGATGCTTTTAAATTCAATCACAACGACATTTTTAACTCCAAGAAATATAAGAGTCTTGAATCATTAATAGATGGATTTATGTCAGAAAAAGGTAATAAACGATTTAACGTATTCAACGATAATCTCAAAAAAGCCATCATCAATGGAGTAAATGAAGAAGGTGATGATGTTCATGACAACGATTCAAACGAATAACAAAAAAGATGACGAACATCCCCTTGCAGCAAAATGCCATGTCAACGAAAATGGCGATGGCGACAGATTTGTCGGAATCAAGGCTGATTCCAACAATGCAATGGTATATTTTCCCATGGGCTATAAAGTTCCGGATGACGAAGATAGCATACGTGAGGATATTCTTCAGCTAATAGCTGTTATGGCAGAATTCACCGAAAAAAAAGACCGCGTGTTGCATATGCCTAAATTTGCAACACCGCAATCCGTTGATTTTCCTGTCAATGCCTATATAAGTATTATCAGAGGTTTCTTAGACACTAAATCCTACTACAAGGAAAAAGAATCAACTAGGAAGTACAGTGACCACGGCCGCATTGATTGGGCGGCATCCCTTCGAAAAGGCACTTCATTATACCAAGAAGATGGTTCTCCTTTTTTTAATAAGTTTGTCACTCGCGGTTCTACCCCTAATGATAAGAATTTAATAACTTCTATACACAGGTATTGCGTTTATGAAGCATTTACCAAATTAGGCTGGCTATTCACTCCGCATCTTCCTGAAGACCCTCACATCACCTTGGAAAAGGAGCGCTTCCTGCATAGGCTCAAACAAAAACTTGCTGCTACTCATAACGATAAGGATAAACTCTTATTCAAATCCATGAAGGCCATGATTGAGTTTTTAGATGACCCCACCACTGACCGTCAATTTTATTTTGGCACAGACAGGTTTGAATATGTATGGGAGCGTCTCATAGACGAGGCCTTTGGTGAGAAGGATAAAGAAAAATATTTTCCTCACACATCTTGGACACTACGATATGCCAAGAACAAAAAAGGAAACGCCGCGCTTGAACCAGATTCAATTATGCTATACAAAGACAAAATTTATGTTCTCGATGCCAAATATTACCGTTACGGTGTGACCGCGCAACCAGCACATTTACCAGAGTCTACTTCCATCAATAAACAAATCACCTATGCCGAATATATATATAATAATGCGCAAATTAAAGCAAAATATGGTGATGATGTCCCTGTATTCAATGCCTTCATAATGCCATATAACAAAGAAAACAACTCATTTAATTCAGCTGATTATTTTCTAAATATTGGCGAAGCAGTAAGTGATTGGAAATTTAATGATCATAAATATGAACGCGTGCAGGGAATTTTAGTAGATATACGATTCTTGATGCACAATTATTTTGGAGACCGCACTAGTAAAAAGAGACGAATGGCAGAAACCATAGACCAAGCCATAATTGACAATGCATCGATTACTTAAGTTTTATATTTTAAAGCCGCAAGCATTACGCTTGCGGCTTTGCTTTTTTCTTTTTTTCTCTTAAGCGGTGATCTCTTTGATTATTAGCATTCCTGCAATTATCTCCGCAATATTTTTTCCTGCCATTAGTTGTTTTCACCAGGAAATATTTACCACAGCTAGGATTGGCACATTTTCGATACATTTCACGCCCTGGGCGCATATAGAAAATCGAAAAAAAGTAAGCAGACAACAAATCTGGAAAATGCCACACTGGTTCCAGCTTTCTAGGGCTATATATTGGACTTATCAGAGAAATGTTGTAATTTATCTCCTCCGCTGTCACAATACGCGCTGTATTCAACAAGCCAGCTTTCATGTTGTTGTCCATCTTATCCATTTTCGGTTTTCCATAATAGGAAATTCCATCACAATAGCTGACAGACTTCACCACACCCACGCTGTGCATGAAATGGAATAAAAAGTCCACCACAATGCGTTCATTTTGACCGAGACCTACCCTATTTTTGTATCTATATATCAGTTTCTTGTACCGTTTATCATCAATACCAGGGTAATCAAAAGAAAATCTTTCTCCACATATGATATCCGCATATTCCCCTGCATCCAGCTTATAGGCTGACTTATGCATGGTATCGGATATAATGTAGCAACCTTTTTCGTTAGCTTCTAATGCATCAGCATTGCTTATAGGTAGCAATGTAGTATCCTTTAGGATTTTTATTACGCCATGTTCACACGGCTGGCGTATTACATTTTCATTGAGACGCAACCCCTCTCTTTTTCCAAAAATCAAGTAAAATGTCAAATGCAGAATTTTTTCGTAATTGGGATTCACCTTAGCAATTTCACTCAAAAGCAAAGTAGTCGCTTTGATTGCTCGTACAGTATCAATAATAGCTTCGTAGCTAATCTCATAATCTTCCATCGATGCTAGTGGTAGAAAAAAACCTGTCTCCTCAATGTACGAAAATAGGTGGCCAATATTGCCGTCTGGCAGAGAAATCATCTCTTGCAGAAGATTTTCCCTTCTTACGGAGCCGTATTCTGTTGTGATGCAAAGCCCTTTTTCGCTACTGAAGGCATAGTATATTACCTCATCAGAATCTTTCTTGACTGTAAGATGCTTGTTGCCCACTTCATCATCAAACACGCCTATTATGCACTTATTGCCTTTCAAAAGCTGAATATCATTTTCTATCTCAGCCATATTTCTCACTTCCAGTTAAGACCCGCAGGGGTCTATTTTTTTATTCATACGATAAGCGATAACGTAAGAGTTACTTCGTAAGTATAGCATATTTTTTCTTATATAACCACATCATGTAGTAGTTTCACTGCTAATAGTAAGTGATTTTATTAGAAATTTACTTACTATATTTTTTTCAGTAGACTAAATATCAGCAGGACTCAATCTGCTACCCATACCATGTGTTTACCAACCTCCAGGAGCGCCATCCTTAGGCCTATCCGGATGGACGCATCACTCTTGGATATTGGTTCAACTTAATAGTGTAGCCATACCTGTGCGTGGTCTGGCCACCAGAACCGAAGCGGAGCCTTTGTCGGGCATTCCGTTCTGGGTGGTCAACCACGCTCTTCTTTTGACTCTCGGACTCCGCTTCTCAACAGAGAAGGGCAGAACTGGAGTCAAAAAATGGCAAATCAGAACCGTAACAAGAACATCACTTATGGCAAAAACAAGGACCCCCGTTTCCAATCCAAACGCCTTGGTCACCGCATCGCACTGATGCCAATGACCGATGGTGATCGGATGGAGCACCCTGATATCGTAGGGATGTCCACGTCAAAAATTGGTGGCGTTTGGGTAAAATGCTACTTGGTTGATGTTACAGAAGAATGGGCACCTTTTCCTTCAGCCTATGACAGGGAACTCATTGACGAAGCTCGTTGGGCCGGTCGCTGTCTTATTGCTGGGAAAAATGGCAAAAGCATAATCTGCGATTACCACCACAGCTGCGCAGGCTGTAAACTTGCTGGCAAATTAAATGTACCCAAAAACTCTAATGCATCCATTGAACAGATGCGTGAAACAGGTAATGAGCCATCCACCAGCGATCTCGGTATCGCTGATTTCATTGCTAAGGACACTACAAACGCCATCCTTGCGGCTCTAGAGCGTAAGGATAAGCGCCTAGCTAACATCTTCCGGCTCCGCCTTCAGGGAATCAGAGCCGCTGAGGTTGGCAGGATGTTGGAAATCAAAAAATCCAGCCTGTATGACCAACTGAACCTCATCAAAGAGATTGCTGTGAAGTATCTCTGATTTTATACGCAAAAATGGTGGAGCCAGAAATCATAACTCTGGTTCCACCATTTTTGCTTGTTCAGTTTAATGCTCCGGCCACCTTCCGCAGGAGCATATCGATATTATTCCTGCAATACACAATTTTCCTGCCCCGGCTCTTTGCCCGTTTGACCACTCTGTACCATTGGGCATGAGACATATAGTCGGTTTTAAACACCACCACATCAGCCTTATCGATTATCTTGGCATCAAATCCCTTGCTGTCAACCGACACGCAGTTAAAGCCCGGTGCTGCTTTCTTTACCTCAGCCTGCCAGTTGGGTGGTCCTCCGAATACAACCGCCTTGGCATGACGCACTGTATCAATTTGTGCTGTCGTGTAAACAGCTAGTTTTTCATGCAGCGTATCATCGGCAGCAGCATCATCCTCAGCCATCAGTGATTCAAGCACCGCTACCCGTTCCTTGGCGGCTTCAAGTTCCTCAGCCTGTTCGTACTCATGGCGTTTTGCCCGGTCGATTTCCTTCTGAGCTTCGTTGAGTTTTTCCTGCCGCTGTTCCAGCAGTTTTGTCTGTTCATTGGCTTTCGAGGTCAGTGCCGCTATCTTCCTGTCCAGTTCCCTGTAACGCTCTGATTCCCTTACGATACCGGCATATCGCTCAATGACACCTACAGCCTCATGATAGAGCCGCGAGAAGCTCCTAATCATCAAGCCCATGATAAAGTATTTGTTGATATCCTCCGCCTGAAAGTCACCACGCTCCATATGCATACGCATCACATAAAAGATGTCCTGGATTTCCCTTTTCGAGAACTGCTCATTTTCATAGGCACTCATCGGAACATTGTCCAACTGAGCAAAATCCCATAGTATCTGGAACATTCCAAACTCCGGTTCTTCAATTGGCAGGTTTTTCCCCAATTCTGCTACGCTATGTGCATTGCCGCAGACCCGCAGAGTCAAATGCATCAGTTCATCCAAGTCTTTTCCAGTGCCCTCTTCCTCCACGGCCTCATGCAATATTTCTGAGAACGGACGTAAAAAAGCCACATCTTTATCCACCACAGCCGCCATCGCGTGACGGTACATAGGGTCATCCTTTTCCGGGTTTATCTTGTATTTGTCACAGAAATACAGGAACACCGCGACTGCATCATGCAAAACATTATCTTCTGAAGCATCAAAGACGTTAGTCGCTTCGAGTGCCATGCCTATCGGCATATTCACTCCATGGAAACTCTTGAAGAGATTGCTCATCCGTTTCCACGCCCGTTCGGCTGCTTGGAACAGCTCAGTATCCAATTCCTTGTCTGTTTTGGCTGTAACAATCAATCCCAAAGCCTTGATGGCATTCATGCGAGTCACAATACGACTGCCAGTAATGAAGCGGCTTTGAAAATGGTCACTCTCCTGTGCTTTGGTGAAGAATAACTCCTTATTGGCATCATACTTCGGATGGATAAATCGCATCATCTTCTGACTGCGAGCAAATGCACACGCCAGCAATGCGTCCAGGCTCAGTTTCACATCCGGTTTATAGATAGGAAATAATCTCTCCCTACGCTTTAATTCTTCTATGTCAACGCCTGCCAGCTCTTCCATTGTGTTTTTTTCAGCGAAACTGTACAGGTGTTCAATTTCTTCCTCGCTCAACTGGGTATCAAGTCCTTGCCGCATCATTTCTTTATCTTCTTCTGGAAGCATAAAACACCCCTATCTAATCCATAAATCGACAAACATCCCCAAACACGCACCCTTCGCACTTAGGTTTCTTCCCGCATCTCGCCTTGCCATGCTCCAGCAATG
>NZ_JAILKR010000105.1 GCF_024693525.1 Selenomonas sp. | reverse complement strand
ATGCCTTCGCGAATAAGCCGCAGGGTATAGCCATCCGCGATGGATTGATTGTAATAGTATTTATGTATATAATCGCCAAACAAATCCTTGGTGCGCACCTTGCCGATAAGCGGTGTCCCCGTCAGACCGAACATGATGGCATTGCGGTCAGAGGCCACCAGTCTTGCCAAAAAAGAACCATCCGCACGATAGTCACGATGTACTTCATCAATGAAGTAGACACGCTGGATATTGACATTATAATCCGGTGCTTTGGTCACAGCATCATCACCGAATTTTTGGATATTGACTACATTCATCACCAGTCCGCCCGTAAGTGTCTGCTCACTGGTGCTCTGAATGTTTTTCGTAAATTCCGCCCGCGTGCCAATCTCCACCACTTTGAGACCGCGCGCACGGAATTCATCGGCTGCCTGCTGCATAAGGTCTAAGCGATCAACGATAAAATAAAATTTGGCAATTATACGATGCACTGCATAAAAATCAGACAGGATATGGACATTATAAAAGGCCAACTCCGTCTTGCCACTTCCCTGTGTATGCCAAATCACACCACCGCGCGCCTGGCGTTGCTTCCCGTTATCATTGGTACCATAATGCGGAAGTTCGGCAGCAAACTCCACACTACGGTCGTCACCAATATAGCAAACATTATCCGCCATATTGGCATCACTCTGCCGCATGCTCGCCACTTTACGCAGAATCGCTTTAGCACCAAAGAATTGTTGATAGCGCATCAAATGCTTGGATAGTTCCATGACGCCCTTATCGTTTACCTTCTCTACATAGGTAATTCCATAACGAAGCAGCCACAGGAATCGCACTTTGGTAAACAAGGACGTAAGCAGCCGATTGGTTGGCGTCATCGGACTACAATTGAGTGCATAATCCGGACGCCCTTTGAGGATTGTCATATTCGTATCCCGCAAGACAATCGACTCAATCGCTGAATCCAATACCGCTACACCATCATAGATAGATTTATCCTCCTCACGAAAATGACTGAAGAATAGATGTCCACGTCCGTTTGTTGCATAAAATGCGCCAGAAATTGGCGCAACCTCTGTATCGTCATACTCCATATTATTGGAAAATACCATAAGCTGGGTAATATTCAAGAACCGGCGATACTTCCCATTATTCGTGCGCTTGTTCATGCGCTCATATTCTGCCTGCATTCCCTTGAGGTTGTTCGGAATCTTGACTTCGCAAAAGGCAAGGGGCAATCCATTGACAAACACCGTGATATCCGGACGGAAACTGCCACTTTCGGTTGACCGGTCAACCAGGCAAGGCAACTCCGTCACCACTGACCAGTCATTTTCCTCCGAATTGTCAAAATCAATAAGCCGCATCGTTTCACCACGGCAAACTATCCCCTGCTGTAACTTTACAAAGAAGGCTTGTCCCAGGTCATCACCAGCCAAGCTGTCAGCAAGTTCCGCCATAATAGCCTGAAACTCTTCACCCGTCAGCGGACTGGCAAGCAAAGACGGATTCAGCTTGTTCATCGCATCACGAAGCACCTGTCTGTCGATATTCGTTTCAAAATCCAATTGCGCACGGATATCCTTCAGGCTCCGATACTGATAGCCTAACCGCATAAAATGCAGCAACGCGGGAATCTTTACACGCGAATCCTCCGAAAATGCTCTTGCCATGGTTGTCACGTCCTTCTTGCGATTCTGTATATGTTTATTATATCACAAGAAACATATATCCAGTTCTTCCGCATCGTTATCCGATGATATTTCTAGCCAGTACTGCCAGTTGGCGAAATATCGGCTCATCGCCTGCCCCTTGCGAAAAAAGTTCGGCTTCCCTGCGCGTGGCACCACTCTGCTGCCAGGACTCCCCATACTGCAAAAGCGTCATGGTAAAGACGCGTTCTCCTATTTGAGCGGGAGAACGATTTTCCTGTACCGCTTCATCAAAGCCTGCCTTTTGCTGCTGATAACGGATAAACCGCTCCGAAAGCCCTTGGATTTCAACGGCAATATCCCCCTCTTTGTCCCGATGCAGGAACCAATCGACAAGGTAAACATACTCACAAGTCGTCCAAGGGATGACGGCCCGGTTCCGATGCGGCACTTCTTCCTCATCCGCCATTTGCTTTCTCGTATTGTATTCCATCGGAACAAAATCCGGCGCTTCATCCGTAAGGGAAGCAAATTCTGCCTCTGACACCGGCTCAGGCACCCATTCTTTCAGCGATATTGTCTCTGCTTCCGGCCTGGAAAGCTCGTCAAACGCCAAAGGCTCTACTTCTTCTGCCAACTTTTCTTCCGGCATAGTTTCTTCTGACAGGTTCTCTTCGGGCATATTTTCTTCTTCCGCTCCACTTTCCCGAAGCCGGCGCTGACGGCGGAGCCACGAGCGTGCCTCCCGCTCATGCTGTCTTGCCATTTCCTTTGATGCGATAAATTCCACCGCTAGTCCCTGGCGCTCAATATTTTCCCGTATGTCATCGGCGTATTCATCCGCCGTAAGCCTCGGCAGCAACAGTTCCGTCTCCCGCCGAAGCCGTTCAAACAACTCCGGTTGTTCCTGCTTAATCCCATAGATTTCGTAAACAAGGTCCCCGTCTGCACCCCCATCTTCTAACTGAAACGAAGCCAGCACGCGATATTGGCCTTCCAAAGCCTGTGGCGAAAAATCCTCCAACCGATACGCATCGGTAACATGCTGATACAGGAATTTTTGCACGACAGCTGCCAGCTGTTCGAAATAAACCGCATGCTCTTCTTCGGATAACGGCTCTGCTCCCCAGCGTTCCTGAAGCGTCAAAAGTTTCACCGCTGTCATGATCCGGCAATCCCATTTGACAGAATCCATTCCCTCTGTTTCCGTTAAGATAACACCTTCTTGTGGCAAATACTCCGTCTTGGCTGTTTCATCGAGTTCCACCTCCGCTGCCGCCATGCTTTCGTACGCCTCCGTATAATTGCCGGCCCAACGTACGGCATCGACAAAAATCGGCGTGCGATAAGCTGCAGCTTGCGGTTTTTGCATCATCGCAATATGCTGGCGCACGGCCGTCAAGCCACGATAGCTCGCATCGACCGTAAAGCCTCTTTTTTCCGCATAGCCACGCAAGCAGGAGGATATCAACTCGATTTCCAGTTCATCCTCCATCCCCTCGTGATTTCTGATTTGCCGCATGGCTTGATATACTTTAGCGCGTTCCGTTCCATCCCAGGGAACCCAGCGTTTTTCTCCCGTTTCCAACCGAAGATGAAAGGCTTCATCGATTATTGGTTTACCCGCTAACATTCCCTGCCGTCCTGCCGCTGTTGTCATTTCATCCTATCCTTTCTCACGCTGTTATGCCCTATATTTGTTTTTATTATATCATACCATTTGACAAGTCAAAAAAATGACCGGTCAAATCCAACAAAAGTCAGATTTGACCGGTCATATGTCAATTGTCAAATGTCAACTTTGACTATTTAGCACATCTTTGCGCCAGCCGGGATATGCGGATCAAGCTGCAACAGATGCAGTTTTTCCTCGTCTTCCTCCGTGTGAACAGCCGAAATCAGCATACCACAGGATTCAATGCCCATCATAGCACGCGGCGGCAGGTTGACAATTGCCACGAGCGTCTTGCCAATGAGCTCTTCCGGCTCATAGAACGCATGAATTCCCGAAAGGATCGTGCGATCCGTGCCCGTACCATCATCCAGCGTGAACTGCAGGAGCTTCTTGCTCTTCTTGACAGCTTCACAAGCCTTTACCTTAACCGCACGGAAATCACATTTGCAGAAGGTATCAAAATCAACCATATCTTCATAGAGCGGCTCCACTTCAACCTTCGAGAAGTCAATCTTCTCCGGAGCAGCGGCAGCCGGATTCTCCGGACGGTCAATATGTGCCGGTGCATTAAGCGGTTTCATCGTCGGGAACAGCAGGACATCGCGAATCGAAGCGGCATCCGTCAGGAACATGACGAGACGGTCGATGCCGATACCGACACCACCCGTTGGCGGCAAGCCATACTCCAGTGCCATGACAAAGTCTTCATCCATGCCATGTGCTTCATCGTCGCCAGCTTCACGCTGTTTGAGCTGATCCTCGAAACGGCCCTTCTGATCGATTGGGTCGTTGAGCTCAGTAAAGCCATTGGCTAGTTCGCGGCCATAGATGAAGAACTCAAAGCGATCGGTGATGCGCGGATCTTCGGCATTGCGTTTCGCCAGCGGCGAGATTTCCGTCGGATGTCCCGTGATAAAGGTCGGCTGCATGAGCGTCTCTTCCACTTTTTCCTCGAATGCAGCGTTGAGAATACCACCAATGCCATGGCGCTCCTCGTAAGGTACCCCGATTTCATCGGCCATCTTACGGGCCTCTTCGACCGTCTCACAGGACATAAAGTCTTTGCCCGTAGCTTCTTTGACGGCATCGTTCATGCTGATGCGTTTAACTTTAGAAAGGTCGATCTCAACGCCCTGGTAATTGATGACCGGCGTGCCAAGGACTTTCATGGCCGCATTGACGACGATGCCCTCGGTGAGGTCCATCATATCCGTGTAATCCGCAAAGGCCTGATAGAACTCGATAGACGTGAATTCCGGATTATGACGAACGTCCATCCCTTCATTGCGGAAGATACGGCCGATTTCATAAACACGATCCAAACCGCCAACGATGAGGCGTTTGAGGTTCAGCTCCGTGGCAATACGCAGATACAGGTCGATGTCCAGCGTGTTGTGATGCGTGATGAACGGACGGGCCGCAGCACCGCCGGCAATCGTCGACAATACCGGCGTTTCCACCTCGAGATAGCCACGTTCATCCAGATATTCACGGATGGAGTTGATGGTCTTCGTACGGCGGCGGAACGTCTCACGGACATCCTGATTCATGATGAGGTCAAGATAACGCTGACGATAGCGGATGTCGACATCCTGCAGGCCGTGGAATTTCTCCGGCAGCGGACGCAGCGATTTGCTGAGCAGTTCGAAATCCTCAACGCGGACCGTTACTTCACCGCGATGCGTCTTGAAGACGACGCCGCGAATGCCGACGATATCACCGATATCAAGTTTGCGGAACTGCTGCTTGTATTTCTCCTCACCGAGGACATCGATCTTGAAATAGACCTGAATGTTGCCCGTGCGGTCATTGAGCGTGCAGAAAGAAGCCTTGCCGTGGCCGCGGATAGCCATAAGACGACCGGCAATATTTACCTCTGGCCCTTCTTCGTCCCCTTCGAGGCCATCGTTATTCTTCTTGATGTCCGCTGCATAGTCCGTCACCTCATAGCGATGGCCAAACGGTGCAACACCAATTTCCTTGAACGCTTCCATTTTCTCGCGGCGAACCTTAAGCATCTCATTGAGATCCTGCTCCTGGCTCTGCTGCGCATTTTCTTTGTTTTCTGCCATAAAAGCAATTACTCCTATCTATACGGCAATTCTTAGCCTTTGATTTCTTCAATCTTGTACTGAATGATGCCAGCCGGAGCGTGTACATCGACCGTAGCGCCGACCTTCTGGCCCAAAAGTGCCTGCCCCAACGGACTCTCGTTGGAGATTTTCCCCTCATCCGGGTCTGCCTCAGTCGAACCAACCAGCATAAACGTTTGCGGGCCATCTTCTGCGAACTCTACATCGAGAACAACGACCTTCGAACCCATCTGCACCGTATCACTGCTACCAGCTTTGATGATATCAGAATTACGAATCTTAGCCTCGAGTTCCTGAATCTCACCTTCGAGGAATGCCTGATCGTTTTTCGCATCATCATACTCGGAGTTCTCCGAAAGGTCACCGAGGGCAATTGCTGCCTTCAGGCGCTCAGCAATCTCAATACGGCGTACGCTCTTGAGATAGTTAACTTTTTCCACCAGTTTATTATAGCCGTCTTCGGTCAGCATGACCTTTTTATCTGCCATGTAGAAACGCCCCTTTGCAAAATCAGATTAATATTCCATAGTAACTTATTTATTATAAATTTTTTTTGAATCCTTGTCAATGAGAGCCAGCTTCTGCGCTCGCGTGAGCTGCTTAATCTGCCACTCGCGGCTCTGTGCCGCCTGCTTGTCCGCAAAGGTCTCGAAATAGACAAGACGCACAGGCAGGCGCGAGCGCGTATACTTCGCGCCCTGCCCAGCATTGTGCGTCTTCACCCGTTTCCCGAGATCATTGGTCCAGCCGGTATAGAGGCTGCCGTCCCCACACTCAAGGATATAGGTGTAGGCCTCAGCCATTATTCTGCTTCTTTGATGGTAACCTTTTCCATCACTACGTCATGAATCGGACGATCCTGGAACCCAGTCTGCGTGTGACCGATATCACGAACGACATCCATACCCTTTACGACTTTGCCGAAAATCGTATGATGGTTGTTGAGCCACGGCGTCTTATCCAGCGTGATGAAGAACTGACTGCCGCCCGTGTGCGGCATGCCCGTATTAGCCATAGCCAGGATGCCTTCGCTGTCAAAGGTCAAGTCATCCCGGAACTCATCTTCAATCGTGTACCCCGGACCGCCCGTACCAAGGCCATCCGGATCACCGCCCTGAATCATGAACCCATCGATGACGCGATGGAAGATAACGCCATCATAGAAACCTTTCTCGGCAAGGTCAATGAAATTTTTCGTCGTAATCGGCGTCTTATCCTCAAAGAGCTCGATTTCAATCGTTCCTTTATTCGTCTGGATTACTGCAATGCGATTAGCCACTTTTTTCGTTCCTCCATTATCTGAGCCATCCGCAGCCAGGCACCCACCCGTG
>NZ_JAILKR010000073.1 GCF_024693525.1 Selenomonas sp. | reverse complement strand
TGTTCTCAGGCAAAGTAATCTGCCCTTCCTGCGGTACCATCATGGTCGCACACCGAGGATACGTCAATAAGAAAAAGAATACCTATCAGCAAACCTACATCTGCGGCAATCGATATATCACAGGCAAGCCGCATTCTGCAGGAGGATGCTTGTTCGGTGGCGGTATCAGTGAGAACGTAATCGAAAAATTCCTGCTGAATAACATCCGTCCGCTATTAGAATCATATCTCATTCATTTTGACCAGCAAAACAAGCATGTTCCAGAAAAGGATAAAATAAAATCCATCAAGACAAAGCTTTCCCGATTGAAAGACCTCTACCTTGATGGATTGATTGATAAAGATAGTTATAAAGTTGATTATGAGCGACTGCAAAAAGAGCTTTCCCAGGCTGCCTATGCAGCAGCCAATCAAAAGACCATATCACCACTAGTCGATAAAATCATGGATGACGATGATTTCGTGAATACCTATCTCACTCTGCCACGCGAGCAGAAAAGAGAACTTTGGCAAAGCCTTATCCAGCGCATTGAGCTGGGCCGCCGCCCGGAAGAACGTGGAAAATCCTATAAGGATATCCGCATATTCTTCTACTGAAAACTATACATTTGCCTTACCAGTACTCCCGCGTTTGGTCATCGGGATGCCCTGTTTGCAGAGCGGGCATTCTTCTGGTTTGTAGGTCTCGACGTTCATGTGGAGAAGGGCTTCGCAGGGGACGTCGCCGAAGTTGGCTTTGCCGCCGCTGCGGTCAACGAGCATGCTGACCGCTACGGGGATGCCGCCGTGGGCTTTGACCACTTCGATGACTTCTTTGATGGAGCCGCCCGTGGTTACGATGTCCTCGACGATCAAGCAGCGCTCGCCTTCATGCAGGGAGAAGCCGCGGCGGAAGGTCATCTTGCCATCGACACGCTCGGTGAAGATGGCCCGGGTGCCCAGAGCCTTGCCCGTCTCATGGGCCAGCAGGATGCCGCCGGTCATCGGCCCTACGACGGTTTCGATGTTGGCATCCTTGAATTTTTCGGCCATGGCCTGGCAGAGTTTTTCGGTGTACTCTGGCTTCTGGAGTACGTTGAATTTCTCCACATAGTGCGGGCTATGGAGCCCCGAGGTCAGGACGAAATGTCCATCCATAATGGCATGGCTCTCTACGAGCAATTCTTTAACTTCTGCTTCTGTCATTTATCTTACACGCTCCATTTCTTTAAGGATGGCCTCAGCTGCGGCCTTGGGATTTTTCGCGGCGCGGATTGGGCGGCCGATGACGAGATGGCTGGCGCCATTTTGCAACGCCTTAGCCGGTGTAGCGATGCGGCTCTGGTCATCGACGCTGACGCCCGCTGGCCGTACTCCTGGGGTTACGATCAGGAAATCCGGGCCACAGGCCTCACGGATAAGGGCGGCCTCCTGTGGCGAGGCTACGACACCATCAAGGCCCGCTTTTTTCGCGAGTTTTGCATAGCGCACGACGGCACTCTTGATCTGCAGTTCCTGACCGAGCCCCTCCCAATCTTCTTGATTGATGCTGGTAAGTACCGTTACGGCAATCAGCTTCGGACACGGGACGCCGCGTTTTGCTGCCTCTTCATGCAGGCGCTCCGCTGCGACCTTCATCATGGTATAGCCGCCACCGGCATGCACATTGAGCATGGTGGCACCCAAATCCATTAGGGAGCAAAGCCCCCCTGCCACCGTATTAGGAATATCATGCAGTTTGAGGTCCAGGAATACATCTTTACCTTGGGCACTGAGCCATTTTACCACGTCGCCACCGACGCTGTAGAAAAGCTCCATGCCAACTTTATAGTAGGATACGCTATCTCCCAGCGTATTGACGAGCGCCTTGACATCCTCCATCGTATGGAAATCAAGAGCTGCAATCAAACGTTCATCTGCCATAACGTGCTCCTTTCGAATCGTTCATTTCTAAATCAACCAATCTGGACCTTGCCAACGATATCCTGTATACTATCCAGGTTACGTTTGGCTAGATAATCATTGAGTCCATCGCAAATCTTCATGGTCACGGCCGGGTCGGCAAAGTTTGCCGTACCGACCGCCACGGCGCTGGCACCAGCCAGGAAGAACTCCACAGCATCCTCCCAGCAGGAAATGCCGCCCATGCCGATGATTGGCACCTTTACGGCTTGGGCAACCTGCCAGACCATGCGCAGGGCCACGGGTTTTATGCAGGGGCCCGAAAGGCCGCCGGTGATATTGCCAAGCGTCGGCTTATGGGTGTGGATATCAATCTCCATACCCATAAGCGTATTGATAAGCGAGAGGATATCGGCGCCGGCATCTTCGCAGGCTTTGGCCATCGTCACGATATCTGTGACATTGGGCGAAAGCTTTAAGATGATCGGTTTCTTTGTATGTTTCTTGGCCTCGCGGACCACGGCGGCCGCCGCTTTGGGGTCCGTGCCAAAGACGATGCCTCCTTCCTTGACATTGGGGCACGAGACGTTGAGCTCAATGGCGGCGACGCCTTCGACATCGAGTATCTCAGCCAGTACGCCGTATTCCTCGACGGTGCTGCCCGAGATATTGACGATGACGTTCATGCCATACTGGCCGATACGCGGCAGCGTATCGTTTAAGAATACCTCAACACCGGGATTTTCCAGGCCGATGCAGTTCATCATGCCCATGGGCGACTCGGTGATGCGCACG
>NZ_JAILKR010000012.1 GCF_024693525.1 Selenomonas sp. | reverse complement strand
AATTGCCATCTTGTTTATCGATTTGTTTCCACCCTTTATCGGTTAAGTACATAATATAAAACCGTTTGATTTGTTCCTTTGATAATCTTGTACAATAATATATATCCAATGACACGGAGTATCTCTCTCTTATGGATTCTTTTTTTTCAATCTCGTTTGTATTATCAGGTATTGGCAACTCGCCATATATCTCATATAAGACTTTCAGGTCACGCTTAAAATCATCACCATTTTCCATGTAATTAGCAAATTCATCATATACGGATAGCAGCATACCTGCAAAAACCAAATACATTACAATTTTCCTTGCCAATCGCATCGCAATCTCATCCTTTTTTTCATCGATAACAGACATGATTCATATTTGTAGATTTGGTATTTACTTGGTATTATCCTTAGTCAGACTCTTTTTTATTGCCTCTGTTTCTTTCTTTAATGATGAAGTGACTCCTGCAATCGCACCTGCTGCTTTTTCGCCCATAGTCTGTGGCACATCGTCATCGCCTGGTTTTGGTGGGGCGCAAAAGCTGATTACACCGCCCCACCTGCATTCGAGCGTGCTTTCTTTCGTCAGTACCGGTGCCCCTTCAATGACAAAATGCTTATCGCCATCGCGCCAGGCTTCTTCCGTGCGTGCATGGCAGACACATTTTACGCGTGGCCTTACGAACCGGTTTCCGTTTTGCTGGGCGCTATTTATCAGCTGGGCATACTCGTTATTATCATCACAGAAGGCACTGCACATCCCATACCCCAGGATATTTTCCTGCCATTTATGGTCATTGGCATTTAATACCGCTTTGCCTGTTTTTCGCGACAAAACGCCGTGGTCTTCGTGCATGTTGATTTGATTTTTCATGCTCCCATACGTGCATTTCGTATAGTCGCTCATCATCGTCATATATTCCTTTGCGCCCATGGTTTTCACTCTCCCTCCTGCGTATTATCCGTATAAGACCTGACAATCTGCTTTGCGATGTCCTTCATCGCCCGCTGGGCATACGAAAAACTTATGGAACCTGTCACCGACTCATTTCCCAATCCACTGGAAAACAAGCAATTATACATGCGTTCACTTACCGTTTCGTTGGTATATTCTATCCAAACCAACGATTGATGTTCCCCCTCGAGAATTTCCGCTGCGTGAATATGCACACCGGCAGCTAGTTTAGGAAGCACCTGCCCATAGGTATCTTTTTCCTTTTCCAAATCTTTCGGTGCGAGTTTACGATTTTGCTTTATCAGACTTATGGTAAACACCGCAGCTTCGTCACTTAATAACAACTGATTATCCCGACAGGCTGGCAAATAACGCTTCATGACTTCCTTACCTAAAAGGTTAAATTCGCTGGGGATACGAAGGGTCAACGCACCATCAAAAAATGTCCTGTCCGCAAAGTGATAGTCAATACCTGCTACCGTTCTCATCGGCTCATCGATGGAAGGTATGGCAGTTTCTACCAATTTTTCCTGCTGTTTTTCCTGTTCCCGCAGTTCATTTTGTTTGCGATAGATTTCCTGATCAAAACTCATTGCTATTGCTCCTTCTACTTCGTTCCATCAAAGAAACTATTCATCCAACCATCGTTCTCAAAACTCTGGAACTTCTCCTTACCAAGCATCAGTGTTTCGCCTTCACGATAGACTGGGACAATCATAAAGCCCCATTCCTTTGGTTCCGACCAGATAAAGAACTTTGCTTCGCGATGGATGATTGTATCGGTATCGTCCTGCGGGATGTGTTCCCCATAGATGGCTTCGATTTCTTCCTGGGTTTTGGGCTCGAATTCTGCCTGGGTGCAGGTGTAAGTGAAATTATAGCGGTTGCTGCCATCCTCATCTTTGAGGTACAACATGAGCGTGAGGTTATCCATGTTCCGTGACAGCTCGCCATGGCTGATGCCTGCCATGCCATCAATCAGGTCAATCTCCTCACCGTTATGGGTAAAGCCCGTCAGCCGGTACGGCAGTTTAGGCGGCTGGCTGATGATATGTACATCGGCATAGCCGTATTTCTTGTCGCGCAGATATTTGAGCGCGCCATCGATGCAGGTCATCTTAAGCTCCCGGCAGTCCGAGCTGTCCCCAGACTTGCGTTTTGACTTGATGACGCGTCCCGGCACGAATTCCTTGAGCGAGTCGCGGAACAGATCGATCTTGCAGGATTGACCGGTCAGTTTGATGATGCTGTAATCCTCGATATCGCCACTTTCATAGAGGGGATTGAGGAAGCGAGCGATAACGCCGTAGATATCTGGTGTCAGCAATAGATTGACATCAAAGATGCTGAACACTATATCCTTGAGCTGCTTGACCGTGACCATGCCCCCCGCTTGATGAACGGCCAGCTTCCACTTATCCATGGGCAGAACAATCGATTCGCCGTCATCGATGGGGATTTCCCGCCGCAGCTGCCAGTTGCGCCCCGGTGCTTCATGATTGCCCTCGGCCGTTAGGAGGATCTTGAGAGCTCCAGCTTTTTCGAAAAAGGCCTTCTTGACCTGCTCCGCGCAATGAAAGAGGAAATAGAAATTATTCTTGACCTTGAAATAATCGATGCGGCTTTCTTTCTCCCACATTTTGAATTTCGTCGGGATAATCTCCTCTACGGCGTTATAGGCCTCATCGATACCAGCATATAACGCCTCCGGGCCTTGTTCATCCACACTGCGGAAGATATCCACATCAAAATTCCGCAATAGTTTTTTCGTCGACGGAATCTGCCGCACAAATTCCCGGTTTCCCGCATCAAAGGCGGCTTTGTTCCCGTATACTTCATGCTGCAAAGCCCAATTGTCATCAGTGTGCTGCTTGTCATAGGAGACAGCCAGCTGCTCGGCAATCTTGAGTTTCAATAGCTGCATGATACGATAGGTCAGATTGTTGCCGCCAAAATCCGTATCGCCATTTTCATAGGCCGTCTCGATATCGATTTTGTAGGATACCCGCTGGTCATCCACGCGGAACTTGCAGGAGGAAAGATCCGTGGTACCGCCGCCGCAATCGATGATAAGGGCATGATAG
>NZ_JAILKR010000144.1 GCF_024693525.1 Selenomonas sp. | reverse complement strand
AAAAGTTCTCTTCATTGTCGGGCTCAACAAGGTCTGCGGTGACCTCGACGGCGCCATGAAGCGCGCCCGCAACGTGGCGGCGCCCATCAATGCCCAGCGCTTTGGCCTCGATACGCCCTGTGCCAAGACCGGCGCCTGCTTTGACTGCAAGAGCCCGGACACCATCTGCTGCCAGTTCCTCATAACGCGCTATTCGCTGCACAAGGGCCGCATCCAGGTAATCCTTGTCAACGACGATTTAGGTTTCTGATAACCGAACAGACGCTAACACAATTTACAGCACTCGCAGACAGGGAAAAGCGGGTGCTTTTCCTATGATTTCATGGTATAATGAATTTTTGTAAACTCCCATAAAGGTTGGTGAACACTATGAAGGATGAAACGATTGAAAAGGTCAATGCGGAAATTGCCGACTGGCAATACTTGCAAGAACTTCCAGAGAATTGGCATGGTTTTCAGCTCAATCGCAATACCGAGATTTCCAAGGACAGTTATGACCTCTATCGTTATGTAAATGAAGAGCTTCATAAGAGTGCAACCATTTATTTTCATGAAGAAACCCATGAGTATAAAGTGCGCTTAAAAATCGGCCTTATCGAGTTTTGCCGGATTGAATTTATCACAGCCAACATCGAAGTATTTGAAAAGCTACTAAAAAAACAATTCGAGCAAGTGCTCATGGATATGGTGGAATTCAATCCGAAGAGTCTTAGCTCGATTGTCTTGGATAAAAAAATCACGACATGGGAGACCGGCAACAAGCTACCAGAAACCGTCGAGGGATTTCATCTGTTTATTTCGCCTGCTCAGCCGGTGAAGATAAACAATGGTTCCTATATTGTCATCGACTATGTCGATTTTTCGTTGGAGAGCAGTTTTACGGTTTATTACAACATTTATCGCGACGAATTTTTCGCAGAAGCTCGTATTTGGAATATTCCGGACGTTAATTACGATTTTGATTCCAACGAGTTATCCGAACTTGAGGTGAAGATGCATCAACACTTTATCCCGCGGCTTATCGATATTCGTACCCGGGCAGAAAAGGAAGCGGCTGCTAGAGCCGCCAAAGAGGCAAAACAAGCGGAGGATGAACAGCCAGTATGATTATTATAGATAAAGCGATTCTGCATATTTTGGATTTTAATTCCGGCATGACGGTGTATTCCGATGAGGAACTTACGGTGCAGGACAGCATTGAAACATTTCTTTATAAGCACATCGAAAAATCTTGGGGAAGTCAGGACGCAAAACCTGGCACATTTTACGAGGACAGCGCTTTTCAAGAAAAACTCAACGCCTATTTGTCCGGGGAGATGAGTTTTGTTCCATTTTCCAAGGAAATCACCCATACCCTCGAAGAGGCATTTACCCACGCCGAGGAAATGGCTTCTGCCGATGTGATTGTCGCCGATGTCCGCATTGACGACCGGCGTCAAATCGTTGTGTTCAAGTCCAATAGTCATATCGGCTATACCCATCAGGTCAATCAGACGGAAAACGGCATCAAGAATGAAATCATCAATCACTATTCGATTATGCCAAATCTCACACAGAAAATGGAAGAATTTGCTTTTGTCGATACGGAAAGTAAGGGAATTTCTGTCTGCGCGAAAAAATATACGATTGATGGCAACAGCATCCAGGTCTTTCCAGAAATTCTGCTTGAATGCAGCTTAACGCCTTCACCGAAGGAGGCCATCAAAAATCTCAGCAAGACGGCTGCCAAAGTAGCCGAAGCCTATGGACAGGATAAAGTGGCTACCGAAGCTGCCGTAAAAAGCTATGTAGCAGAAAACATGCAGGAAACTGACGAGCTGGATCTTGTAGAGGCGGGGAAAGAAATCTTTAAGGATAATCCTTCGATGCAGTCGGATTTTGATACAGCCATCAAAGATGCCGGTTTCACCGAACCCGTAAAGATGGATCAGGAAGCCACCCTCAAGAAGATGTGCAAACACAAACTCAAGACCGATACGGGTATCGAGCTTACGATTCCCACGGATTATTTTGACAATACCGAGTATGTGGAGTTCAACAACAACGACGATGGGACGCTTTCCATAACCCTCAAGCACATCTCAAATATCGTCAATCGTGGATAAGGAGTATCTATGCAGGTAAATGGGGATTTAGCGAATATCAAGACCTACGTACTGGAAAAACTCAAGGCAATCTATGAGCTTTCCGTACCGATTGGTCAGCTATCGACAAAAGAATTAAATGCCGCTATGCTGGAAATCACGGAAATCCTCGACCGTGAGGTAGCGGTTTATATCAATCGCCAAGGGAAAATCCTGCAGGTATCGCTCGGAGATACCGCGACGGTTGATTTGCCAGAATTCCAGCGTCAGGTTCGTGGTGACAAACGATTATCCGGTATTCGCTGCGTACATACTCATCCCAGTGGGGACGTACGATTGAGCGACCCGGACTTGTCTTCGCTGCGCCGTCTTCGCTTTGATTGCATGGCAGCTATTGGCCGTCATCATAAAGAAGGGATCATCGGTACCATGGGATTTTTTACTGGCGAGCAAAATGAAGAGGGGATCGAGGAACTTCAAACCTATGGTCCGGTCAAAGAAAAGATCCTCGATCAAATCAATCTCAGCATGCTGGTGACAGTAATCAACAAAAAGCTTGGTGCGCAAAACCTCAAGAATACCGATGAGGAAATGGAGCGGGCCATTTTGGCTGGTGTTGAACGCCCCGGGAAACAGCTTTGGACAATCGAAGAATCCATGGCTGAGCTTGCACGCCTGGCTGATACGGCTGGCGCTAAAATCGTTGGACAGTTTACGCAGCGCAAGGAAAAGCCCGATGCGGCCTTCTTCCTAGGCAAAGGCAAGGTCTCCGAGATTGCCATGGAGATTCAAAACACCGATGCCAATCTCTTGATTTTAGACGACGAACTCACGCCATCCCAGCAACATAACTTAGAGCAGACCTTGGGTATCAAAGTAATCGACCGAACCGCCTTGATCCTCGATATTTTTGCCCAGCGGGCCCGCTCTAAGGAAGGCAAGCTTCAAGTGGAACTTGCCCAGCTGAAATACAATTTGCCCCGCTTAGGCGGCCAGGGCCTGGTGCTGTCGCGTCTCGGCGGCGGCATCGGCACTAGGGGCCCCGGTGAGACAAAACTTGAGGTTGACCGTCGCCGCATCTATACCAAAATCCACGATATCGAAAAGCAGATAGAGGGACTTAAGAAGAGCCGCAGCCTACATCGGGTGCGCCGCAAGGAATCCAGGATTCCCCTCGTCGCCTTGGTCGGTTATACCAATGCAGGCAAATCCACTTTGCTAAATAAGCTCACAGGTTCAGAAGTTTTTGCCGAGGATAAGCTTTTTGCTACTCTTGATCCAACTACCCGCCATTTGGTGTTGCCGGAGAAGCAAGAAATTTTGCTGACCGATACCGTAGGCTTTATCCAAAAGCTTCCTCACACATTGGTCACTGCCTTCCGGGCGACTTTGGAGGAGGTCCAGGAAGCGGATATGCTGCTGCATGTGGTGGACTGCAGCAACGAAAACTTCGAACAACAGATAGCGGCTGTAATCGAGGTATTGAAAGAACTAAAGGCGGAAACAAAGCCGACTCTTTACGTATTCAACAAAGCCGATCGCATCGATAACGACAATCTGCGACTGCAGATGTTGCACGACCGCGAGGGAATTTGTATCTCAGCCCGAACCGGTGAAAATCTCGCTGCCTTACAGGAAAAAATCGAAAGCTTTTTCCAAGAGAGTCAAATAAAACTCACGTTATTGATTCCCTATGATAAAGGCAACATTATTACGGATCTTCACGCTTTAAATGCCGTCCGTTCTACTGAATATGTGGAGCAGGGGACGCTCTTAGAAGTTAGTTTGCCTGTTTCTGAAAAAGATAAATATTTACCATATAGTAAGGAGTAATTGTCGTGTCCTTTTCCAAAAAAATACTTGATCTCAAACAAGAAGTTCTCAAAGAAACCCAGCCGCTGTTCCAGCATGTTGATGAAATCGCTGAGGCAAACACGTTGAAAATTCTCGATGCGATGCGGGAATGCAAAGTATCCGATGCACATTTCAATACCACTTCCGGTTATGCCTATGATGATATTGGCCGTGGAAAATTGGAAGAACTTTATGCGAAAATCTTTGGTGCTGAGCGCGCGCTCGTGCGCACGCAGTTCGTTTCGGGTACGCATGCGCTCGCGACGGTGCTGTTTGGCATTCTGCGTCCTGGCGATGAGCTTGTCTCGTTGACGGGCAAACCATACGATACGATGCAGACGGTTATCGGCTATGACAATCCCAGCCCCGGTTCCCTCAAGGAATTTGGCGTGCTCTATAACGAGCTTCCCATGATTGATGGCAAGGTCGATATGGCGGGCATCAAGAACGTCATTACCGATAAGACGAAGATGGTGGAGATCCAGCGCTCCCGCGGCTACAGCATGCGCAATCCGCTCTCGATCGAAGACATCCGCGCCATCACGGCCGAAGTCCATCGCCTCAAGCCAGACTGCATCTGCTTTGTCGACAACTGCTATGGCGAATTCGTAGACACCCTCGAACCAACCCAGGTTGGCGCTGACATCATGGCCGGCTCGCTCATCAAGAACCCAGGCGGCGGCATCGCACCGACGGGCGGCTACATCGTCGGCAAGGACAAGCTCGTAGAACTGGCCTCCTACCGCCTGACCGCACCGGGCATGGGGGATGAGCTGGGCGCGAGCCTGGCCAATAACCGCCTGCTGTTCCAGGGCCTGTTCCTGGCGCCACATGTCGTGGCTCAGGCCATCAAGGGCGCACTCTTTGCCGCCGGCATGTTTGCCAAACTGGGATATAAGACGCTGCCACTGCCCACCGATGTCCGCGGCGATATCATCCAAGCCATCGAACTGGGCTCCGCCGAAAAACTCATTGCCTTCTGTGGCGGCATTCAGAAGTATTCGCCGGTTGACTCCTATGCAGCTCCTGAACCGTGGGATATGCCGGGCTACGCCGACCAGATCATCATGGCCGCTGGTACCTTCGTCCAAGGCGCCTCGATAGAATTTAGCGCTGACGGCCCCATGCGGGCACCTTACAACGTCTATCTCCAGGGCGGTTTAACCTTCGAACACGCCGTAATCGGCGTCATGGGCGCCGCCCAGGCAGTGCTTGATGTTGACAAGTCAAATTGAAAAAACATTGGAATCAACTTGTAAAAAATCGTTTACAAATTGATTTTTTTGCTATGGATTAAGCAAAAATCAATTCTACTTGACACATTTAAGTTATGATAAGTATACTTAAAAAAGAAATACTAGGAAGGATAGCAGATGAACAATCAAATATAAAAGAATTGAGGTATGGTTACAGATGAGTAATAAAATAAAATTAATAGAATCAATTGATTTTGGAAATGTCGATGCAGAATCTGATAATGAGCTAGAAAGAAAATTTGTTAAAACAAGTGATTTCTTTGAATTAAAGAATCATAAAATATCATTAATATTGGGAGCGAAAGGTTCTGGAAAAAGTGCATTATTTAAAATTTTGTCTAATATCGATGATAATTTAAAAAAAGAATTATTTTCAGGGAATGAACCAATAATAGTTACAGGAACTGGATTCAAGGATATTAGTGAGATATCGACAGATGATATTGAGAAAATAATTAACAATAATGTTAATTATGAAAAATTGTGGGAGTTATATATAGCATTCAAAATTGCTAATAAACTAGGAAATTTGCAATGGTTCGGAGATGATGGGAAAGAATTAAATAAATATTATCATCAATCTGGTTTTTTGACTGATTATAGAATCCTTCCTATTTTAAAAGGTTTATATTCTACATTTATCGGAGGCGAACAAGATCAGTTTAAAGTTTCTTATAAGGGTGTTCAATTGGAGGTGAAAAATGATGGCGATAAATCAATAGATATTATTGATTTATTAATGGATATCAATAATATCCTAGAACAGGAAAATAAAGATTGTTGGATATTGTTTGATAAAATCGATGAATTATACGCAGATGATTATAAAAAAAGAAAAGAATGTATTGAAAGTTTATTTAGGGTATATTTAAATTTCATTTCAAGATTCCCTCGAATTAAGTTCAAAATTTTTCTTCGAACTGATATTTGGTCTACGTTAAACCTTGTTAATAAAAGTCATATTTCTGATAAGATAATTGATTTGAAGTGGAATGAATATGATTTGTTGTTATTATTGATGAAAAGAATATTACAATCAAATAAAATATGTCGATATATAACAAGAAATACAGGTTTAAAGAAACAATCAATGCTAGAAAAAAATAATATAGAAGACGTATTTTATCAAATATTCCCGAGACAAGCATATAGTGGAAGAAAAGAAGCAAAGTTAATTCAATGGATGCTATCAAGAATTGAAGATGGCTTGGGTGGAAAATATCCAAGAGAATTTATTAATTTTGGTATAGAAGCAAAAAAATTCGGCTTAGAAGAAGACGAATACGATGGAAGCTCGTTGTTTTCTCCTGCTTCTATTAAGAATGCATATATCAGTGTTTCTAAAATAAAATGTGATACATACTTAAGCGAATTTCCAGACTTGAAGGAACATTTTATGCGTTTTCAAGGGCAAATAACATACAAATATACAAGAGATAGTTTAGCTCAATTAATGAATGGGTTATCTCCAAATAAAGATGAAATGATTCGTCAACTTTACGAAGCTGGTGTTTTAAAACCAATAGGAAATAAAACATTGTTTTCAGCAAATAATTTCGAAATTCCTAAATTATTTCGGCAAGGTTTACAACTACAATTAAAAGGTCGATTATAATTACAACACTTTGTTTAAGTGGGACGGATTTACAATCTAAGTGCAACAGTATATAACTCAAAATAAAATAACGCATAGGCCTCTGGTATAATGGTGTTTGCGACAACCCATTTCCATGAGGAACTATGCGTCATTACAAACATCTTACACTATATGAGAGAGAAAATCTATTATTTCTTAGGGCCAAGGGCTATTCTATAACTGCTATAGCCAAAAGTTTGGGGCGCAACAAGGGAACTATATCCCGTGAGCTTCATCGAAACTCTGTTGCCCATCAGTATATGCCAGTAGTAGCACAACACCAGTATCAGGCACGTCGTGCGTATTGCAAGCCACATAACAGACTGGAACACGCCCGTCTTTTGGAGCATGTAAAGCACAGGCTGCTTGAATGTCAGTGGTCTCCAGAAGAAATTGCCGGACGGCTGAGAGCTGAATATGGAAGGTGCGTAATAAGCACCACAACCATCTATCGTGCGATATACAGTGGATGGTTGAACGCTCCCAAATCCTCCTTGGCAAGCGGCATAAAAAAGTTGAGCCACCGTGGCAAGCGCAGGAAGAAGCGCTCCATTGAGGAAAAGCGTGGTAAAATCCAGATCAGTCACGATATTACAGAACGCCCGGCAGGAGCCCAAAACCGCTCAGAAATAGGCCACTGGGAAGCGGATACTGTTGTGGGCAAGCAAGGAAAAGTCTGCCTTGTAACCCTTGTCGACCGAAAAAATCGCTACCTTATGTGCGGCAAGGCTGACAAGAAAAATGCTCAGGCAGTCAGCAGGGCAATGGTTGATCTGCTTCTTGGTGCCAAAGCCCTGTCGGTAACGCCTGAAAGGGGCAAAGAATTTGCCCGCCATGCAGATGTGACCGAATATCTGCATGGCCTGCCATTCTATTTTCCGCAACCTCACCAGCCGTGGCAAAGGGGCTCTAACGAGAATACTAATGGCCTGCTTAGAGAGTATTTCCCTAAAAAATATAAATAGGCATGAAAAAGAAGGTGTGACAAAATGATTTTACATTATGCCACACCTTCTTTTTCACTATAGGATTGACATGTCAGCTATTACATCTGACGATAGATGCCGATTACCTTGCCGAGGACGTTGACGTCTTTTTCATAGAACGGTTTCATCGTATCGTTCTCCGGCTGCAGGCGGAAACAATCCTTTTCGTGATAAATGCGTTTTACCGTAGCACCTTCCTGGTCCACCAACGCAACGACGATTTCACCATCATTTGCAGAATCCTGCTGACGAACCATAACGTAGTCACCGTCATAGATGCCGGCATTAATCATGCTCTCACCCGAAACTTTCAGCATAAAGGTCTTGTCGGCGGTTCCCAAAAGCCCTTGTGGGAAAGAATAGACGTCCTGAATATTCTGTTCGGCAAGAATAGGAGCACCAGCTGTAACTGTGCCTACGAGTGGTACAGCTACGTTCTTGCCCCAAGGTTTCTCATCAAGAATATCAATGGCACGTGGCTTCGTCGGATCACGTTTAATCATGCCATTTTCTTCAAGGCGCGAAAGATAACCATGAACGGTGGAGCTGGATTTTAGGCCTACCGCCTTGCCAATTTCGCGGACGGAAGGGGGATAGCCCTTCTCCAACAGGAAAGATTTGATATATTTGAAAATTTCTTTCTGCCGTTCGCTCGAAGTCTGCGTTTTGCGCATGATTCTCTGCCTCCTCATAACGATTACTATAACTCTTATGTTCTATTGTAGCACATATATGTTCGATATGGAACTGATTTTCGTAAATTTACGGATATTTTTTTCAAAAACGCTAAGATTGTGATACAAGTACCTGCAAGATTTTTTTTACCAATGTGTGCTATAATGAAAAATATAAAACATAACTATGGACAGGAGAATGGAATGATTAAAAAATTTTTCCCAATGGTTAAGAAAACATTGGCCTTGACTGCTGCTGGCAGTTTTTTCCTTTTGGGAACCACAATGAATGATGGTTATGCAGAAGCTTCGCCCATCCATCTTCGCGGAGTTGTCGAAGGTTTTTATGGAACGCCTTGGCAGCAGGCTGACCGCCTCGATATCTTGAACTTCTGCAGCAAGCACGACCTCAATGCTTACATTTATGCTCCCAAAGATGATCCTTATCATCGGGCAAAATGGCGTGAAGCTTATCCGGCGGATAAGCTTAAAGAACTTTCCTCTTTGATTGCAGCGTCCAAGCAGCAGAAAGTACGCTTTGTTTTTGCGGTTTCCCCAGGTCTTGATATTAAATTTACGGGTTTTAAGGGATTCCAAGACAGGATGTTCATGTATAAAAAACTGCAAGCGATGTATGATTTGGGTGTTCGGGATTTTGCGATATTCTTTGACGACATACAGGACAAAGATGGGGAGGGACAAGCTCTTTTCCTAAACTGGCTGTCTGAGAAATTCATAGCCACTCATTACGGAGTCAATCCACTGATTACCGTACCTACAGAATATTTCCGAGCGGACATGCATACGGATGGAGTGAAGAAACCTTACACCGAGGCTTTTACCAAGAATCTCAATCCAGAAATTCTGGTTCTCTATACTGGCGATGGCGTCGTTCCTGATGGACTATCGGACGAACAGCTCGCCGCTGCCAATGCGATTTACAACCGTTCTCTCGGCATTTGGTGGAATTATCCGGTTACCGATTATATGGAAAACAAACTGGCGCTAGGGCCTGTAGAAAAACTTCCTGAGAATTCAACAATCCCCGCGATTTTCTTTAATCCCATGAAATACGAACAGTTATCGAAAATCACCTTAGCTACTGGTGCCGATTACGCCAAAGACCCGCATCACTATCGGGCACAAAAATCCTGGGAAAAAGCCATTGCTGAACAGTATGGGCCACTAGCCAAAGACATGCAACGGATAGCCGGACAATCGCAGCACTTAGAGAATAACTGGGCAAAGATAGGGCGCCCTGATGGGCCGGAACTTCGCGCAGCGATCAACCATTATTGGGAATCCAATCGTTCCCGTGCTGCGGAAACAGCCGTCCAGGAACAATTACGGGATCTTCACCAATCGGCAGTCAATCTCATGGCACATCTGCCCAAGGAAATATTGGCCGAATGCGCTCCACAATTGCAGCAGCTAGTTCGCATTACCAATGCGGATATGACAG
Organism: Selenomonas sp.; assembly: GCF_024693525.1. Next base: position 1,187 of record NZ_JAILKR010000144.1, on the reverse strand, counting down.
GACTCGAGGCAATAAAAAATCTCAAAGATACCACGCTAAAGGAAAAATTCATCCGTCAGCGTAAACTCGTAGAGGAGCATGATAAAGAGGCAGTTATCGCCGAAACATCTGCCAGAGCTTTCATAAATGAGATTAGCGAATATCTAAATAGTCAGGAACAAATATCCAGCGAAGCAAATGAAGCCACAAAACCAATACAGCAGTCCCGCTAAAAGAGGCTGAACGTTAAAAAAGCTCCGGCATGTCCGGAGCTTTTTTACTATCTATCTTTGGGTGGGTAGTTTTCTTTTACAAATACTCTGCGTCAGCGTTCCCATCGGACAAAACGCACACCAAGTCCGCGGACGGTAATAAAACATTGCTGCCAATGCGATGAATTCCGAGGTCAACATCAAACTATACAGGCCAAAGGCAAATTGAGCAACTGCTGGTGATACCAAAGTGGTTGCAGCCCAAGACCACGGAAATTCAATACACCAAAACAAGGTAATGACTTCCTTCAAAGAAGCGGTTTCAAGGTAGACCATCCAAGAAGTATAGAGAATGCCGCCAAACATGGCAAAGAAAAAAATCATGAACCCCAAACGAAAACCATTACTATGCATCCATTGGGGAATATCATGACGGCGGGAAAATCCTAACTGACTACCGAAAAAACGTAATAATTGTCCGCGATCGCAATAACGGTTGCAAAACAACTTGTTGCCACCGAAAATCGCAAATAACAACGGCAAACAGAAACTGATGAGCCCCAATAAAGCAAAAAGGATATTTACAAAACCAAGCGAAAAATAAATTACTGACCAAAGCCAAAGGTTATGATACCAATGCTGCTGCGTTTTCATTTTGACACCTCAAACTGAATAATATCTGCTGGACATTCGCGGGCGCAGAGGCCACAACCAATACAACGCGTAAAATCTACCTGGGCATAACTGCCATGAAAAATAGAAAGGGCACCTTGTGGACATGTATCGAAACAAGTACCGCAAGCCACACACTGATCTGGATCAATTTTTGCTTGTCGTTTTCTTACTGGAATTGCCATATCAAACCTCTTACTTGATTAATATACTAAGTTGTTCATCGTGCAATATATTAGGATATGGATAAATACAAGTCAAGAGACTGAGTCACAGAAAAGTGCAACGAATAACGACAAAACCATAACTTCCGATAATTTATAC
>NZ_JAILKR010000086.1 GCF_024693525.1 Selenomonas sp. | reverse complement strand
ATCCAAATCAGGTTATGGGTCGGAGTCGTAACCTCCCTCTCAGCCTGCTGTGATGTTCCCATCGGCAAGCTCCCCTTGCTGTGCAATTATCTTTGACTATTATACGTCAGCTTACGCAAAATTGCAAATTGCTCAGATGACGTAGTCAAAATAGAACTGCAAGCGGCAGTATTGGTTCAGGAAGAACATCTATTTTAAATTCCTTCACCGTCTAATCCGGTAAAGCGTTGCTTTTCCGTTCGCTCCATCTGAACGATATCGCCTCGTTTTACTACGATGACCAGTCGTCCATATTGCAAGCGGCCAAATTCCTGCCGAACATGCTCGGAAATATGCTGCCGCTGCTTTTCAGACCAAGTTTGCACTTGCGAAGGGATGCCAAAACTCTCCATCCGCAGCTTTTCATTCCACTCCACTTGGACCAAAATTCCATCCTGTGCCACTAAAACAACTTCGCCATAACTGATAGTCTGTAAGATTCTCAGGATTTCAGCCATAACATCCTGGGGTACCTCGCCCTGCTTCAATTTTCTTCCTGCCATCCATTCACCCTCTTAAAATATACTTATCAGATATGTTTAATTTACAATGTATAATATACCTTTTCTTTCCATTCGTCAAGCATTTTTAGCAAAAATAATGTAATACTGTAAACAAAAAAAACTCTGTTTTATGGCCCCACGGCTGGCTGCCGCTTCATAAAACAGAGTTTTTAGTGATTATCGTTAAATCCTGAACTTCTCCACCGATGCTTCCAGATCCTGTGCCATCTCCGTTAACTGACGGCTCGAGCTGGCGATTTCATTCATCGTCGCCGTCTGCTCCTCCGTTGCCGCTGATACCGTTTCGGCCTCGCCCGCCACGCTGCGGCTCATAGCACTAATCTTGCTAATTGCCCCGGATATCGTATTGGTACTGGTGGAAAGGGTCACAACGATCCGCTCCATTTCCCGCGTCTCTTCCACTACCTTTTCCACCATCTCTGCAATATCCTTGAAGGTCATGCCGGCACCGTTTACAGCACCAACACCATTCTGTACCTGGCTGACACCATCCTGCATAACCGATACCGCACTTCTCGATTTCGACTGAATGGAGCCAATGATGCCGGCAATCTCACGGGCCGACTCACTTGACTGCTCAGCCAACTTGCGGACTTCATCGGCAACTACCGCAAAGCCGCGGCCATGCTCACCAGCCCGGGCTGCCTCGATGGCGGCATTGAGCGCCAACAGATTCGTCTGCTCGGCAATCTCCGAAATCGCATCAACAATGGTGCCAATCTTATCCGATTCACGCCCCAGTTCCTCAATGACCTGAGCCGATTCACTAACCGACTGCTCAATAAGCTCCATCTGCTGAACCGCACTGGCAACTTTCTTTTCCCCGGAATCCGCCTGGGATTTGGCCGAGCCAACTACCGTTCCAGCATGATCCAGCGCCTTTTCGAACTTCTCCATATTTATGGCCAGATTGTTGATATGCTCGCTGGCATTCTCGACCTCCGTGAACTGCTCACTGCAGGAACCAGCCACGTTGACAATCGAATCGGCTACCTGACCGCTGACCTCAGCCGACTGCTCGGAGCTGTTCGTCAGCTGCTGCGATGAAGAGGCGACCTGCTTGCTGGACTCTGACACCTGACGCATCATATCATGGACCTGCTGCTGTAATTTCTGCAGAGCCTGGCTCATCTCACCAATCTCATCGCTGCGATGCATGACTTCCGTGAGGGATTCATCCTTGCGGAAATCGCCGGTCGCGAGAATTCCCAACCGATTGGTGACCAAGTGAATAGGTCCAACCACTGTTCCAGCGGCATACATCCCCAGGCCAATAAAGACCGCCAGCAGCACGACGATGATACCACCGAGTTTCAAAAGGCTGCCCCAGAACGTCCCATCTGCCTCAGCCCGCTCCTCAGCCACCTTCGTATCAATATAGTCAATCCAAACACCAGTACCTACCACCCACTGATACGGGGCAAAGGTTGCCGTGTAGTTGCGTTTGGGAAGCGGCGTTGTCTCATTTGGTTTGGCAAACATCAAATCCGTGTAACCGCCGCCATCTTTGCGACCATTCTCAATCATTTCCTTGATGAAATGCCGCCCCGCCGGATCTACCAAATCAATACGGGATTTTCCTTCGGTATCACGGCCCAGTAAAACCACATTGACACCGTCATAGGTATCAATCCAGAAATAGCCATTGCCATCATCATAACGCATCTGGCGAATCAGGTTTGCGGCTTCTTTCTTGGCTTGTTCCTCTGTCAGCTCTCCTTTCTGCTGACGGTCATAAACCTGCTTGATGATAGAAATCGCCGATTCTGTTTCAATCTTGAGCTCCCGTTCCACATCCTGGGTCAGGGTCTGACGATACATTTCCACCTGACGGTCAGTCTCACTGATGAGATTGGTGATGAATAGCGCACTGACCAACACTGTTGTCAATATCGCCGTACCGACGATCATGATGACAAAACGTCCCTTTAACGACATGATAATCTCCTCCTATATCCTTAATATCCCTTATAATTTCTGTTATATCAGTTCGACATCACCCCCTATAATCCTGCCTTTAACAGAATTTTATAAATTTAAGCAATAAAAAAAAGAAGGGCAGAGAATCATCACTAGGATGATTCCCTGCCCTTTGCAACAATTACTCCCTAAGAAAAAGCCGAATCAAGAAACGCGAAAAGCCTGTATCTCCTCACAATTCGGAATCGAGGTTTGTGCCCCGGGGCGCGTGACAGCAATAGCCGACGCCCGAGCCGCAAAATCGATGGCATCCACATAATTTTCCCCATCAAAGGCACTCAGGAATGCCGCCAAGAAACAGTCCCCGGCCGCAGTTGTATCAACGGCTTTGACTTTATATGCGGGGAAAGTCTGCAGCCGTTCATTCGTAACCAGCATCGTGCCATTACCGCCAAGTGTTACGAGGACAGCACCCACCCCTTTGGCCGTGAGACTTCGTGCCGCAGCAATTACTTGTTCTTCCGTATCGGTCGGCATTCCGGTCAAAACCGACAGCTCGGTTTCATTTGGTTTTGTGATATCAATCAGCGGATACAACTCCGCGGGAAAATCTGCTTTTGCTGGTGCTGGGTCTATAACGACCATCTTCCCGCATTCTCGTGCTAATTGAGCAGCTTCAATTACGGCCGGCAGGGGGATTTCCAGTTGCATAACTACCACATCAGCCGCTTCAAACAAATGACGGTTTTCGCGGATCAGCTTCCCATCCACCTCATAATTCGCACCAGCTATCACACTGATACTATTCTGGCCGTTATCCTCTACTTCGATAAAAGCCTTCCCCGTTTCTGAAGTCTCTGAGACCAGTATCCCAGCCGTATCCACACACACACTATGCAAATTTTCCAGCATTTGCTGGCCAAAAGAATCCTTTCCCACAGCGCCAACCATCGCCGTTTTTACACCCAGTTTTCCCAAAGCATACGCCTGATTGGCCCCTTTACCGCCCGGGACCAATTTAAGATTTTTGGCCATTACCGTTTCCCCTGGTAACGGGCGTCTTTCCATATACACATCGAAATCCATATTCAGGCTGCCAACCACTAACACATTCTTCATGATAATTTCTCTCCTCCGGCGTTTCCCGGTCAGACCGTTATATTTTCTCCACGCAGTCCAATCCACGCCCCTTGTTTTTGCAGGCCGCTCTCTTCATGAGCCAGCAGCCATTTATTCTTATTCATCAGCAGCCGGTTTTCTCCACTGCCCGCTGCAGGTTCAGCCAATGTTTCATTTGTTCCGCGCGGCAACGCTACCCCCATGCGAAATTCCGCATAGCCAACGCTGCCAGGAGCGAAATGGAGCGTCGTCGCATAAAGCTCCACCGCTGTTCCTGCCGGAATCCTGAAGCACTCCACTTTTGACGTATCATAAGTATACGTATCCCAATCAATGTCCTGCTGGCGCCCCAGCATCAGGACAAGGTCCGTAGCTGCTAAATCGATCTCTGACGAACGATGATATTCCAGTCCATTGAGTTTATGATTCCATCCGCTGCAATGCCCCAATTCTGTTGGAATCCCGCCAAACACTTCCTGTTGCAGCGTATGGAAAAGAGCCATTTTCTCTAAGTCCGGAACAGAAGCTTCGTAAATGACTTCTCCTTCTGGAACTGACTCCCTGGCTCTCATGCGAGCCACAAAATCACTCAAATCCAACGGCAGGATTCTGCCATACTGACGAAAATTTTCATGCGTTATGATTTGCAACGACCAGCGCCTCCTCATCCTCTGTCTCCAGCTTATGCTCTTTGTGGAAATACCAGCCAATAAAGGCAAAGCAAAGAACGTTAATGATGAAGGATAACTGCATCGAACCCGTTACATCCGAAACATAACCTTGGATAGCCGGAACGAAAGCACCACCGACAATGGACATGACAATAATAGCGCCAGCAGTCTCGGTGTATTTTTTCTCCACCGCATCCAAGGTACGCGCATAAATTGTTGCCCAGCACGGCCCGAACAAAAAACTTGCCAATACAGCACCATAGAGGGCCGTCATGCCCGGAGCCAATGCCGTATAAAAAATATCTATCATACCAATCAGCGCATAAATTTTCAATACGCGATTGGCGGAAAACTTCGTCATCAAGAAGTTGGCAACAAATTTCCCCACAAAGAAGAAAATAAAGCTTACCACCATATAATTTGCCGCCGTCCGTTCATTGATGGAAGGGTCCAAGTGAAGCGCCAAACGAATCGTAAAGGACCAAACGGCGACCTGCATACCAACATAAAGGAACTGTGCCACGATACCTCTTTGGAAACGGGTATTCTTCGCCAGATACGAAAGGGTACGGCCAATACTCGGGATCCCCTCAGTCGAAGCACTCTTAACCTTGCACTTCGGATAGGCCGTAACAGCAAACAAAGCAAAAATCGCCAGTAACACATAAATCATCGCATGATACGGTTCCAGTGTATGCTGCAACATTTCCATTTTATAGGCCGCTGCCTGTACAGCATCCATGCCAGCCAGCTGGGAAGCCATTGACTCGCCCTCTTGGAAAATAAGATACTTACCCAGCAGGATGCCGCTGATAGAGCCGATAGGCTGAAACGTCTGGCTAATATTCAAGCGGAGCGTCGCCGTCTCCTGTGGACCTAACATCGTACTATACGTATTGACCGAAGTTTCCAAGAAACCGAGACCAATCGCAATGGCAAAAATCGCAAACAGGAACATCGTATACGTAGCCATATGCGATGCCGGGAAAAACAGACAGCACCCCGCAATATAGAATCCCAATCCGCAAAGGATAGCCGTCTTGTAAGTTGTTTTGCGAATGACCATCGAAGCCGGAATTGAAATCAGAAAGTAACCGCTATAAAAGGCACTTTGAACCAAAGCACTGGCAAAATCGCTCAAGGCAAAAACACTCTTAAACTGCGTGATAAGTACATCATTTAAGCTGGCTGCCGCCGCCCAAAGCGGCACCAGGCAGCTTAATAGGATAAACTGAAAAATAGGAATTTTGCTGATGTAACCATTATCATATTGGACGATATCATCACGATTTCCAAGAAGCATAACAAACTCCTCCTAATTTTAGCTCATTTTTCCAGTGGCGCGGTACTGCCGCGAACCACCAGCTGCGTATACATTTGCGTTCTGGTATGCACACACTGGGGCCTTTTAATCAGCCCCAACAATTTTTCTACAGCAAGCTCGCCCAGTTCCTTCGTATGCACTTTGATTGTTGTAAGTCCCGGCGCAAATACCCGGCTAAACTCAATATCGTCAAAGCCCACTACCGAAATATCTTCGGGAATCCTTACCTGATATTTCTGCAACGCCTGCATAACCCCCAGGGCAATCATATCGTTGTCAGCCAAAAATGCCGTAGGCAATTCCCGGCCTTCCTCCAGCAGCTTGCCAAAAGTCTCATAAGCACCAGTAATCGATACGGGTATCCCAGGGCAATATTTCTTTTCTACCGCTAATCCATGCTGGCGCATCGCTTGTTCGTAACCGGCAAATCGTTCCTGAAAATTCCGCGAGGTTACCTCACTGCGAAGATAACCAATCTTCTTGTGACCAAGCTCGATCAGGTAATTCACTGCTTGTTTCGTAGAATTCTCATTTTCCATTAGTACCGAATGGAAGGGCAGATTATCGAAACTGCAATCCAGCAAAACCAGCGGCATTTTCGTCTCAGCAAAGGCTTTCGCGTCTTCCTCTGATAATTCAGTTCCCACCAGCAGGATAGCTGCGGATGTGTCCTGCAGCAGCAATTCTACTTGCTGGGCATAATCCGCCTCCCGCCGGTACAAGTTCACAACTTTCATATCCATGCCCTCGTCACGGCAAGAATTGGAAACGCTTTCAAGAAGATTATTAAAGAACGGTGCATCCGAAACAATTTTGCCACTGTCGTGATAAGACACCAGCTTTATGCATTTAATTTTATTCTCGGAAATATATCCATACTCTTTTGCAATAGCCAGGATCTGCATAGCTGTTTCATGGTTTACCCCTTTTTTATTATTCAGGGCATTGGATACCGTTGCCGGCGAAAAACCGGACAATTCACTAATCTTCTTGATGTTAACCTTCACCTTTATCACTCCTGCTTAAAAGACTACACCTGCCCGCAGGATAACATTGGGATATGGAGTAAATTCCCCTGTCCGGATGGCGAATCGCGCTCGTCCGGACAATTCCTTCAATGCTTCATGCGGCATGTATTCATATTCTATCGATCCGAGTTTCTTTTGGATATAGTCATGAAGTTCCGGATTATTCTCACGGATTTCATCAGCCAGATAACACCCCTCAACAGCTGCTTCCTCCAGCACAGCATCCATAACCTGCCGAAATGTCGGCACCCCTTGGCATACCGCCAAATCCACCACTTCAACCCCCGGCGGGATCGGCATACCAGCATCACCTATCATGAACATATCTTTATGTCCCAGGGCAGCAATGCAGGCAGACAACTGTGCATTCAAAACTCCTCGTTTTTTCATTATCATGTACCCCCTTGCTTTCGTCAAGTTTCATACATAAATTTTCGGCCATCAATTTATATATTTTTTATTTACAAAACACATTATAATGTTTTATGTAAACAAAATCAATAGTATTCTGTATTTATTTATCGATTTTTATCTAGATTATCCGAAAAATATTCATCAAATCACAGCATATCACGACAAAACACTAAAAATACATATAAACATTTATCTAAAATTTTATATGTATTTTTAGTATAAAAAAGGCTGGAACAAAACTTTGACGTTTTGTTCCAGCCTTATCACTTATTTCTTTACTGCCAGCCCTGCAGCGTCCAATAATCCTCGATTCCCTTGACCACCGGGTAAAAGGCCTCTTCGATATTGGCAATATGCACCACCTGCCAGTGACCGTCTGACTGCTGCTCCAATTCCGCTGTTATCACCAACTGCGGAACCAATTTGCCATAGGAATCCTCACTGCCAGTTATATTAAAGACTGCAATGGCCTGCTTGTCCTTTTTCTGCACGGACTTCAACTCTGCCGAATAGCTGTCCTCAAACTTTCCCATCTCGTCAGAAACCCACTTAGCCTGTCCATCGCTGCGGCTGATGGGCATCAGCTTTTGGTCCATGTAGAATTCCAACGACCGCTGGCTAAAAACGATATCGTCACTCCGGCGCTCGGCAATATAATTCTTCATAAACGCCGTATCATGACGGAAGAACCAATCCTGGGGATAGGTTTCGTGAAGCACCTGTATATTGTCGGCCAGAATCGTGGTGCTCTCATCGTAAGTGCTCGTGATGAGGCGGTCCACGTCGGCATATTTTTTGACCCTATCATAGTCCCGGGATTTGATACCATCCACCAACTGCTCCAAGGCATATTCCGGCGTGCGTTCTGCTTGATAGGTATAGCCGATGCCACCACCAGCTGCCAATAGCAGCAGCAATAGAATCAGCATGATATTTTTCATGGGCATGATACCATCCTCTCAATCACCACAATCTTTTTCCTACTTTATCATGCCTGCCTGTAGAAAAAATGAATTTGACCGGTCAATTCCGGTTCAATGCCCCATATACTGGGGAACTGGCTTTTTTTTCAGCGTATTGGTAATCCAAGGGAAATGCTGTTTCAGATACAGACCTACCTGCTCACCGATATACTTCTTGCCGAAATAATCCGGATGAAGGCCATCGGTCGTATAGCTGGCATTGAGCCAACCACTGCTGTCAGCTAACATCGAGGCGATATCCAAATGGTAAGGCTGCTGCATAACCCAATCGTTTACATAATCCTGGTGGATCTTCCAATCATAGGGAGGCTGCTCCGTATGGGCCCGTTTGACCATCAGCGGCGGATTGATTGGCGTCGGCGTCAAAAATACCGGGATGATTCCATAGGCATCGCATTTCTCCTTAATCGCCTTGAGATTCTGTACGATATGCCAGCCGTTAGTGCCGGCGCGATAATCGTTGACACCGCCCATGATGACCAGCACCCGCGGCGAAAACGGCAGTACATCCCGCTCAAAGCGTTCGAGCATATCCCCCGTCGTGTTGCCACTAAAGCCGATATTCTTTACCGGCACGCTGCAATATGTCTCCCAATCGTAGAGCAGATACCCCGGCGGCACGGACATAGCACCACCGCCATGGGTAATGCTGTCGCCCAAGGCCGCAATCGGCGTGGGGGCCGTGACCGTAAAATACTTCTTGCCGGACCACTCACTGATTCCATACCCGTATGCATCTACCGCCCGAACCCGCCAATAATATTTTCCCGGCGTCGTATAGCCGCCGTCTTCATAAACATCATAGGTGCCAGCCCGCAGGGTGTGAACCAGTGTATCGCCATCGGGGGTTGAACGGTACACCTGAACTTCATGGTGTTTGGCCCCATCGGTGGGAATCCAAGAATACACGGGATAAACCGGTGCATAATCCATCTGCTCAAACTGGGTAGTCGGTTTTGGCGCGATAGGATTCAGCTCACTGCCCTCCAAGATGGGCTGGGGTTTGGAAAAATGACCGATAGGATTGCCATTATAATCCAGGGCGCAGACCTTCCAATAGAACTTGCCCGCTTCCTCCCCGAAGCGGCTCAAATCCAAATCCACGCCATTGGTAAAAATCTGTTCCTTCGTCAAGGCGATGTTGGCCTCCACATCCTGGGCGGAACGCAGCACCACCACCTGATACTGTACCGCACTTGGCCGCTCCGGCCAAATCAAACGGATTTTTCCGATTCTCATTGCCATAGGCTTCACCTGGTTTTCGTCCACTGTTTTTGCCGGTGCTGTCTTTTCCTCCGCTTTGCCAAAGGCGATAACCCTTGGTGACGATGAGGACTTTTGAATCACACGCCTCGTCACCGGATTCGTCACGGCAGCCGCTGCCGTCGTCTCCGTCACCAGACCAGCCGCCAGGCAAAGGGTTCCTATCAACAGCCATTTCTTGTTACTCAGCTCTATCTTCATGATATTGTCCAAAACTCCATCCTAACTATCTTCTTTCCAATTGACAACATCCATTATTATAACGCCATTGGTCCTATTTTGCCAACGAGAAAAACTTTTCCTGCCGAAATACTTGCCCTATGTGACAAGACAGTTTATAATACAGAAGCATCAACTGTCTTGTCAGTAGTAAACTAACGATTTTTACGAAAAGAGGTTTTATCGCATGATACTTGAACGCTTGGAACAACTTCCTGTAGGTTCTTTCCAGTATAAGCTTCTATTCATCACTGGCCTCGGCTGGCTCTTTGACTCCATGGATACAGGGCTCATCGCCTTTGTCCTGCCGGTACTGGCTAAAGAATGGAGCCTTACCCCAACCCAGGTTGGCTGGATTGGTTCCATCGGGCTCATCGGCATGGCCCTCGGGGCTGTGCTGGCAGGAACGCTGGCCGACCGCATCGGCCGCAAAAAAGTATTTACCATTACGGTACTGCTTTACAGCCTTTCCACCGGCATGTGTGCTCTTTCCTGGAGCTATGAGTCCCTGCTGTTCTTCCGCTTCCTGGTCGGCTTTGGCCTCGGCGGCGAACTGCCCGTAGCCGCAACGCTTATGAGCGAGTATGCTCCCTCTCATCTGCGCGGCCGCTTTATCGTCCTGCTTGAAAGCTTCTGGGGTATCGGCTGGCTCGTCGCCGCCTGCATCGCCTATCTGTTGATCCCGGCCTTCGGTTGGAAAATCGCCTTTGCCATCGGCACCTTTCCAGCCCTCTATGTCTTTTTGATTCGCCTGCACATGCCGGAATCCATCCGGTATCTAATTTCCCAAAACCGCATCGACGATGCCAAGCAGATTATCCTTAACCTGGAAGCAAAACTGCAGGTCAACAGCCAACCTTTTGCGGCAGAACTCAGCGATACGGAAAAGGGCAAGAATTCCGCTGCGGCACCGAAATTTGCCACCCTTTGGACCAAGCCCTTCCGCACCCGGACCGCAATGCTCTGGCTCGCTTGGTTCGGCATTGTCTTCAGCTACTATGGCATCTTCATGTGGCTACCCTCCATCGTCTATGCCCAGGGCTTTGCCGTAGTCAAAACCTTCGAATACGTTCTGATTATGACGCTAGCACAGTTGCCGGGATACTATGCCGCCGCCTGGCTGGTTGACATCATCGGCCGCAAATACACGCTGTCGCTGTTCCTACTGCTCTCCGGTATCTGCAGTTTCTTCTTCGGCAGCGCAGCGGATGCCACATGGCTTCTCGCCTGGGGAGCAGCCATGAGCTTCTTTAACCTCGGTGCCTGGGGTGTCATCTACACCTACACGCCGGAACAATATCCGACTACCATCCGCGCACTTGGCAGCGGCTGGGCCGCAGGTTTTGGCCGCATTGGCGGTATGCTTGCCCCGATGCTGGTCGGACTTATGCTGGGAAGCGCTATGGGCATGAATACTATTTTCATGATGTTTGCCTCCGTGCTCATCATCGTATCGGCAATTGTCATCGGCCTGGGCAAGGAAAGCAAACAAAAGACTCTTGAAGAACTCGAAACCGTTCTGGAGTCCTGATATATTAGGCATAACAAAAGACCAACCCACCGGGTTGGTCTTTTGTTATGCCTTTATTCCTCCAGCTTCAAACCGCCAGCTACCTGCTGCATAAACGCTTTAGGCGTCGTGTGCAGGTATTTTTTAAACACGATGCAATAATTTTTATAGTCGCCAAAGCCTGTCTGTTCGGCCACCTCGTAAACCCGCCAGGTTCCCGCCGCCAAGAGTTCAAGACTCTTTTTGAGCCGGTACCGGGCCAACAGACTGCCAAATGTCAGGCCAGTCTCTTCCTTGATTTTTCGCGAAAGATAACTCATGGATACCCCCTGCTCCGCCGCCAGCATCTCAATGCTCAATTTCCCCTGATAGCCACGCTTGATAGCCGTCAAAACATGCTTCACATAGGGATTGCCACTATAATATTCGCGTATGAGTTCATCCGTCCAGTTTTTTCCGGCCCCATCCACGGGGCCAGTTTCCTCTGGCAGCGGCTCCTCCTTGGCAGTTTCCAGCCGTCCCAGCACTTGGGCCAGCACGTTTTCATCAATAGGCTTTAGCAGATAATCGGCAGCTTGCAGGCGTACCGCTTCCTGCGCATAGTCAAAATCAGCATAACTGGTCAGAAAAATGACTTTTGCGTGATTGTGCTCGGCCTGCAATTCCCGAGCCAGTGCCAGGCCGTCCATGCGGGGCATCTTGATATCCGTCAGCACAACATCGGGCTTGGTCTCACGAATTCCTGCGAGTGCCGTCCGGCCATCGGGCGCATCGCCTACCACTTTGACGCCGAGCCGCAGCCAATCCACCGTACAAATAAGGCCGCGACGGATGATTTCCTCATCCTCAGCGATATAAAGTTTTAACATGATCCCCCTCCTGTCTCGGCAGCCGCATCTCCACCCGCGTGCCGCCCGCTGGCGGCTGACCGAGTTTCACGCCATAATCCATGCCAAACATCAGCTGGATGCGGCGATGGACATTGTAGACGCCCTTATGCACTGTGTTGTTCTCCCCCTCACGCAGGAGCTGCTGCAAATGGTCAAATACAGTTTTCGACATCCCCAGGCCTTTATCCTCCACAATGACCAGCAAGTCCTCCTCCATCACCGTAACACTCAAACGCACTTCAATCCGCCCATCATCGTCTTCGCCGTATTTGATGGCATTTTCTAACACCGGCTGAAACAACAGCTTGGGAATCAGACAATTCCTTACGGCTTCATCAATAAACTCACTATAGTGAAGCCGTTCACCAAAGCGATACTGCTGAATCTCCATATAGCTGTGAAGGTACTCGATGTCCTTGGCCAGTTTCACCCGGCGGGTTTCCTCATGGAGACTGTAGCGAAGCAGAGCGGAAAGGGCGTGAATCATCTTCATGGCAGCCTCACTGTCCATCTTTACCATGAACTTGATATTTTCCAGCGTATTGAACAAAAAATGAGGATTGAACTGGGATTCCAGCTGCCGCACCTCGGAAATAACCGAAGCCCGTGTCTCCTCTTCATTCTGGCGGATAAGCTTCTGCAGGCTTTCCGTCATACGGTTATATTCCTCCTCGATAATCGCCAGGTCACTGCCCGCATGAACCTCCAGCTGATTGTTCAGCCGCCCCTCTTTGACTGCCGCAAACGCATCCACCAGGTCATTTACTGCCTGGGAACGAGCCAAACTCTCACGCCGAGCACTCACCAGGATGATGGGCACCATAATCAGCACGATTCCCAAAAGGATACCTGCACCAAGAGCATACCGCAGCAGCAAATCCGTTACCGGCGATATGGCATAGACCCGGTAGCCCTGTACCGATTCCACCGACGGAACCGATTCGCTGGTCACATAGTATTCCCGATTCCGCACCTGCACCAAGCCATTTTCAGCCGAGACAAAAGGCTCCGTCACCTTCCCCATCCTTACGGCCCCAGCCGCGCCCGTCACAATCTGCGCATTGCCAAAGGAATCGGCCAAAATAAAGTCTGTATTGCCCGAGACGATGTTATTTTCCAGATACCCCCCTGGAATCAGAAAGAAAAACCAACCCTCCAGCTGTCCTCGATACACCACAGCCTGTCCGATAAGCAAATCATGCCGTCCGGTATCCCCCCGGCTTACAAACTCCACTACCGGCTCACCTTTCCCCTCGCTCATGCGATGGAGGATTCCCCACTCCTGATGGAAGGGCTGCATCGCCATCGGCAGCGTCTCCTGACTGCCCAACAGGATATTTCCCTGGGTATCCACCAGATAAAACTGCGTCCCATCGTGGGCAATATTTACCTCATGATAAAGATACTGATAGATTTCGGCCCGCTTCCCCGGATTTACCTGCCACTCCCGCAGGTCCGCTTCCGCCGACAATGTTTCCACTGCCCGCTCGGTTCGCCGCCAATAATCAGAAAAAATGCCATGCATGACATCGGTTACCATCTCGCGCTGCTCGTGGTTCGCATCGGTTACATAATGCTTCCAACTTAACAGCATCAGCACCGAGCCTACGACAGCTAGAACAAAGACCGGAACCAAAGCATATTTTATCAACGCCCCTCTGACCTCATCTTGAAATCTATGCTGCATATCACTCGCCCCTAATTTTATCTTTGTTCTTATTATATCTTATTGATGCAGACAACACCATCCTTGAATCTAAAGATGGTGTTTCCATATCCCAAGATATAAAAACACCATCTTTTTGATTCTTATATTTTACTGTACGCTAGTAAAGATATCTTTGAATTTATCCAGCCAGGATTTCTTGTTCTTGTTTACCACTGCCTCATCGTCCGTAATCGTGTTGATTTGGGATTTTTCCAGGAGGCCTACTGGTGCCGGGACGTCATCGCGGACACTGCGGCGATGCAGTTTTTGCGTAATCAACGTCTGGGCATTTTTGCTCGTAATGAAATCGATGAATTTCTTCGCATTTTCCATGTGTTTGGCATTTTTGATGATGTAGATGCCGTCTGGTTTGGAGATAACGCCCTCTTTCATGTAAACAAGTTTTACATGGGCACCATCGGCAACATATTTTGCGCCACCTTCTTCGAAGGTGCAGCCTACAGCATATTCACCATCCGCTACGCCTTTGTAGACTGCCGAGGAACCGGAAAGGAGTTTTCCATCGAGGTTGGCGCAGAATTTCTTGATGTAATCCCAGCCGTTGTCCGGATTGCCTTTGCCCATCGCATAGAGCATGTTGATGAGATGCTCATAGGAGGACGAGGATTTTGACGGGTCAGCCATGGCGATTTTGCCCTTAAGCGCTGGATTCAGCAGGTCTTCATAGCCTTCAACCTTGATGTCGCCGATGAGGTCCGTATTGACCATGATTACACTGGGGATATCCGTGAAGCGGGTGATGGAACCCTCTTCATTCTTGAAAGCCTGCTGAATGTGGTCTTCGTTGACCGATTTATACTGCTCAAAAAGGTCAGCCTTCGGTTTCATCGTCGAAAGGGAACCGCCCCAGAAGATATCGGCCAGCGGATTGGCTTTCTCGGATTCCACGCGTTTTAACAGCTCACCGGTACCAGCTGCCACAACTTCCACTTTGACGCCGCTTTCCTTTTCAAACTCTTCCACGAGCGGATTGATAAAGGACAGGGGATGCGGGCAGTAAATGACAATCTTGTTTTCGTCATCGCCACTTCCTGCCGAACCCTTGGCAGCCTGTTTGTCACCGCCACAGCCGGCAAAGCAGGTAGTCAGCATTGCTGCGCCCAAGAGCGTAGCAATAATCTTTTTGAGTTTCATGAATAATTCCTCCTTTGTTCCCTATAACCTCTTATACGGATTTATAACGTAACATCCCGGCGGCCGGATACCTTAAAGAAGATCACCATGGCCGTGATGGTCGTTAACGTCAGGATGGTCGACAGTGCCGCTGCGGTGCCGTAGCTGGCACGGATAACTTCCGTGTAGATGGCTACCGACATGGTCTTAGTGGCACCGGTAAACAGGATAACCGAAGAACTCAGTTCGTTGATGGCGGTAATCCAAGAGATGATGGCACCGCTCATAACGCCGGGCAGCATCATGACCGCCGTGACCTTAAAGAAGGTCTTTACCGGCGATGCGCCAAGGCTTATGGACGCCTCCTCCAGGCTCGGACTCAGCTGATAGAGGATAGCTGAACTCGAGCGCAGGGTATAGGGCAAACGGCGAATAACCAGGGAAATGATGATGATGAGCGCCGTGCCCGAAAGCAGCATAGGTTCTTCGTTAAAAGCCAAGAGCAGGGTGATACCAAGGACAGACCCGGGGATGATGTAGGGGAACATCGTAAGCGTATCGATGATATCTGTGAGCCAGCTCTTGCGGCGCGTGGTGAGATAGGCCACCGTCATGCCCAAGAATACGATTGCTGCCATAGCAGCCGTGCTGAAAATATACGTATTGGAAATCGCCGTTCCCAGTTCATTGAAAATCCGGATGTAACTGTCCAGCGAATACCCATCCACAAAAATCGAACCGTTTGTCTTGAGGAACGACGTGTAGATGACCACCAGCTGCGGAATCATCGAAAGCGCCACCAGCAGATAGATGCAGGCATGCATGACCAGATTTTTGACACCGTGAAGCTCCCCGGTCTGCATCGGCCGCAACGAACTCATGGTAAAGGATTTGCGATTCACGACGTATTTTTGCAACATAAAAATCGTCGAGGTGATAAGTACCATGATTGCTGCCATAGCCGCGGCAAAATTAGCCTGGTCGCCAACCTCATTGATGAACTCGGAATAAATCATTACCGGCATGACGTTGAAGCCTTCGCCAATGAGCATCGGCGTACCGAAATCTGCCATAGCATTCATGAAGACCATCAAGGCTCCCGCCAAAATCGTCGGCGTAATCAGCGGCAGGATAATCGTTACCACCTTGCGGATGCCGCTGCAGCCAAGGCTTTCAGCTGCTTCGATAAGCGCTGAATCGATATTCTTCATGGCACCGGCCACGTAGAGATAGATAAAGGGGTAAAGCTTCAGCGTAAGCACCAGCAGAATCCCCGCAAAGCCGTAAATCGATGGAAAATCAATGCCGTAATCAGCCAGCCAGCGCGTCAGGATACCACTGCGGCCGCCAATCAAAATCCAGGAATAGGCGCCGATAAAGGGCGGCGACAACAGCGATATGATGATGCAGATTTCCACGACGCTCTTGCAACGCACCCGATAAAGTGTCATGAAATAGGCCAGCGCCGTGCCGATTATCACGGCCAGTATCGTGACACTGGTCGTAACGGTGAAGCTGTTTATCATGGACTGGTAGTAATACTTGCGTTCAAAGAAGTGGACGAAATTCTGCATCGACCAGTTCCCTGTTGCCGCATCCTGAAAGGCGCTGACAAACAGGGAGAACAGCGGATAAATCAAAAACAGGCCAAAGACTACGATGGATAGCAGGGTAATCCATGCCCAAAAATCCCATTGAAATCGTTTATTCATTTTCCACCACACCTTCCATCAAGCTGCGGCTGCCATCGGCTACGAATATGTTGATTTTCATGGCATTCGGTTTCAGATAAACCATATCCCCTACTTCCAGGAGCTTTTCCGCATGGCCAAGATCCTGGCTGTATTCGATAGAGGGCTGATTGGGAACCAGCATCTCCTCGGGAAATTCCAGACTGTAATTGACATATTTGCCTAAAAATACTTTCGTGGCCACCTTGCAACGGACGCCTTCCCCCTCCCGGCAGATGGAAAATTCCTCCGGCCGCACCGAAATGACCACTTCCTGCCCATCGGCAGCTTCTTCGCTCAAAGTAGTCATCGTCATCTTATAACCATCGGCCAATACCACATTTTTTTCGCCGCCCGCGGCTTCGATATGGCCTTTGAACAGATTGGAATGGCCGATAAAGGTGGAGACAAATACGTTATAGGGCCGCGTGTAAATCGTATGCGGCGAAGCAGTTTGCTGGATGACACCTTTCTTCATGACCGCAATACGGTCCGATATCGACAGGGCTTCTTCCTGGTCATGGGTGACATAGACCGTAGTAATTCCCACCTGCTTCTGTACCTCCCGGATTGCCGACCGCATTTCCACACGCAGCTTAGCATCGAGATTGGACAGAGGCTCATCCATCAGCAATACGCTGGGGTGGATGACAATGGCGCGGGCCAAAGCCACACGCTGCTGCTGGCCGCCCGACAGGCGCTCCGGCAAGCGATCCTGATACTCAGTAATCTGCACCACATCAAGAATCTTGTCCACCTTTTTCTTCATCTCATCCCTTGGCATCTTGCGGAGCTTCAAACCATACTCGACATTTTCCCGTACCGTAAGATGGGGGAATATCGCATAGCTCTGGAACACCATGCCGATGTTGCGCTTATGGGCAGGGATATCGTTGATGACCTGCTCGTTAAATTTGATTTCTCCGCCCTCGATGCTGTTAAATCCCGCAATCATGCGCAGAAGCGTCGTCTTGCCACAGCCCGACGGCCCGAGAAGCGTAAAGAACTCCCCATTTTTTATGTGCTCCGTAAGTCCGGGGATAATCGTCAAATCGCCGTACTTCTTGACCACATTGTCCACATTTATCGCTACACTCATATGGAATCCTCCGTTTCACCCATCGTGTATCTTATTATTCCTTATCATATCTATATGATATATGACTAACAAATAGCTAACAATCCAAAATAATGCATAATTATCAGAAAAAATGAACCTTATCCTAGAAAATGCAAAACGCCGACAGGTCATACCTGTCGGCGTTCTTATCAGCTGGATTAAATTTTGAATGAAGCGTTTTCCCTCAGCCAATCGTTATCGTATAACTGATTATATTCTCCTCGCCCGGGGCCAGCGTCTCGCTGCCTTCTCTATCCTTGAAATCCCCCTGGAAGTCCACATAGTCAGCATGGCCATGCCATGGCTCGATGCAGAGGAAGGGTGCACCGCCCTTGTTCGGCGTCCAATAGCCCCAGTAGGGAAATCCCTTAGCCTGAACCGTTACTTTTTTATCGCTCTTGGTGGAGCAGATGCTGACCGTATCGGATTGCTGAGCATCGTAGACCAAGGCGTCCTTTTTGAACATCTCATAGTTGAGAGGCAGTTTCGTCCCCTTGACTGCCTGGTCGCCATACTCATGCTGAATCTGCCCCTTGCTGTCGATGGGCAGATTTTTCATATCTTCACTGGCGTTGAACTCAAGATAGCAATCCTCAAAGCTCTCACCTGCCACAATGGGGCAGCGGAAGGCACCATGAGAACCAATGGAATAAACCATATGCTTGTCATCGAGATTCTGTATCTTCCAAATGACTTTGATCTGGTTGTCCTCCAATTCATAGGCGATGTTCAACTGGAATTTCCAGGGATAGACCGCCAACGTCTCCTGCGTCCATTTCAAAACAAACTCGATGCGGGTCTCCTCCCGGGATACGAGCTCAAATTCCGAAATGCGTCCGAGTCCATGGCCCGGCAGTTTATATTCCTTGCCGTCTACCGTGTATTTGCCATCCAGCAGTTTCCCCACAATAGGGAAGAGTACCGGTGAGCTGTATTTCCACCACTCGGGATTGCCATCCCAAAGATATTCCGTCTCATCTTCGCGTTCCTTGATGGAGCGCAGCTCTGCGCCCTGACTGCGTACCAGTACACAGAGCTTTTTGTTTTCCAGTGTATAAAGCATCCGAAAATACTCCCTTCGTTTTATGCTATTTCTATTCTACCATGAAAAACCGTAACAGGTTTCCAATTTTTGCTTGTCCCTTCCCCAAAAAATTGACGGGACAAATTGCCCCGTCAAACCTTACACAAATTATTAAGCGATAACGCCATTGCCACGCAGAACTGCTTTTACGCTCTCAGCGCTCTTGCGAAGTGCTTCTTCTTCCTCAGCTGGCAACGGCAGCGGCACGCGTTTGAGCACACCATCCTTGCCGATGACACTTGGCAGAGACAGGGATACATCCTCGATGCCATATTCCCCGGAAAAGGGCATTGATACCGGCAGCACCGCATGCTCATCGTAAAGCACGGCCTTGGCCAAACGGCAGGCCCCCATGGCAATACCCGTATTGGTCCACCCCTTAGAATTCAGCACGTCATACGCCGTGTTGACAACTTCCCCGCCAACTTTCTCGCGGTCGAATTTTTCGTCATGGTCGAAGAAATCATCGAGTTTATCCAGCCCCACACCTCCGATGCTGACGGTGCTCCAGGCCGGGAAAGCTGAATTGCCATGCTCACCCAACATATAGCCCTGCACATCCGTCGGATCCACATGGTAATGGGCACCGAGAATGCTCTTGAAGCGCAACGTCTCCAGCGTCGTTCCCGTACCGAAAAGTTTCCCCGCCGGATAACCAAACTCCGTAGCTGCCACATGGGTCGTAACATCAAGGGGATTGGTAATCATGATGAAGATTGCCTCCCGGGTGTACTTCGTAACCTCCGTCATGATGCTGCGAATGACGGCAATGTTCTCCTTGGCCAGTGTCAAACGATCCATGACGCCCCCCGGCAAGATGCTCGGGCCAGCTGCACAGATGATGACATCTGCGTCTTTTACTTCCTCAAAACCACCGGAATATACATGAACATTTGGTGTCAATGCACAGGCAATGGAATGCGTCGCATCCACGGCTTCACCATGTGCCACCTTCGGCTTGATATCGATGCAGACAATCTCAGCAACTAACTGGCAGGCAATCGCTCTTGCCAACACAGCCGAACCAACATGACCCAAACCAATGATTGCTAACTTATGCGCTTTTAACATGTTTACACATCTCCTTTAAAAACATTGTAGCACATATTCCTCTGTAAAGAAACATTTTTCCAACATCTGTGAAAATTCTTTTTCGCTTACAACAAAAAAAAGCTGTGAAAGTCTGTGGCTTGTTAACCACCGGCTTTCACAGCCCCTTTAATAATCTTAGGCTTTCTTGGCTGACAGCAAAATCCAAAGACTGACCGATGCTGCCAGGAAGAAGGGATAAAAGAGATATGGAATAATGCTGAGACTGGTGATCCCCGCCAAAGCTGAGGCAATCAACAGCTGCGCCCCATAGGGAATGATTCCCTGAGTGATGCAAGAAAAAGTATCGAGAATCGAAGCGCTATCCTTCGGGTCGATGCCATATTCCTCACTGATGGTCTTAGCAATGGGGCCAGCCACCACAATGGCCACCGTATTATTGGCCGTGGCGATATCCATGAGCACCGTCAGGAGGCCAATCCCCAGGCGGCCACCGCGAATGCCCTTAAAATTCTTGCGAATAAAGGACAAAATCGCCTCAAACCCACCACCATCGCGCATGATGGCGCTGATGGATGCTGCGAGAATCGTGACAATCATAGTCTCAAACATACCATTGGTACCAACCCCCATGGCCGAAAAAGCCTCGGAGAAATTCGTAGCTCCGGTGGCAATTCCCAGTACCAAAAACAGGAAGATTCCCGTCCCCAGCACCGTGAAAACATTCATCCCGGTAATGGCCAGTACCAATACGATGAAGTAGGGCATCGCCAACAGCAGCGAATAATCAAAGGACCCCAGCTCGGCAACATTGCTGTTGAAAGCCCCCACCACGAGCACCACCAAAGTAACCAATGCTGCCGGCAGTGCCACTTTCAGGTTGGCAAAGAACTTATCCTGCATACGGGTTCCCTGGGTACGCGTAGCAGCAATAGTGGTATCGGAAATGAAGGACAAGTTGTCGCCAAACATGGCTCCCCCCACCACCGTGCCCACGATAAGCGGCAGGCTGAATCCAGCGCTCTCAGCAACGGAAGCCGCAATCGGCACCAATACCGTAATCGTTCCCACGCTGGTTCCCATGGACATGGAAATCAGACAGGCAATGATAAAAAGCCCGGGAACGGCAAAGGCTGCCGGCACTAGGTTGAGCAGCAAATGCGCGGTGCTCTCCACACCACCGGCCGCTTTCGCGATGCCGCTGAAGGCTCCGGCCATCAAAAAGATAAAGAGCATAATCGTGATATTGACATCGCCGATACTCTTAGCGCAAAGCTGGATATTGCCGATAAACTGTTTTTTCCGATTCTGCAGGAAAGCCACGATAAGTGCTACGCCGAAGGCCACCACCACCGACATCACGTAGAATCCCATTTTTCCCTCAATGGGGGCGATATACTCATACCAAATACCAGCCCCCAAATAGAGCACAAGAAAAACGAGAATTGGCAGCAGCGCAATCCCACGTGCCTTGGGCTGGTTTGTGTTCTGTTCCATAGTTACATCTTCCTTTACCTCGTTATACTATACCGTTCAATATTATACGCAGGAAGATTCGCTCAGGCAAGACTATGCTAGAAAAAAACACCTGCACTGCTTATACGTGAATCACCTTGATATGCTTCCGATAGAACCGGTAGATGCCCACCAGCAGCACGGCGGTAATCGTCCAACTGATTGGATAGCATAGCATAATGGTCTTAAAATCGTGATTCTCCACAAAAACCGTATAAATCCATAGGATGCGTACGCCGCAAACTGTGGCCAGCATCAGCAATGCCGGCGGCAGGGAATATCCATAGCCGCGCATGGCCCCTGACAAACCTTCGATAAATACGCAGACAAAATAAAATCCCACAATGTACCATACACGGATGCGGCCGATTTCAATAACGGCGGCCGATGCATTGAACAAAGCCAAGAGTTCATCGGAAAACAGGCAGGCTATTCCCGACAAAAAGGCGATGACCACCATGGCTACCTGCATGCCCACCTTGGTAGCCTTCCGGCATCGGGGCAGATTGCCTGCACCGTAATTCTGGCTTACAAAAGTCGTAACGGTCTGACCGAAGGCAATCAAGAATACATAGATATTGATTTCGATGATAAAGGCCGAGGCCGAAGCTGCCATGACTTCAGCGCCCAAACTATTAATTGCCGCCTGGATTACGAGGTTCGAAAGAGAAAACACCATTCCCTGGATTCCCGCCGGAACACCAATCCGCAGGATTTCCTTAGCATAGGAAGATATCATGCGAATGGCACCGGGTTCAATGCGGATGATTCCATGGGCATGACAGAGATTGTCGTAAAGCATCCAAGCACTGACATAACTGGAAATCGCCGTGGCGGCTGCCACCCCCGCAATGCCCCAATCCAGCAGCGTCACCGCTGCCAGATTCAGCACGATATTCAAGACGCTGGCCACCACCAACGCCTTTAGCGGCGTCTGGGTATCGCCACGGCTCCGGAAAATCGCCGACTCAAAGTTATAGAGTCCCATGGCGGGCATGCCCAGCAGGTATACCCGCAGATACAACTCAGCCGACGGCATGACTTCCACGGGAACACCAAGTGCCTGTAGCATGGGAGCCGCCATTAGCTCCCCCAGCACGGCCATGGCCACCCCCAAAATCAACGCCAGCCAAAAGGAGGTATGCACCGCCTGCGTCGTTTCTTTTAAATTATGGGCGCCAATAAACCGGGCAATAACCACATTCGCTCCCAACGACACCCCCATGAAGAGGTTGACCAAAAGGCCGATAATCGGGGAGTTATTGCCCACCGCAGCTAACGCCGTAGTTCCCACGAACTGTCCCAACACCAGTACATCGGCAGTGTTGAATAACTGCTGCAAAATTCCCGTCAAGGCTAGAGGCAAGGCAAAAAGAACCATAGGTTTTGCTAAGGGCCCCTGAAGCATATTGATTGTATGTTTTTCTCTCATTTTCCTATTACAACTTACTCAAAATAAATTCAGCCTGGCCCACCAGGGAATAATCCCCAAGACCAGCCGGTAAAAATACCGTATCCCCTTTAGAAAGTTCTAGTTCCTGACCAGCTTTTACCACCCGCATATTTCCCTGCAGGACGGTAACACATTGGAACGAATCCCGTCCCACGGTCAGACTGCACAAATCCATCAAATTCCCATGATAAACGGTAAAATACTCGCACTCAGCCAAGAGTTCCATCTTGGCCCCGGGAATGATATCGATATGAGCCAGCGGCTTGGTTCCCCGGGTCGGTACCGCAAGTTTCGTCACGTCCAAGGCCTTGTCCACATGAAGCTCCCGCGGCTTACCATCGCTGCCCACCCGGCCGTAATCGTAAATGCGGTACGTCGAATTGGAACTCTGCTGAATCTCACAAATCAGAATCCCCTCACCAATGGCATGCAAAGTGCCCGAATCGATGAAGAACACATCTCCTTTATGAACGGGAACCCTATTACATACCTCCAGCAAGGTATTGTCCTCGATGCGCCGCTTGAACTCCTCTTTGGTAATCTCGCGATTGAACCCGTAAAGCAGACTTGCCCCCGGTTCACAGTCCACGATATACCACATTTCGGTTTTGCCGTATTCCCCTTCTACCCGCATGGCGTATTCATTATCCGGATGAACTTGCACCGAAAGGCTTCCCTTGGCATCGATAAGTTTAATGAGCAACGGGAAATAGGGGAATTTTTCCGCTTTGCTGCCCAAGACCCCACTGCCCGCTTTTTTGAGCCAGGCCGTCAGGGGCTGACCAGCCGCTTCGCCATTTTTAATGATGCTTTCGCCATCTTTATGGCAGGAAAGCTCCCAGCTTTCCGCCACCTTGTCAAGCTTTGTTTCTTTTCCGTACTCGTCTTTAAGCCGCGTACCGCCCCAAAGATAATCTTTTAATGGTGCTTCCAACTTCATCGGATATAACATCAAAGAAGCCCTCCTTATCTTCTTACACATTCAAACAAGTATACATAATTATAACGCCATTATTCAGGGTTTACCAGTGAAAAATCCCCCTTGATGATAAATCGTGTTCCCTTTGACAGCTCGCTTTCACAGGTTATTTCCATCTCATGCCGGCTAGCGATTTCCCGGGCAATGGTAAGCCCCAGTCCCGTCCCCTGCTCATTGCGGTTTCGATTGGTTTTGAACCGGTCAAAGATATGGGGAAGTTCCGCAGGTTCGATGCCACAGCCATGGTCTTCCACCATGACCTGCCAGTTTTCCCCCTGCCGCCTTCCCTGAATTAGGATTTCACCGCCGTCATGGGAAAACTTCACGGCATTATCCAAAAGAATCAACATAAGCTGGCGAAGCCGCCCATAATCGCCCTGAATGGGCAATGGTTCCACAAAATCAACCCGCAGCTGCAAATTTTTCTTAGCCGCCGCCGGCCGCATTTGTTCCACGGCATCTTCAAAGGCATCACAGAGGTTTAACGGTTCCTTTCCCACCGAAAAGCCCGTATTCCGCAGCCGTGTAAGCTCCAGCAAATCTCCCACCAACCGCTCTAAGGCCGACAAATTGCTCATGACTTGCTGGAGATACTTCTGCCGCTCTGCCTTTTGCGTTACCAAGCCGGAAAACAACAACTCCAAAGTGCCGCGAAGAACTGTCAGCGGCGTCCGCAATTCGTGGGAAACCGCCGCCAAAAACTCCTGACGCTGACGGGAAAGCTCTGCCCGCTCTTGCTCTGCTTGCGCTAGTTTCCCCCCCAACACATCAATATCCGCCGCCAACATGCCAATCTCGTCCTGTTGGCGAATGCCGGTTCGCTCACCATAATTCCCCTGGGCATAGGCCCGGGAAACATGCTGCATGCGATAAAGGGGGCGAATAAACCGACGGACCAGCAGCACCGCCAGAACTCCGGCCAAAACCATGGCCAACAGTACCGAGATAGCCAACAGGCGCAGACCGCCGTTAATGGTATTTTGCAAGTCCTCCAAGGGGCGGTGAATCAACACCGCACCGATTACCCTGTCATCCTTATCTTTGATTGGTGCCCCCACCGTAACGGACGGCGTATCCAGCAGGGCACCAAAGTCATGACTCACCGCCGTCTGCCCGGCCAGCACCTGCTGCAGCATTTCATTGACTGGTGCCGGCAATTGGCCGCGTTCTTCGCCAGTATTTTCGCCATAGGCCAAAATCGTGCGGCTCTTCTCCGCCACCAGCCAAACCTTGCCCTGAGCCAAAGAATCCAGCTGCTGCAAAAATTCGCCTGCCTGCTGATTCGCCTCCCTGCCCCCAGTGTCCTGGACACTATACTGCTGACGGCACCAGTCCATTTCCCGCTGGGCGGTACCATTTCCCCGCTCACTTGAATGGACCATGCGTCCATGATGGCCATGGCGCATCCTGCCGCTGCTTTCTTCCACAGCCGGCTCATCCTCCGCTGCCGCTAAGAACTGATGGCTGTCTTTCATGACTGGAATAGCTGCAGCCAGGGTCAGAGCCCGCTGCATGGTTTCTTCTTCATGAACATGCTGATTATAGTGGGTAAACAGCCAGGAAAACACACTGCCCATAATCAGGGCAAACAGAATCAGCGTCACGGAAAAATGAAGGAGCAATCGCTTGGTCAAACGCTTTTTTCTCATGGCTGAACCTCCAAACGATATCCCCGGCCCCAAACCGTGCCAATGGAACAGCCATTAAGCCCTGCCTGCTCCAGCTTTGCTCGCAAACGCCGTATATGGGTATCCACCGTACGAATGTCCCCTGTGTAATCAAAGCCCCAAACCGTATCCAATAATTTATCCCGGGAAAACAACTGCCCGGGATATTCGGCGAGGAGCCTGAGGAGGTCAAACTCCTTATGGGTCAGCCGGACACCTTTTCCCGCCACTTCGATGACACCGCGCTGCACGTCAAGTACCATATTCCCCAGCTTATGGCCGCGATCTATCGGCTCCTCTCGCTGTATCAGCTGCAGCCGCCGGAGCACCGCTTTGACCCGCGCCATAACCTCCGGGGCCGAAAAGGGTTTTACCACGTAGTCATCGGCGCCGATTTCCAGTCCCATAATCCGATCGTAATCCTCGCCCCGGGCCGTAATCATGATAATCGGCACATCCGACTGCTGCCGGATTTTTCGGCAAACTGCAAAGCCATCGAGCTTTGGCATCATTACATCCAGCAGGATAAGGTCAATCCCCCCCGCCTGCCATTTATCCAACACGTCTTGTCCATCCACCGCCAGAACGGTTTCATAGCCGGATCCCCGCGCAAAATTATCCAGTATATCACGAATTGCGTCGTTGTCGTCCGCAATCAAAAGCCGCATAGCATCGCCTCCTCACCTTGACCATTATAAGGGGTTTCTCTGAAAATAAAAAATAAGTTTTTTCTGTAACAGATTTGTCACAACTACCGGTTATACTAAAGCCAGAAACGATAAATAATGAATTGTTCAGGAGGAATTTATGATGAAAAAGAAATTAGCAGCGCTTCTCACCGGCCTTATGGTTCTCACGGCAGTCCCGGCTTTTGCCGCTTCCAGCAACAAGGATGACAGTGACTATGGCCCAGGCTATTGCCGCCAGCACAACGGTTGCTACAATGCAGACGAGAATAACCATGGCCGCCACGGCCACGGATACTACCGCAACGACAAATAAACAGCTAAAGAGCCGTTGACGAAAACGTCAACGGCTCTTTTTTCGTGAGGGTTGTCTTCCCCATTATTAGCGTACTTCCGTTACCACACCATTTTTGGTATAAACGTAAAAATTCTTGCCATTGTGATTGAACACGTACTGCTTGATTTCCCCATCGCTAGTCTTGCTGAAATTTACATGGTCAGGCTGTCCCATGGCCGCAGGAATCTTTTTCTCCGGATCACCGGGGCGAATGTTGCCATACTGCCCTTCCTTCATGGACTGCTTATGGGAAGCTGCATTTTCCGCATCGAGCTTAGCTTGTTTCTTGGCTTCCTTTTCCATGCCGAGAATCAACCGCTTAAACGGAATAATCTTATCCTGCAAAACCCCATTGTAATTATCAGGGAATGAGGCGACGAGCTTTTGCAGCTCCGCATTCTCATTGACATTCATATTGGTCATATGCCCACCATAGGTGCTGACCTGTTTCATCGCCTTGGCATAGGTGATAAGTACATCGGCATTGGGGCAGTCATCGGCCATCTTTCCGGCAATTTGCGCGCTATCAAAATCATGCAGCAATTCCAGCGCTTTATCGATTTGCTCTGGGTCTGGCTTGGTAAAGGACAGCCCCTGCAAAATATTTACAGCCTGCTGGTACTTCTTCGCCAAGGCTGCCTTGTATTCCCCATCCAATTCCTGGCTGTACTCGTGCACGACCTGTGCCTTCATCTCATGAAATCCGTTGATACCGCCGATAACAGCAGCGGTCACTCCCAGCAGGACTGCCAGGACAGCCAGCGGATAACGACGGCGGCGCAGGAAAATGCCACCGACTGCAAAAACCAGCAATGGACAAGCCAAAAACAACATGATTGTTAATACAGACATAGTATCCCCCTTAGAATTGAACCACTCTTATTATTCTATCATTCCCAAAGGTTCGGGTAAATGGGACCTATGGCATGAAATAATCAACATTCCAGCTTTTGGCTCAATCGTTCAGCCAGTAATGTGTATCGCTTGCGCGTGCGGTCATTCTCCACTGCCGTCGACAGAGCGGCTTTGCTTCCCACCAGGATAACAAGACGTTTGGCCCTGGTCACCGCTGTATAGAGCAAATTGCGCTGCAGCATGATGTGATGCCCCGGCGTAAGCGGTAGGATGATGACCGGGTATTCACTTCCCTGGCTCTTATGTACACTCATGGCATAGGCCAGCATCAGCTCTCCCAGTTCACTTTTTTCGTAATCCGCACTGATTTCTTCACTGAATTTCACAGTGATATGACTTGGCTCCACAGCGGTGATAAAGCCAATGTCGCCATTGAATACCTGTTTCGTATAATTGTTTTTCGTCTGCATGACCTTGTCCCCATATCGGAAAGTCTGCACACTATTGACGAATTCTGCCTTACGGGGACTTTTGGGATTCAAAACATCCTGAAGCATCTTGTTGAGGTTCGCTACCCCGCATTCCTGCCGGTGCATCGGCGACAACACCTGCGCATCGGTCAAAGGGTTATATCCCATCGCCGGCAGCGTTTCCTGGCAAAGGCGGACGATTACTTCTGCCGTCTGCTGGGCATCCAGGCACTCGATAAATTGGAAATCTCCTGTCTGCCGGCACTGGGGCAGCCGGCCGGCATTTATGGCATGGGCATTGAGCACGATCGTACTTTCCTCGTCTTGACGGAACACCTCCGTCAAACGCACGCTAGGAATTGTTCCCGAGCGCAGGATGTCCTTTAATACAGACCCAGGCCCCACTGCCGGCAGCTGATCCACATCCCCTACCAGAATCACGTGACAGCCATCGGGAACGGCCTCCAAGAAATGCTGCATGAGCACAATATCCATCATCGACACTTCATCGAGAATGATGGCATCGGCTTCCAGCTGCTCATCCGAATCCTTGGCAAACATAGAACCACCGTCCTCCTGCCGTCCGCCTTGGGCTTCCAACATACGGTGGATAGTCATGGTCTTGCGTCCCGTTGCCTCAGCCAGACGCTTTGCCGCTCTTCCCGTTGGAGCTCCCAGCAGGATTTCCAATCCCGCCAACTCCAGCATATCCAGCATACCACGGACTACAGTAGTCTTACCAGTACCCGGACCACCAGTCAACACGAAAATGCCATGGGTAAGTACCGCAGCCATAGCTTCCCGCTGCTCCCTGGCCAAATCCAGCCCGGTCATTGTTTCCCATTCCGTTACAAGCTTATCCGGGTCAGCCACCGACAGCGGATTGGCATATTTCTGCAGGTATAGAAGTTTTCTGGCCACTTTCTTTTCGGCCCGATAGAGATAAGGCGGATAAATCAAGGTGTCGGCTCCCACGTATTCCACGGAAAGCCGCTGCATATCCAGCTGCTTTTTCAGCACTTTGCGGACACTGTCCCTGTCTACTTGCAAAATCTTTGCCGCCTTTTCCACCAAAGGACCCTCGGGAATACAACAATGTCCATTCAACGAAATCTGCTGCAAGGCGTAATCAATACCAGCAGCCACCCGGTCCTCATTATCCCTTGTCATTCCCAAGCTGGCCGCAATGGCATCCGCCGTGGCAAAACCAATGCCTTCGATTTCCTGAGCCAGCTGATAGGGATGACTCTCCAGCATATCCAGCGCAAAGGAACTGTATTTCTTATAAATACGCGCCGCAAAGGAACCTGAAACGCCATGGCTTTCGAGCCATACCATGATATCGCGAAGCTCTGACTGATCCATATACGAGGCCACAATCTTCTCGGCCGTCTTATGGCCGATGCCCTCCACCAATTCCAGCTGATGCGGCTTCTTCTCAATGATATCAAGGGTATCGGCACCGAACTTGGCTACAATGCGTTTTGCCATCGCTGGACCTACGCCTTCAATAACTCCTGACCCCAAGAACCGTTCGATTCCTTCCACGCTGGTCGGCGCTTCAAGACGCATGCTGCTGGCCTTGAACTGTTGGCCAAACCGCGGATGGGTAATCCAGTTTCCCTTGAGATGTATTTGCTGCCCCACCAGCGGCGGCTCAGATCCCACCGTCACATTGACACGGCTGTTTTGATGAGTCGGACGCAGGCGAAATACAGCAAATTGTCCATCATCACTGGCGAAAATTATACTGTCCACAAGACCTTCCAATTCTTCTTCGTCTTGCAGTCCCAGCGATATCTGCTGGTATTCCGAATTTGCCATAGCCTGCTGCTCCTTTCCTTACGCTTCTGTCAAACGTTCCCACTTCGCATAGCGTTGCTCGATTTCCTCTTCTTTGGCCGCATAGGCCTCGGCAATCTCCTGACTTTTCACCGGGTCGGCCTGAATCTCCGGGTCATTCATCTGATATTCCAAGCCCTTGAGTTCTGCCTCAGCCATGGCAATTTCCGCCTCAGCCCGCTGAATCATTTCCGTGCGCTTGGCATCACTCATGCTCTGGATGCGCCCCAATTCTGCCTTGGCCTTCTCCTCCGCCTTAGCTGTTTCTGCTGCGGAAGGAACCAGGAAAACGCCTTCCTTCTTCATTGCCTTAGCCCGCTTTTCCTTCTCCCGTGCTTCTTTGATTTTGGCTGCCTTTTCTGCCTCCAGGCGCTCTTCTTCCGCTTCTGCTTCTGCCAGCTCCTTTTTCATCAGGTAATAGCTGTAATTGCCCATATACTCCGTGATGGAACCCTCTTCCAGTTCCAGGGTGCAGTTGGCTACCTTGTCCAGGAAATAGCGGTCATGGGAAACGGCCAGGAACGTTCCTGGATAAGCCATGAGCGCTTCCTCCACCGCCTCACGGGCAGGAATATCCAAATGATTCGTCGGCTCATCGAGTACCAAAAAGTTGGCACCAGTCAGCATGAGCTTCAAGAAGGCCACCCGGGATTGTTCGCCACCAGACAAATCCCCAATGCGGCGAAGGACTTCATCCCCATGGAACAGAAAAGCCCCCA
Source organism: Selenomonas sp. (assembly GCF_024693525.1). The sequence continues at coordinate 4,133 of NZ_JAILKR010000086.1, read as the reverse complement.
AATATTTACGGGCCTGCTCTTCCCCAAGGCCGTACTCATACATGATTTCATCAAGTATGGTATTTTCCATATGAAGACCCTCATGCTGCTGAGAGAAATAACCAATCTTTACCCGGCTGCCAATTTTTACCCGGCCGGTGGGCGATTCCAATTCTCCCACCAGTACCCGCAGCAGCGTGGTCTTGCCAGCACCATTGGGACCCACCAGAGCCACACCATCTCCATTGCGAATCAACAGGGAAATATGCTGAAAGATTTCACGCCCACCAAAGTTCATCGATACATCTTCCAGCTCCGCCACCCGCTGTGCACATTCTGGCGGCGTGTTAAGAGCAAAATAGTTAAAGGTAGCATCCTCTGGCGGCAGGACAATCCGTTCCAAACGATTGAGCTGGCTCTGGCGCCCGCGGGCCTGCTTAGACTTGATGCCCGCCTTGTATTTTCGGATGTATTCCTCTGTCTTCCGGATATGCTCCTGCTGTTTTTCATAGGCTGACTGCAAAGCCGCGCGGCGCTGCGTCTTGACCTTCATAAAATAGGTGTAGTTGCCTTCGTAGCTGGTAACCGTTTTATTCTCTAATTCGATAATACGGGTTGCCACTTTGTCTAGAAAATAGCGGTCATGGGAGATGAGCAGTACACCGCCATTATAGCTCTTGAGAAAGCCTTCCAGCCATTCAATCATATGGATATCCAGGTGATTTGTCGGCTCGTCTAAGAACAGAAAGTCCGGTTCCCGTAGCAAAGCCTTTACCAGACAGATACGGGTTTTCTGTCCACCGGAAAAATGCTGAACATCCTTGGCAAAATCCTCTTCGGTAAATCCAAGGCCAAAGGCTATCCGACGGATTCGACTTTCGTAATCGTACCCCTCGAGGCGTTCGAACTGCTCCACCACTTTGCTGTAGGCAGCCATGGTCTCTTCATCATGGTCCACTGCTATCTTCTTTTCCAAAGCGCGCTTGCGCTCTCCCAATTCGATAATGTCATCGAAGGCCCGGCGGAACTCATCATAAAGTGTACCCTCACCAAAATCAGACTGCTGCTCCACGTAGCCAATGGTATCGGCACTGTCGAATTGAATCTGGCCGCCATCGGCCTCCACCTGTCCCATGAGGATTTTCATCAAGGTACTTTTACCGGCACCATTGGCACCGACAAAGCCGACGCGCTCACCACGTCTCACCTCAAAGTTTACGTCATGGAATAATTCTTCCACGCCAAAGGCTTTGGCCAGCCCGTTGACTCTTAACATACCCAAAATCATTTCACCTCAAGAATATTTGTTCGTCATATATAGGGTGACGGAGCCTAGCTCCGTCACCCTCTGCTTATTTTCGATAATCCACCCCAATATGGACTACCGCTTGATTCGAACTGCCGCCATCCATGATGACACACTTGAACGGCATGCCATAGAATACATCGGTATTGCGCGTAGACGTAGTGATAGTCGTCTGGGTGCGGGAACTGGTGATACCCGTTTCCACACCAGAAATGACAAATCCCTTGCGCTGCAGGATGCCGGCCACTTCTGCACCGGCCCCATTGATGCCACTGTCGTTGATGACCATAACCGAAATCTGCGACGGCTTCATCGGCTTTTTATCCTGCTCTTTTGCCACTGCCTCCTCTTGGATTGTTCCGGAGGAATTCTTGGACTGCGCCAAAATCTGCATATTCTTCGGCAGGGATTTCATATATTCATCTTCATCCGCCTGAGCCTTAGCCTTGGCATCCTCTGATAACTCCAGACCTAACTCCTCCATGATAAGCTGCCGCAAATCCGTGATATCCGGAATCCAATAACTGACATCCTGGAGATATGCCGGCTGTCCTGGCACCATTTGTGCCGTAAGGCCGTTATCATGAACGCTCTTCATGAGCTTGGCAAAACGCAACAGCTCAGAGAGCGACATATCTGTCGTAACCGCCGAATTGATTTCCTCAATCAGCTTCGGAAGCCGTGGCAGCATCTGCGGCGAAATCATCTTGGCCAGACAAGCCTTGACAAATTTCTGCTGACGACCTATGCGGCCGATATCGCCCTCACCATCACGATAGCGCACATATTGGATGGCTTTCTTGCCATCCATGTGCTGCTCCCCAGGGTAAAGGTCGATAACCAAACCACCGTTATCATCCCAAGGGTCTTCGTAATGCATGCGCTTTTCCACATTGATATCCACCCCACCCAGTGCATCGATGATGCGCTCAAAGGCCGTGGTATTAATCAACACATAGTGGTCAATCTTTACGCCTAGCAAAGACTCAACAGATTTTTGCGTGAGCTCCTGACCACCATAGGCATAGGCATGATTGATCTTTTCGTAGCCATGTCCCTCAATCGGCACCCGCGTATCACGCGGCACCGACATCAGTGCGGCTTTTCCCTTATCCGTATCAACAGCGGTCACCATCATGGTATCACTGCGGCCGGTATCGCCTTGCCGGCTGTCGATGCCCAGAATCATCACATGGACAATCTCATCATCGGCTATCGCCGCATCAATTCCCGACTGGTTATGTTCTTTTACATGCTGTCCCCAGACAACTCCCATGACAGCAACCAGTATCACTAACAGCAACATCAATACCATTTTGATGCGCTTATAACTGCGTTTCTGTCTGCGTTTTTGCCGCATCCCATCGCGCTCCTTAGCTTTTAATTTAACCCCATTAGTATAACAAAAAAAGGCCCTCTCCGCAAACAGAAACGGCCTTTTCGAAAGATTCCATCAAACCAAATAAATGGATGGGTCAATATTGATTTCATGAATAAAATGACGCAGGTCATTGTCATTTATAACCATTTCGATTGCCTGATTGCCCGCAGGATCCTTTGACAAGTCAACCGTATGGGGAACACTGAGGATATTGGCAGCCTCATCGGCAAAGAGGACCACGGTCGGCGTCTCCGTCTTGCCGAAAGTGCATTTCTTGACAATGCCATACCCATAAATCGTCTTGAGCACCGTGCCCGTCGGATAAAGAGAGATATTATTAAAGAACAACTTGAGCAAATCCTGATCAAACTGCCCTTGATTGACAGTTCTCATGATGTTATAAGCAATATTAGGCGTATAAGCCTTTTTATACGGACGCTCACTGGTCAATGCATCATACACATCGGCAATTGCAACGATTTTTGCATAGCGATGAATTTGTTTGTCCTTAAGCCCCCGCGGATAACCATGCCCATCGATATGTTCATGATGTTCCGATGCTATGGCTGCCAGAATCGCCGGCGACGGCAGACTCAGTTCCATATCTTTAATGCGCTTCGCACCATCCAAAGGATGACGCTTGACAATGGAAAACTCCTCATCCGAAAGCCCCGTTGTCTTTGTCAGAATAGCTGCCGGGACATTGATTTTCCCTAAATCGTGCAAGAGAGCCCCTAAAGTCAACAACAACAAATCCTGTTTTGTATAGTGGCAAAGCATCCCAAGCATTGCCGACAAAATTGCTACATTAACGCTGTGAGCAAAAGTATACGTATCATGCAGACGAATATCCGTCAGCTGAACGAGATTCTCACGGCGATCAATGAGATCGAAAATAATATTTTCCGAAACTCCCTGCATAGCATCTATATCCAGCTGTCCCTTTTCCTCGACACTTTGGAAGGTATCATAAACCTTTTCGATTGCATTGATGCGTGTTTTTTCCTGAACAATATCCTCAGGCGGCATCAACTGAAAATTTGGATTAGCAGAGGTAACCGCCACCGTTGGAATACCAATTTTCTCAAGCTGGCAAATGTATTCGTTGGTAATGGGCTGACCTTTTACCAAATAACAAGCACCATGTTGATTATAGATGCTCTGTGCGATTATCATGCCCTGCTTGAGATTTTTCACCGAAAGGCGTAGCATTGTCTATCAATCCCTTCTCCCCAAAGATTCATAGTTACACTACTATATATGATAACGTATTTCAAACGAAATGAAAAGCAATACACAAAAAAAGCATCCACAATCGTGAATGCTTTGCTTTAACTGGCAACTCCCTATCCTCCCAGTCCGTCTCCAGACAAGTACTTTCGGCGTATATGTGCTTAACTACTGTGTTCGGTATGGGAACAGGTGGAACCACATAGCCAGCGTCACCAGATTTTCTTTGAATGAACT
>NZ_JAILKR010000072.1 GCF_024693525.1 Selenomonas sp. | reverse complement strand
TGTTTTCCTAAACGAAATTTTTATCTTTAATTAAGCATCGAAAAAGTTGCAAAACGCGCTTCGCTTGAACGGTAGCAATTTTTCGACGAACAGTGAGGATAAAAATTTCGTTCTTCACGGAAAACATCAAACGCTTCGTTTATGGCACTGTCCCTAGCGGCGGCTGAGGATGTGGCGAGTTTCGCAGGGCTCCCCCCGCCGCCGGCGATTTGTCTCGAACACGAACTGGGTACTACTCCTCTGCAAACTGTAATTGGTAAAAACTACGTGGATAAATTTGTAAAAGCCTCCATAAGTTAGATGAATCCATCTAACTTATGGAGGCTTTTATATTTTATTTCAATATAAAGAGATTTTTGCTTATGCGAAGTATTTGCCCTTATTGTCTTCTTCCTGTGCCTCATAGACGGCGATGCGGTTCTTGATGAACTGGGTATCGATGTTGCCAGTGCGGAAGTAGGTATCTTTGAGGATTTTCTTGTGAAGAGATACCGTGGTTTTGACACCGTCAATGCGGAATTCCTTCAAGGCGCGCTCCATGATTTTGATGGCGTCACCGCGAGTGCGGCCATGGACGATAATCTTAGCAATCATCGAATCGTAGTAGGGTTCGATGGCAAGGCCGGCTGTCACACCGCTGTCAAAACGGACGCGGGGGCCGCTGGGTTCATGGAGGAAGGTGATATCACCCGGGGACGGCAGGAAGTTGTTGTCCGGGTCTTCGGCGTTGATACGGCACTCGATGGCATGCCCCGTAAAGGTGACGTCTTTCTGCGTGAATTCGAGGGCCTCGCCAGCAGCGATGCGAATCTGTGTGCGGACGAGGTCAATGCCCGTAACGGCTTCCGTGATGCCATGTTCGACCTGGATGCGCGGGTTGATTTCCATGAAATAGAACTCGTTGTTCGAAAGGTCCAGCAGGAACTCTACCGTACCGATGTTGGAGTAGTGGACGCTTTTAGCGGCTTTGACAGCCAGCTGGCCCACACGCTCGCGCATATCCTGGGTCAAAGCGATGGAGGGAGATTCCTCCAGCAGTTTCTGGTTGCGGCGCTGCAGGGAGCACTCACGCTCGCCGAGATGAAGGACTTCACCGTAGTTATCGGCAACAATCTGAACCTCCACGTGACGGGAACGCTCGATGTAGTGCTCGAAGTAGTATTTCGTCTTGGTAATATCCACGAGCATGGAGAGGATGTTGCGCAGGTCCTCCTCGTTGTGGGCTACGCACATGCCTTTTCCGCCGCCGCCCGATACCGGTTTTAAGATGACCGGATAGCCGACTTCTTTGGCAACTTCGATGGCCTCTTCGTTGCTGGTCAGCGGGTCGCTGCCTTTGGCCATGGGGATACCCGACGGGGCGATGGAAGCCCGGGCGATATCCTTGTCACCTACGAGGCGAATGGTTTCCGGCATAGGTCCAATCCAGGTAATACCGGCATTGGTCACCTGCTCGGCAAAATCCGCATCCTCGGAGAGGAAGCCATAGCCCGGATGGATAGCATCGGCCTGAGACTGTTTGGCAGCCGACAGCAGGGCTTCTTTGTTCAGATAACTTTCCATGGCGTCAGCCGGACCTACGCAGACAGCCTGATCAGCCAGCTGGACGTGCAAAGCGTTGGCATCCGCCTCGGAGTAGACAGCGACGGTTTCGATGTCCAGCTCCTGGCAGGCACGAATAATACGAACGGCAATTTCGCCGCGGTTAGCAATAAGAATGCGTTTAAACATAGGATTACCTCCTAGATTTACAAATAGGTTTATATTATTGACAATTATTTGGTATAGTTGTAAATTAACTGGTATTAGAACCAGCTGCTAAAACAACTATGACATGAATTGTAGCACAATTTGAAAAAGGGGTCAATGATAAAGTGAAGGTATAAGCACCATGCTTGAAAAGAATAATGAATGGTGTATACAGATTCAGAGACGGATTTGTGGTAATATAGAAGAATGGAAGGAAGTGAGCGTGTGACTGATGTGGTAGAAGAAAAACTGAAGCTGTTGCCGGACAGTCCCGGCGTCTATATTATGAAGGATAATCAAGGTAAGATTATCTATGTAGGCAAGGCCGTCGTGCTCAAAAATCGCGTGCGGCAGTATTTCCAGTCCAATAAAAATCACACGCCGAAGGTCCGGGCGATGGTGTCGCATATTGCGGATTTTGAAATCATCATGACCCATACGGAAGTCGAAGCGTTGATTTTAGAATGCAATCTCATCAAGAAACACCGCCCGCGGTATAATATCAGTCTTAAAGATGACAAGACCTATCCCTATGTGAAGGTCACGGTGCAGGAGAAGTTTCCTCGGGTGTTCATCACGCGACGGGTTTTAAAAGATGGGGCTCGTTATTTCGGTCCCTATACGAATGCGACGGCTGTTCACGAGAGTTTAAAGCTTTTGCGGCGGCTGTTTCCGCTTAGAACCTGCAAACATCTTCAGGAGCGTCCCTGTCTCGAATATCATATCAAGCGCTGTTTAGCCCCCTGTGCCGGCAAAGTCGAAAAGGCCGAATACGATGGGATGATTCGTGCGGTGCTGCTGTTCTTGGAGGGACGGACAGAAGAAGTCGAAAAGGAATTGCAATACCGTATGGAGGCGGCAGCCGGGGCTTATCATTTCGAGATAGCTGCCCGGCTGCGGGACCAATTGCTGGCCGTCCGCAAAATTGCGGAAAAACAGAATATCGTAACAGGTTCCGGTGACCAGGATGCAGTAGGAATGGCACGGTCAGAAATCGGTGTGGTGGTACAGATTTTCTTCATTCGCGCCGGCAAAATGATCGGTCGGGAACATTTCCTGCTGCGGGGGAGTGAAGAGGAAAGCGATGAGGCAATCCTTACGGCCTTCTTGCAGCAGTATTACCATCGGGCCGCCTTTATTCCGCGGGAAGTGCTGCTGCCCCGGGAACTACCCGACGAAGAGCGGCAGCTCATGGAGGCCTGGCTGTCAGAGAAGAAAAAGCGAGCCAAGGTACAGTTGATTTGTCCTCAGCGTGGCACGAAACACGATATCGTGGTTATGGCGGCAGGCAATGCCGCCAAATATTTGCAGGACGAAGCGGCACGGATCAAGCAGGCAAATGACCAGACCCGCGGGGCTGTGGAGGAGCTGGGGCGTTATTTGGGGCTGAAACAGCCGCCGGAGCGCATGGAGTGCTTTGATATTTCCCACATCCAGGGAAGTGAGACTGTGGCATCCATGGTGGTATTTGAAGGCGGGCTGCCGAAAAAATCCGATTACCGCCGGTTTAAGATTAAGAGTACCGAGGGCAAGCCCGATGATTTCCTGTCCATGCGGGAGGTAACCACCAGACGCTATGTGGGACTTCCCAAAGAAGAGCTGCCTGACCTGATCGTCATCGATGGTGGCAAGGGGCAGCTTTCATCGGCGCTGGAAATCATCCGCCAGCAGGCCGGCCATAAAGAAGTACCGGTGGTGGGCTTGGCCAAGCAGTTTGAGTTGGTGTTCCGGGAAGGGGAATCTGAGCCAGTGGTTTTGCCACGACACAGCCAGGCGCTGTATCTCATCCAGCGAATTCGTGATGAGGCCCATCGTTTTGCCATTACCTATCACCGGAAATTGCGCGGCAAGCGCAATCTGGTTTCGGTTTTGGACCATATTGTGGGAATTGGCCCCAAGCGCCGGCAGGCATTGTGGTCTCACTTTGGCACCTTGGCGAAAATCAAGGCGGCCAGTGTAGAAGAATTAGCCGAAGTGGAGGGCATGAATCGGCCATCGGCAGAGGCTGTCTATAATTTTTTCTTAGCCCAGGAGAAGTTTCGAGGAAAGGATAAAGAAACATAATGAAGATAGTGGATTTACATGTTCATTCCAGAGTGTCGGATGGCAGTTTTCGTCCGGAAGAGTTAGCTAAGGAGGCGAAAAAATGCGGTTTGTCGGCTTTTACCTTGACTGATCATGACAACATTGCCGGCAACGATGAAGCTGCGGCAGCCGCCAAACGGGAGGGAATTGAGTTCATCAATGGCATGGAACTAACGGCAGAATACAGCGGCCGCAAGATTCATATCGTCTGCATGGGGTTTGACCCCAATCATCCGTCGTTTCAGCTGATTTATCAGCGGATTCGTTCCATCAAGGAGGGGCGGATTCCGGAGATAATTGATTTCGTAGCCCATAAAGGCGTGGATATATCGTTGGACAAGGTAAAGAAATTTGCCCTGGGACGTTCTGTTGACCGGTATGCAATCATGCGGTATTTGGTTTCCCTGCACTTGTATGACCGGGCGCAGCCTCTCTGGGACAATTATCTTGACCCTGCTGCAGCAGCGCTGGGACTGGATGTGAACATCACTGCCGAAGAAGCACTGCCCCGGATACAGGAAGCGGGGGGCGTGACGTCGCTGGCCCATTTCCATAAAGACATCGGCCTTAAGGGACTTACACGCAAGGAGCAGGAGACTGCTATCCTGCATTTGCACAGCATGGGACTAAATGGTATGGAACGCTTCTATCCCAATTATTCCGAGGACGATGCTGCTTTTGCCGGCTATATGATCGAAAAATATGATTTGATGCCTACGGGGGGCACGGATTTTCATGGGGAAAACCGTCCGGATGTTGCCATGGGGACTGGCATCAATGGCAACATGGCGGTGCCCTATGATTTCTTTGCCGGTGTAAAACGACGCTGCGGCAGAATTTAATTTTTCCTTGGCAGGATTTCATTTTGACCAAGGCGAAAACTTCCTAATAGAGACGATTCTATTTATATGGTTAGGAGGGGCATTATGAAAACTTGGGTTTGTACGGTTTGTGGCTGGATTTACGATGAAGAAAAGGGAGACCCGGATTACGATTTGGCGCCAGGTGTACCCTTCGAAGAGCTGCCGGATGATTTTGTTTGCCCACTCTGTGGAGTTGGCAAAGAGGACTTTGAAGAACAGTCCTGAGGTGATAGACTTTAGTGGCTTTTGCCCAATGTTGACGGGAAAGAGACCCCATTTAGAAAGGGGTCTCTTTTGTTGTCTGACTACTTATTAGCAGGTCTTAAAAATATAATCTTAATTTATGATAAAATAAAAAAACTAAAGGAAAAAGATTGATTTTTACAACCGACTTTGTTATAATTTACACGTAATGAATCATAAGTGTGATTCATGATAAAAGGCATTCCGAAAGCGGTTTCTGTTATGGTAAAAGAACAGGCCGTTTTCAAATTATAAGGAGGCAATTTATTATGAAAGTAACAGTTGTTGGTGCAGGTAACGTAGGTGCTACCGTTGCAAATGTTCTCGCAGTCAAGAATTTCTGCAGCGAGGTTATGCTCGTGGATATCAAGAAAGGTTTTGCCGAAGGCAAAGCTATGGATATCATGCAGACGGCTCATATGCTGAACTTTGATTCGACGGTTGTCGGTGTAACGGCTGAAATCGGGGATGAGAACGGCTATGCTCCGACGGCTGGTTCTGATGTAGTTGTCATCACTTCTGGCATGCCGCGTAAACCGGGCATGACTCGTGAAGAGCTTATCGGTGTCAACGCTAAAATCGTAAAGAGCGTTGTAGACCAGGCTGTCAAATATTCTCCGAATGCCATCTTCATCATCATTTCCAACCCGATGGATACGATGACCTTCCTGACTCTTAAAGATTCCAAACTGCCGCGCAACCGCGTCATTGGCCAGGGCGGTATGCTCGACAGCAGCCGTTTCCGTTATTTCCTGTCCAAGGCACTGCAGGAAGCTGGCTATCCGGCTACGCCGACCGATATCGATGGCACGGTCATCGGCGGTCACAGCGACAAGACGATGGTTCCGCTCACGAGCCTTGCTACGTATCGCGGCATCCCTGTAACGCAGCTCCTCTCCAAAGAGCAGCTGGATGAGGCTGTTGCCCAGACGAAAGTCGGCGGCGCTACACTGACGGGCTTGCTGGGCACCTCCGCTTGGTATGCTCCGGGCGCTGCAGCAGCTGCTATGGTCGAGGCTATTGCCCTTGACTCCAAGAAGCTCATGCCGTGCTGCGTATACCTCGATGGCGAGTATGGCGAGAAAGACCTCTGCATCGGTGTACCGGTTCTGCTCGGCAAGAACGGTATGGAGAAGATCGTCGAGTAC
>NZ_JAILKR010000022.1 GCF_024693525.1 Selenomonas sp. | reverse complement strand
AAGCAGTTTCGTCCAAGCGAAGCGCGTTTAACTGTTTTCCAACTCTTAATTAAAAGGCAAAAATTTCTTGTAGCGGGTTGTCACCGGTGGAGCGTTGGTACTGGGGCCCCCGCCGCCGGCGACTTACCTCGAACACGAACTGGGTACTACTCCCCTGCAAACTGTAATTTTTTACCGCGATTCACATATTATCTAACAGCATCGCCCCAACGGTATCATACACCTTCGCTGCAGCTTCCTGCATAAAAGGCTTGGCCGTAGCAACCGTAAATCCATGAAACCGTTCAATCATTGGCAAATCATTCTTATCATCGCCAATCACCAACAGTTCCTTTCCCTTCCACGCGCCAGAATCGAGCATCTTTTGCAAGCCCCAGCCCTTGTCACTTAGCACATCGTTAATATCGAGATAGCTGCGATTGATATTGCCGCCCAAGCTCGGGTATTTCGCATGAATATCATCCGATACCTGCTGAGCCTCCTCCGGCGTCGTGAATTTCATACTGATTTGCACCACATCCGAAAGCTGCAATGCCTGCTCTACGGAAATCGGCGGAATCAATTCGATAGGAATCAACGGATTCGGACGGATACTATAGACCTTATGTGCCGTAAATACCAACAGCGAATAGCGTTCATCCTGTACAACATCCATCGACAAGAGCCCACGCAAAACGTCGGGTGTGATTGCCTGACAATGCATCATATTCCCCTGTTCATCCAGCGACACCGCACCATTATTGCAGACAAGGAAATCCAGCTTCAAATCCTCGTATTTTTCCACCGCCTCACGAATAAGGGAAAGACCTCGTCCCGTGGCAATGCCAAATTTGTTGCCTGCCGCCTGCCAGGCTTTTATCGCCTGGATATTCTCCTCTGGAATAGACTCTCCAATGGGGCATAGGGTTCCATCATAATCCGTTGCTGCTATTTTCATTTCTGCGTCCTCCTGCTCGTTTTTATCCCTATCATATCACAAAAGAGGTTTGCCGCAAAAGCAAACCTCTTTCTCATTTCTAGATGAATATTCGCGCCCCAACAGCTGAACTGCGTTACCTTATTCCGAATTATACCCGGAATTTTGCTGCCATATCCTGCAGTTCAGAAGCCATCTTAGCCAAAGACTGCGAAGCTGCTGCAATCTCCTGCGTCGAAGCCGACTGTTCCTCAGTAGCTGCCGAAATCGACTCTGTCTGTTCTGCCGTCTTGCGGCTTACCTCATCGATGCTGTTTACAGCACTTTCAATCTGCGAACCACCAGCCGATACCACCTGTACCGCCTCGTCAATCTTTGCCATGCGTTCCTTGATTGCCGTAACCCGCTGCATGATGCTATGGAACTCCTCGCCGACGGCGCGGATTGCTTGAACCCCGTCTTGAACCTCATCGGTACCGGCCTGCATACTGCTTACCGCCTCGCCAGTACCGCTCTGAACGGCGCCGATTCGCTGGCGAATTTCCTCTGTAGCTGCCTGGGACTGCTCTGCCAGTTTGCGGACTTCATCCGCCACTACCGAGAACCCACGGCCCTGTTCGCCGGCCCGGGCTGCCTCAATAGCCGCATTAAGCGCCAACAGATTCGTCTGCTCCGCAATGCCGGAAATCGTATCGATGATAGCACCAATCTCCTGGGAATGTTTGCCCAGCTTTGCCACGACTCCTGCTGAATCGCCCACACTCGACTCAATCTTCTCCATGCGGTTTATGGCCTGCTCCATCAAGGCCTGACCATGACTGGCAGCATTTGCCGCCGCCACCGTCATCTCCGTAATCTGCTGAATCTGTTCCACAACGCCGCCCAACTGAAGGACGACTTCCTGAACATTCTTAGCCGCTTTATCCACATGACCAGTCTGTTTGGATACACCAGCCGCAACCTCCGATACGGTCTGCGCCACATTGGTCGAGGCATCTGCCGATTGCTGGGCACTTGCCGTCAGTTCCTCACTCGAAGCTGCCACCTGCTCAGAAGTTGCACTCATCTGGGTTATGAGCTTCTTGATATGGGCCTTCATGGCATTGAATCCGCGTCCAAGGTCGCCTAATTCATCGGCATCAAGATTCATAAGGTCTTTGCCACTCAAATTGCCTTCGGCTAATTCGGCGGCATGTTCCTTGAGCTCTAAAATTCGGCGGGTAATGCCCGTTGCAAACTGCAGGCAGGCAAAAACAATCAGCAAAATGCCCACCAACGTCAAAATGCCATAAGTCCATTTCAAGGCCGTAAGCTGGCTATAAATTACATCCTCTGGTACGAGAATTCCCACAATCCAATTGGTGCTGGGGATTTTCGCGTAAGCCAGGACCATATCGTCCCCATTTTTTTCGACCGTGGTAAAGCCCGTATCCTGCTGGGTCATGCGCGGATATTCCTGCTGGAACTCCGGCAAATCAGCCGCATTCTTATTCAAAGCGTCCTGGTCTTCCGTCGCTATGACATTGCCCGCATTATCGAAGATGTAACCCGTGCCTTCTCCCTGAAACTTGAGCTCCTTAACCTCTTCACTGAGGATGTCCAGGAAGATATCTTCACAAATCGCCCCTCGATATTCGCCAGCGGCATTGTGATACGGTGCGGCAATGGAAACCACCAATTTCCCCGTAATCCGATCCACATAAGTATCCATAAATTCCACCTGGTCCGACGCCTTAGGCAGCTTATAAAACCGCATGGTAAGTGGATTGAGTTTTGGTGCCAGATTGCCAGCGCGATACCCCACAATAGTACCATCGCTGTTGCCCACCACCAAATCCGAAACGGCATTGGCATCCTCACCAGCCACGGCCAACAATGACCGCAGCTGTTCTGGGGATTTCGTTCCATCATCCTGTTTGGCCATCAGGTCAGCTGCCGAAACCGCCACCTGCTTTTTGGCCAGCAGCCAGCCATCCAGTTTGTTCGCAGAACCTTGCATGGTAAACGTGATTTCTCGTTCAACGCTGTTGCTAAGATGACTGCTGGCAAAATAGTATCCCACACCAGATACAATTGCCATGATTACACCGGCCACACCTGCCAGTGCAAAAAACTTTTGTCTAATACCCATTTCCTTTCCTCCTTAAATCATAAGTATTTTCTTATTTTATTCTAAAATTGTCTTAATTTCAAGGACATTATGTAAATCTGTAACCTTCAAACAGACAAATTTACACATAAAAAAAAGTGCACTAGCCAGTAACTTACTAGACTCGTACACTTTTAACCACTCGTAAATATTTTTTTGTTCCCTTGGGTTACATTCCCAACGTGACAAATCCACTCATCAAACCGTTGCACTAAACAAGGAACCAGCGGCAACGCGATTGCCCGCCAGATAGGCCTGAGCAAAGGAATTTCCCGCCACCTGCCAATTTTGCTGCTGCTGAACCGTTGCACCACTCAGTTTTCGTTCCGAAAGGATGCGCTCGCCCTGCATCCTCCGGACAACTAAGGTGCCATCTGGGAGCAGCTTCGTAACGGTAATCGTGCCAGCCACCTGCTTTTCCTCGGATTCATTCCGCACCGTTGCCTTCGCGAGAATTTCACGGAAATCGCCAGGTGACTCCTTGCTTTTATTCCCCGTGGAGGAATCCGAATATTGATTATCATACTGCATCGCGCCGATTCCGCTAATTGCGTTAATCCCCATATATATTCCTCCTTTGCTGTAATAATGAATCTATCTTTTGTTACATTATCCAACAGCAATATTAGAAATTAATGGGATTTATGTAAACTTTAAGGCAAAAATAATGCCGCCTTAACAAAGGCGGCATATTTCATGCAGTTTTAATCTTTTTCCTCACTCTTCATCGGAAAAGCGGCGGCGGAAAAGTTCGGATTCCTTTCCCTTGCCCTTGAATAACAGGGCGCACATTTCTTCAATCGAGAGCTTATCCACATCGGCAATCTCAATCACCAGCACCGAATCCTGCGCATGCATCTCACCTACTGGCAGACACATATACTTCTCCGGTACAGCGGCGATTTCGCCCTGATAATCTTTGATTTCGACCTGCTGTTTTTCCGGCAGGATTGCCAGTAATTCCGATAGTACAATCATGTCAACACATTCCTTCGTTTTCTAGTTTGTCCTATATACCATTCGCGCTACTTCCACTAAAATCCTGCCGGTTTCCCCACAGCTTGCTTATTTCAGTTTTACCAGCTCATACTCCCGAGTACCCATGCCAATTTTCTCTGCGTGCTCGAGGGTTTCTTTCCAATGAACATTGGGATTGTTGTCCATAAACACATCATGATGGTGATGCCAATCTGGCTTTTTCAGATTATCCCCCAGCTGGCTGTTTTCAATCGCTGTCATTTTCTGGCAAGCATCCACACAGGCCTGGTCAATGGCCACCGGGTCTAGGGAAGCAAACATGCCAATGTTTGGCAGAATCGGCGCATCATTCTCGCCATGGCAGTCGCAATTGGGCGAAATATCCATAGCCAGGCTCACATGGAAGCAAGGACGGTCCTGAACCACCGCCTGGGCATACTCTGCCATCTTCTTATCCAACAGGTCGCCAGCATCCCACTGTTCGTTGCGGATTGCCGAAAAGCCACAGGCACCAATGCAGCGGCCGCAGCCTTTGCAGAGATCCGCGTGAATCACAGCCTTATTGTTTTCATAGGTAATGGCATTGGAACCGCATTCCTTCGCACACTTACGGCATCCACGGCAGCGGTCTTCATTCACTACACATTTTCCCGAAGAGTGCTGTTCCATTTTGCCAGCCCGGCTTCCACAGCCCATACCAATATTCTTAATTGCACCGCCAAAGCCTGTCATCTCATGCCCTTTAAAATGGGACAAGCTGATTACAATATCCGCATCCATAATCGCACGGCCAATTTTGGCGGCTTTCACATACTCACCATTCTTAACGGGTACTTCGATATCATCGGTACCCTTCAAGCCATCGCCGATAATGATTTGACAGCCTGTAGTCGTGGGATTAAATCCGTTAAAATTCGCACAATCCAAGTGCTCCAAGGCATGTTTGCGACTGCCCGGATAAAGCGTATTACAATCGGTCAGGAAGGGAACACCGCCCTGCTCCTTGACGATGTCAGCAATGACCTTAGCATACTGGGGGCGAAGGAAGGCCATATTCCCCAGCTCACCAAAATGCATTTTGATGGCTACGAATTTGCCCTCCATGTCAATCTTTTTGATGCCGGCAGCAATGCACAGCGTTTTTAGCTTTTGCAGTAGGCTCGTGCCTACCTGCACGCGAAAATCGGTAAAATAAACGTTAGCTTTCTCCATTAGGAACTCCTCTCAAATACAACACAGGAAATCTATAACAGAAAACAACCGCCAATGGCTTTCTCGTCACCAGTTGGCGGTTATTTCCTGTGTTTTGTTATCTTTTCCATGTACTTTTTCCCATGGGATTCTTACCAGCCCATCGGAATCTCCTCCCCTTGCTTATTGACATGCCGGCTGCTTTTGGGAAAGCTCTGAACTTCTTTCCCTTAGCTTACCTTTACTATACCTGAAGTATCGCAAATTGTCAATAAGTTTTCAGAGTTTTTTATGTATTCTGTACACAGTTAAATAACCCACAAAAATATCACCAAAGGATTTCGATGCACTCCATCCTCACTGCAAGAATTGATCCCGCTGTTCTTTCGCCTGGAACTGCAAATACACCATAGCTTCAATAGGGGTGAGATTTTTCGTTGAAGCACTGGTAGTCTGCATAGTCAGCAAATTTCCATCGGTATCATAGAGCTCTTCCTCCATTATCATATGGAAATTATTGTGCTCCTTGCGAATGCGGTTGCCGGTAAATCGTTCCAGCAAAACATAACGGCAGCCCGCCTGCTTCTGCTCCGCACAAAGCTCAGCCAGGCTTTTCTTCTCCTTCGACTCCGACAGAATCACCGGCGCGTAATCCTGCTTCAACGATTCCCGCAGGGTACGCCGCATATAGGGCAAATCTGGTTGAAGTTTCTTATCCAACTTAAATTCAAACGGCGCAACATAAACACCACCGCTGAGCTTCACCGGTGTTCCCTGCAGCATTGCCGGAGTCAACTCATTCTCGGGATGGGTATCCTGATAGGCCCGCAGGCTTTGGTCAAGATACAGAACCATATCATGAGCAAACCGCTCGGACTTATTGTTCTTCCAGACTATCTTTTTCCCGAATTGGACAAATCCACCAGTCAACGACTGCAGCACACTTTTGACGGGGTCGGCAGCCATGGTAATACGCGTGAGGTTCATCTTATGCTCATACAAACGGGCAAAGGTCTCATTACCCACAGCTGGTGCCCCGAAGGTAACTACCTGCAATTGTTCCGGGCGAACGCCCAAATCAGCAAAACGGGCAGCTGCCAGCGTTGCAGAAGCACCGCCTAGACTATGTCCGGTCAAATAGAGGATTTCATTGGGATTTTCCCGCAGCTCCTGAGCCAGGAATTCCCCCGCCGTACGATTGCCAAATTCATTCAACGGTTGCTGGAAAAGAGCTACCTGGATGTAGTCATTAAAGCCTTGATGCACCAGCGGTTGCGCGCCATTATGGTCTCCCAAGGCCGCCATAGCTTTAAATTCCTGCGGCGTTTTTCCACCAAAAACCACCCGCTTCACCCGGAAATCAATTTCGGCATCTTTCAAGCGTTCGGTTCCAGGGAACGCCAGGAAATATACCGACTGATTTCTCCTAAGATTCCGCGACACCAGATGGAAGCGGCCATCTGCCACCCGATTAAGATTCTCCCGTGAATCAAAGTACCAGCCGCTCTGCTGCAGCCATTCTCGCGTCATGATATTTAGCCCTTCGCTATAAGCCGCCATAGACACCAGACTTGAGGTAAAATAAAGCTCCGCCTCCTGCGGTGTTATCGCCGCAGCAAAACCGCGAAGCGGCAGGAGTAATTCCCCGAACAGAAGGCAGCCGCAAATGCCTATCATCTGCAAAAATTTCATGGATACCTCCTTGTATGATCTTACGATACAAGAAAAGCCCAGACAAAAGTCTGAGCTAAAATTTCAATGGTGCGGTCGATGGGACTTGAACCCATACGTCTTGTGAACACTACCCCCTCAAAGTAGCGCGTCTGCCAATTCCGCCACGACCGCAAGAACATGGTGCGGATGAGAGGACTTGAACCTCCACGATATCACTACCACTAGTACCTGAAACTAGCGCGTCTGCCGATTCCGCCACATCCGCATGATATGTAATTAGAAAACACATGAAAGAAAATGGTGCGGTTGATGGGACTTGAACCCATACGTCTTGTGAACACTACCCCCTCAAAGTAGCGCGTCTGCCAATTCCGCCACAACCGCATATAATCAATGTGTCAATATATGGTGCGGACGAGAGGACTTGAACCTCCACGATGTCACCACCACTAGTACCTGAAACTAGCGCGTCTGCCGATTCCGCCACGTCCGCATGATAACTATTTTATTGTTGTGTAACAAAAATGGTGGTGCCGAGGACCGGAATCGAACCGGTACGGTTGTCTCCAACCGACGGATTTTAAGTCCGTTGCGTCTGCCAGTTCCGCCACCCCGGCAGTAACATTATCTAAATTGGAGCGGGTGATGGGAATCGAACCCACGTGATCAGCTTGGAAGGCTGGAGCTCTACCATTGAGCTACACCCGCACAAAAAGCAAGTGGAGCTGGCGAGAGGAATTGAACCCCCAACCTGCTGATTACAAGTCAGCTGCTCTACCAATTGAGCTACACCAGCTTGAAAAATGGTGCCTCCGAGCGGAATCGAACCACTGACACGGGGATTTTCAGTCCCCTGCTCTACCAACTGAGCTACAGAGGCATTTTTACAAGTTGCCTATATATAGATAACACCTTGCGGTGTTATAATCAAAATGGCGACCCGAAGGGGACTTGAACCCCTGACCTCCGCCGTGACAGGGCGGCATTCTAACCAACTAAACTACCGGGCCGTAATATGGTGGGCGATAACAGGATCGAACTGCTGACATCTTGCTTGTAAGGCAAGCGCTCTCCCAGCTGAGCTAATCGCCCAT
>NZ_JAILKR010000039.1 GCF_024693525.1 Selenomonas sp. | reverse complement strand
CGATTTGTTTCTGTCAAGAACTTTTTAAAATTCTTTTTTGAAGCTTTTTCGGTGAAAACGCCCACAACCGCTTGCCAATCAAGGCTTGCCGTTGTTTCTGTTTTCGCCGTATCTCTCAGCGACTTGTATTATGATACACGCCTTTGAAAGAAATGTCAACACCTTTTCTGTATTTTTTTCAAAAAACCTGCAAATTCTTTTTTCAATATAGAAAAAGGGAGATTCCATCACAGAATTCTCCCTACTATCTTCCTAATTAAAGCTGGATGTTGGTGATGATACGGCCCAATCGCGTACCGGAAAGCAGATTCCACATCCACTTGATTGCTACCGTCAAGTTCGTATGGGCACCTGCCAGACGAATGAGATGCACGAACATCCAGGCACACCAAGCGATAAAGCCAGTAAGCTGCGGGTTCATACTGGTCTTGTTAACAACTGCCTCACCGCGGCCAATAGTCGCCATTGCACCAAGGTCCTTATACTGGAACGTTGCAAGATCTTGCTGACCATGAATGAGTTTCATAATATTATCATGAGCCACCTGGGCCTGCTGAGTTGCTACCGGAGCCACCGTCGGCAGTGGACGTTCCGTCCCATGTTGGAAATTCGCACAATCGCCAATGGCAAATACCGTTTCGCTGCCATTGACCTGCAGTTTTTCATTGACAATCACGCGGCCGGCACGATCGACCTCGCCACCGCAGTTAGCGATAAAGGGTACCGCTTTTACACCAGCTGCCCAAATAACCGTCCGCGTGGGAATCTCACGACCGTCTTTTAACTTCAGCGTATTGCCGTCATAATCTACCACCTGGGTGTTGAGCATGACATTGACCCCTTTGCGTTCCAGTACTTTGACCGTGTGGTCGCGAAGGTTCGGGGCCATCATTGGCAGCACGTTATCTGTAGCCTCAATCAAGCTGACACTTACTTCGTTGAAATCCAAATGATGGTATTCTTTTTTCTGGATGCCGATAAGTTCCGAGATGGCGCCTGCCTCCTCGATGCCCGTCGGGCCACCGCCGACAACGACAAAGCTCAGCATGCGACGGCGCTCTTCTTCATTATCTACATGTTTATTGGCACGTTCGAACATATGAAGAACATGATTCCGGATATGGATAGCCTCCTGCAAAGTCTTCATTCCAAAGGAATTCTTTTCGACATTTTCCATACCAAAGAAATTAGTCGTAGCACCAGCGGCCAAGATAAGATAATCATAGGCAATTTCCCCATGATTAGTCAACAGTACCTTGCGCTCCTGGTCAACCCCCTGGGCCTTTGCCATAAAAAATTCCACATTTTTGTTTTTGCGGAAGAACGTACGAATCGGATATGCAATCTCATCCGTGGAAAGGACTGCTGTAGATACCTGATACAGCAACGGCTGAAATAGATGAAAGTTATGGCGGTCCACTAAGATGACTTCCACATCATCTTTTGCAAACAGCTTCGCCAATTTTACACCACCAAAGCCTGCACCAACAATCACGATACGAGGTTTTTTGTCTGCCATGATAAAGCCCTCCCAGAATTATCAGATTTCCCTCAAGTTTTCACCATTGTCGTGAAAGTGAAAAAAATCACTTTAACGCCTATGGGTACTATCATAGCATGATATCATACAAATGCAAGTATAGATTTACATTTTTCTGTAAATTTATTATTATATCCTATTTAAGTGTAAATTCCCACCGTATTCTATCTTTCTTCATTATTTTTGTTCGTGAAAACAATCACTTGGATAAAATAAGAATATCGCAAATTTGCAGTTTGCAGGGTAGCTGGGTTCAGATTCGAAGCAGCTCTTTGCCGCCGCTAGGGGCAGTACCAACACTACGCGGAAGATATTTTCCTAAACGAAATTTTTATCGTTAATTAAGCATCGGAAAAATCCAAAACGCGCTTCGCTTGGACGGTAGAATTTTTTCGACGAAAAGGGAGGATAAAAATTTCGTTCTTAACGGAAAATATCAAACGCTTCGTTTATGGCACTGCCCCTAGTGGCGGCTGACTTTTGGAACTAAAAGCCTTCCCCATTGGGGGCAACGAAGCCCGGGATGTCCGGTGGACATCCCGGGCGGTGGGCGCGAAACGCTCGGATGAGGTTCCTTTATACGCATTACGATAAGCATAATAGCTTAAGGTGTTACCTCATCCGCCCCTGACGGGGCACCTTCCCCGGAGGGGAAGGCAATTTTGTAACGGCTCTAACCTAGGCGGCGGGGGACACAGTACCATAAGCGTATCCTTGACGTTCCGCGTGAAGCAAGAAATTTTTGCCTGCATTCTCGTTGGAAAAGCAGTTTCGTTCAAGCGAAGCGCGTTTAACTGTTTTCCAACTCTTAATTAAAAGGCAAAAATTTCTTGTAGCGGGTTGTCACCGGTGAAGCGTTGGTACTGTGTCCCCCGCCGCCGGCGAGTTACTTCGAACACGAACGCACTAACCTGCAAACTGCAATTTGCAAAAATTCCTGCTAACCCAAAAGGTCAGCAGGAACTCATAGCTTGTAAGCAGATATTCATCTATTTTAATATCGTTTTCGTTTTACCGATGAGGGATACCCCAGCTGTTCACGATATTTCATAACCGTACGGCGGGAAATATCCATTTTGCGTGCTTTTAAAAGTTCACAGAGTTTCTGGTCACTAAGCGGCTTGTGCGGGTCTTCTCCCTTTATCAGCTCAGCAATTGCCTCCTTGGCCTGTACCGCAGCAAAATCCTCCTCACTGCCATTTTTTGCTAGGTTCGCGGTAAAGAATTTCCGCAGTGCCACAATCCCTTGGGGAAATTGGGCATATTTATTCGCCACTGCCCGGCTTACCGTAGACTCATGAACACCGATTGCATCGGCGACATCCTTCATCGCCATGGGGTGCAGCCCCTTCATCCCCTGGGTTAGGAAATCCGGCTGACGGTTGAGGATTTCCTCCACCACCTGACGGATAGTCGTGCGCCGCTGTTCAATACTGTTAATCAGCCAAGCGGCTGCATTGAGCCGCTTGGTGATATATTTCCTAGTTTCCGCATCGAAGGACTCGGCATGCTGATAAGCTGCCGAGATTCTAAGCTGGGGGATGTAATTATCGTTAAGCGTAATCCGGTAGACTCCATCTACCTCCTGAACCAGTACGTCCGGTGTGATAAAGGATGCCTTTTCCCCACCATAAGCTGCCCCGGGCTTGGGGTCCAGTTGGCGGACAATATCCACTGCTGCCTGAACATCCTGGGGCCGGCATTGCTCTGCCGCCGCAATCTTTTTGATTTGCGATTCCGCCACTTCATCCAGGTAACGGTCAATAATTGCGGCCACCAAGCCCTGATAGATGCCCTGCCGTTTTGCCTGAATCCGCAGACATTCTGGCAAGTCACGGGCCGCAACCCCTGCAGGCTCAAATTCCTGAACCTGCCGCAGCACGGCTTCTACCGCTGTTGTTTCGACTGCCATTGCCCGGGCTATTTCAGCCAGGGGCAGCGTCAAATAACCATTATTATCTAACGAACCGACGATAAAGACAGCGATTGCCCGTTCTTGTGAATGAGGAAAGGCAAATTTCACCTGATCGAGGAGCTCCTCTTCTAAGGTCAAGGAGACAGACTCCGCCGCCTCAAAGGCGGGCTCAGCATCCTCCCCGTAATAGCCCGAAGAACTGCCGCCCTCACCCAGGTAATCGGTTAAGCGTGACATATTTTCCGCCTGCAACAGATTCCCCTCGGCAGGCGCAGCATCCCCGTAGTCTATTTCCAAAGCAGGATTTTCCAAATATTCTTTTTCAATCTCCGACCGAAGATCCTGCGCGGAAAGCTGCAAAATCCGGATAGCCTGTTGCAATTTGACCGTCATGGCCAAATGCTGGGAAAGATTGAGATTCAGTGATTGTTCTGCTTGCATGGGGAACTCCTTCGATGGTAAAAATCCTGTCCCCGAAACTCTTTCTCTTACTTCTGGGACATTGCTGCCGCAATAGCAGCACCGAGGCCTGAACCGCCGTTTTCAAGAACCGTATCGATTTCAGCAGCATCCTCGCCGAGCAGCTCTGAGAGTGCCCGCATGATATTTTCTTTTGCCAGCGGCATCTTTTCATAGACGGAACCGTCAATGGCAATATGCTGTTTCTGGGGCTTGTCCTTACCGGCCAGCTGCCAGATGATGCCAACATAAGAGGCCGTAACCAATCGTGCCGAGCGGATGACCAATGCCGCTGCCAGTTCCTGAACCAGCTTGCAATCCGCCGTCTCCAGCGTCTTGCCCGTCTTCTTCGCTACGATTTCTGCCACCTTCTCACGGGCAGCGCTCTCATCTACAAGGATATGGCTCATATCGATGCTGGTAAAGCCATAATCCTTGCCCGGCTCCTCCAACAGTTCCGAGAGAGCCATGCCGAACAATTCGCCCATGTAACGGCCCGAAACCATTTTTTCCAAACGCTGTTCCCCCGGTTTCTCCGAAGCCTTGTCAAAGGCAATGTCGAAGCGATTCGGAATCAGCTTCATAAAGCCGCCGGATTCCAGGTTCAAAATCATTGGGGCATCCGCGCTATTGGCATAGGGCTCCAAATAGCAGGTATTGTGGCCCGTCGCATAAATCGAACCGATGTAAACTCCCGGCTGCTTATAAGCTGCCGCCAGCAGCACAGCCACCGTATCGTTGATAACAGCCGTCGGCTGGACATTGTCGATTCCCTGGCGATGAAGAGCTTCCTTCAAAAGGTCGTTGACCACTTTGCCCTCAACGCCTGCCGTAGCAAACTCCTTCGTCCAAATGATGAGCTTAGCATTGTAAAGGTCCGTCTGCTCCGAGGGGAAGGAGAAGGTATGCCCCAGCAGATATTTCGTCTCGTGATCGCCTTCCACAGCCTCATCCACAAGTTCTGCAATGAAGTCAAACATCTGCTCAGCCGTAGAACCAGCACCGACAAAATCATAGACGCCTTCTACCCGCAGCGGTTTTGCCACTTTCTTGACGATTTCAAACTTGCCCTCGCCTTCCAAACGAATGCGCAGGACACGTACATTGGTGCCGCCGAAATCCAGTGCCAGATACTCACCAGTTTCTTTCCCGGTGGGAAGGCCTACATAAGATTTGAGCATGCGCAGCGAAGATTCGTTGGGGTTCTCTAATCCTTTGACCAAGTCATACCGGAAGTCCGCTGCAATTTCATGCAGCTGCTCCCCGTTTACCGTAAACTCCCGGATGATGTCGTCAAACTGATTCTTGTCGAATGCCATGATTACTGTCTCCTTTACCTCTTAAATTTATAGTCATTGCTGATTTTCAGCAATTTCCTCCAAATATGCCCAGCGCTCCATGAGGTGTTCCAGTTCCGCCTGCAAGCGGCTTTCCTCCTTGCTGAGTTCATTCAGCTTGCCATAATTGGCTGCATTCTGCTCCATCTGAAGCTGTACAACCTTGAGCTCGCCTTCCTTGCTGGCAATAATGCCTTCAATTTCTGCATATTCTTTCTGCTCTTTAAAGGAAAGTTTCGGTTTCGATTCCGTCCGCGGAGCACGGGACGCAGCCTTCTCTTCGGCGGGAATTTTATTCTCAGGCTTTTTGTCTTCCGCCAAAGCTTCCTGTTCCGCAACTTTTTCCTTATAGTAAGAATAGCCGCCGGAATACATGGTCAAACTGCCATCGTCTTCATAAACGAAAACTTTTTCCGCCAACCGGTCAACAAAGAAACGGTCGTGGGATACAAAGACTATGGCCCCACGGAAGTCATCGATAAAATTCTCCAACACCGCCATAGTCTCAAGATCCAAATCATTGGTCGGCTCATCCAGCAACAGGACATTGGGTTCCTCCATCAAAATCCGCAGCAGGTAAAGACGGCGCTTTTCGCCGCCAGACAGGCGGGCAATGGGCGTCCACTGGAGATTGCCGGGGAACATGAACCGCTCCATCAGCTGCGATGCCGACACCCGCGTGCCGTCAGCCAGGGTGATATGATGGGCTGCTTCCTGGATATATTCAATCGCCCGCAGCCGTTCATCCATTTCTGCGTTGCGCTGGGCAAAGTAGCCAATCTTGACCGTCTGCCCGATGGTAACCGTGCCACTGGTGGGCTGAAGGCGCCCCGAAAGGATATTGAGCAGCGTCGATTTGCCGGTACCATTGCGCCCCAGGATTCCCACCCGGTCGTTGCGCAGCAGCGTGTAGGAAAAATCCTTAATGATGGTGCGTCCATCCACTTCGTAATGAAGGTGATCCAGTTCAATGACCGTCCGGCCCAACCGGCTGCCAGCCAAACCGATTTCCACCGTTCCCCGATCCAAATCCACCGTTTGATTTTTTACTTCCTCATAGCGTTCAATGCGCGCCTTTTGCTTGGTCGAACGCGCCTGTGCGCCGCGGCGAAGCCACTTCAGCTCATTGCGCAGGAAATTTTGGCGCTTCTGTTCACTGGCCTGTTCCCGTTCAATACGGGCCGCCTTCTGTTCGAGGAAATCGGAATAATTGCCGCTGTAAGTATAGGCCTTGCCCTTGTCCAGCTCCAGGATTTTGGTCGAAGTATGGTCAAGGAAATAGCGGTCATGGGTTACCATCAGCAAGGCCCCCTTGCGGCCCTTGAGGTATTCCTCCAGCCAGGCAATGGTCTCACTGTCGAGATGGTTTGTCGGCTCATCCAACAGCAGCAGGTCACAGGGCTGAATCAGCGCCGTCGCCAATGCCAGGCGCTTTTGCTGACCGCCGGATAAAGTCCCGGCCTTAGCCGTGTAATCCGTGATGCCCAGTTTGTTGAGTACCATTTTCGCCGTGCTTTCCAGCTGCCAGCCATCCAACTCATCAATCTTGGCCGTGTACTGCATGATTTGCTGCTGGACGCCCTTGTCCTCGGGATTCCGTGCAGACTGCGCCAAAGCCAGTTCATAGCCGCGCAAAGCCTGCATTAAAGGCGTCATTCCACGAAATACTTCCATCAAGACGGTGTTTTCCGGTTCAAAGACTTTATCCTGGGCCAGATACTCCACCCGCAGGCCGCGCATGGTGACCACGGAGCCTTCATCCACCGGAGTCAGACCGGCAACAGCCTTGAGGAAAGTGGATTTTCCCGTACCATTCACGCCGACAATACCGACCTTGTCCCCATCATCCATGCTGAAATTAACACCTGCAAAGAGCTGTTTTTCCCCATAACTCTTCGTGAAATTTTCAATCGTGATTATCATGCAATATACATCCTAACTTACAACATGCTCTTTTATTATAATCAATCAAAAGATAAAAACCTAGTACAAGAAATGTAACTTGTTACAACGAACCAAAATAAGAACAAATCAATCCATTCAATACATAAATATACCTCTCTCCTAGTGGAGAGAGACATACTGTTTATACGATTTCTTCATGTTCTTCTGTGAGCTCATTGGCCAGCTTGACCAGCACCCGGGTAATGCGGGCCCCATCGACTTCCTCGACAAAGAGCAGATTGCCCCCGGCCGCTGCCATCTGACCGACCTGCGGTTCGCCGCCAATCTGGTCATAGAGCCAGCCGCCCACGCTGTCGACATCCTCATCTTCAATCCGGACTTCCAGAATATCTTCGAGCTCCTCTAGCAGCATCTTGGCGTCCACCGAATAAACGCGGTCGCCGCGGCTCTCAGCGGTGGGCCGCTCCTCGTCAAACTCATCCTGGATATCGCCTACGATTTCCTCAACAATATCCTCAATGGTCACCATGCCAGCCGTGCCGCCGAACTCATCCACCACAATAGCCAGCTGGGAATGACTGCTTTGCATCGTTTTGAGCAATACATTGACATCCATGCTCTCCGGAACCACCAGGGCCTTGCGAGAAAGCTTCCGAAGGTTGGGCTTGCGCCCCTCCACCATTACGCGCATAAGGTCCTTAACATGAAGGAAACCAATGATATGGTCCTTATCTTCCCGGCATATCGGATAACGAGTAAGCTGTTCTTCCATGATGATGTCTAGATTATCCTCAAAACTGTCTTCGAGGTAAAGCACCACCATATCCGTGCGTGGCGTCATAATTTCACGCACATTAAGCTCCGTGAAATCAAAGACATTATCCACAAAATCAGCTTCCGTGTCATCGATAAGGCCCTGGCGATGACTTTCTTCCATCAGCAGCCGGATTTCTTCTTCCGTATGGGCGTTTTCCCCCTCCGAGGCCGCCTCAAAGCCCATCTGCTTCGTCACCCAATTGGCCACGTGATTCAGCAGCCAAACAAAGGGATACATGATTTTATGAAAAATCAGCATGGGCAGAGCTACTGCCAGCATGATTTTCTCCACACTCTGGATGGCCATGGTCTTCGGCGTGAGCTCACCCATGATGATGTGACCAGCCGTGATGATAGAAAAGGCCAGCACCAGGGAAATCGTATGGCCAATGCTCTCGTCCATTCCCAAGAGCCTTGTAACCGGCAGGATTATCGTGGCCACCGCCGGCTCACCGACCCAGCCTAATCCCAGGGACGCCAGCGTAATTCCCAGCTGGGTAACCGAAAGGGATGCATCCAGATGGTCCGTCAAGCGCTTGGCATAAACTGCCCGCTTGCTTCCCTCCTGAATCAGCGTCTCAAGTCTAGACGGACGGATTTTTACGCAGGCAAATTCCGCTGCCACAAAAAATCCGTTCATAAAGATGAGAAAAGCAACCAGTACTAATTGTAATAGTATCGGCACAATATCCAAGGTATCGTTCCCTCCTGATTAGTTCACGCCAGGCTTCTTGCCCGTGGCCTTTTTCTTATACGCCTTATAGGGGCGATTCTTCTTTTTCTTCTCCACCTGGGGCTTTGTCTGCCCCTTGGCCTTCTTGATTGGCTTAAAGGAAATCCCCAGCCGTTTTTCCAGCTGCTCTAATTTATAAGCCTCTTTGATATCCGCCAGCGTAACGACGGTCCCCTTTGCCCCCGCACGGGCCGTGCGGCCGGCACGATGCTGATAAACCTGAGCGCTCTCGGGCAGATCCAGATTAAACACATAGTCAACGCCTTCAATGTCCAAACCACGAGCGGCCAAATCCGTCGAAAGCAGCAGCTGGATTTTTCCTTTTTTTAGGTCGGCGATTGCCTTCTGGCGAGCTTGTTTATTCTGATGGCCCAGCAGGGAAGCAGCCCGAATGCCATCGTACTGCAAATGAGCCAGCGTCTTTTCCGCATCAAATACGCGATTGATGAAGACCAGACCGCGCTTAACCCCAAGATTCCGCGTAAGCTTGCGGACATTTTCTATTTTATCACGAAACGGAGTCATGAGATAGTAATTTTCCCTTGCCTCCATAACCGCTGCGTCTTCTTTAACGATGACACGCTCGGGGCTGTCCAGGAAATCCGCCCGCTCCATCGCCTTTTTGGGGGCCGTTGCCGAAAATAAGATAACCTGACGGTCCTTGGGTAAAAGTTTTACCATCTCCACGGTGTTGTCAAGATTCTGGTCATCCAGCAACCGGTCGAACTCATCGAGCACCAAAAGTTTTACCTGCTGCAGCTTGAGCTTCCCTTTCCGGGAAAGTTCGATAATACGGCCAGCCGAACCGACAATAAGCTGTGGTTTCTCCTTGAGCTTATCCATCTGGCGGGCGATATTCGCCCCGCCGATGATGCCCTGCACCTTGAGACCAAGACCTGCCTGCTGATTAAGCTCCCGGGCTACATTGGCAATCTGCATGACCAGCTCGTAAGTTGGTGCCAGAATAAGCACCTGTGCCTGATGAATCGCCGGGTCAATCCGCTGCATGGCCGGCAGCAAATAAGCCAGCGTCTTGCCGGTTCCCGTCGGAGCCTGCCCCACCAGGTTCTGGCCAGCCAGCACTTTGCCGATAGTCTTTTCTTGTATCTCCGTCGGCTTCTTGAGGCCCTGTTTTGTCAATGCTTCACAAAGCACTTCCGTTATTCCTAAATCCGCAAAAGTTGTCATATTCTCTCCTTATCCATTAAGACAGCAAGGGTTTATCATGGCTGTCATCAAAGGTTGCCGTACAGCGCGGGTAGTTGCTGCACCCCCAAAAAACGCCGTTCTTGCCGCGAATCTGCCTGAGGTGCCCCTCCCGGCAGCGCGGGCAGAGGTATTTATCCTTATCCGCCTGTTTGCTCCCCGATCTTTCATGTTCTTTCATATGTTCCATGGGACTTGCCGAGTATTTCGGCTTATTATTCCAGTCCTGCCAGCCGCTTTTCCGGGGCTTGGCAGCCGTATAGCTCTGCATATCTGCCGCCAGCTGCGCTTCATAATCCACCGGCGAAAAAAGGCTGTTGAGTTCATCCATGTCCTGGCGGGACGGGGCCGAGTATTCCTGCGCCGCGTACGACACCACGGACTGAGATTCATATTTCCTTTTAAAGGGGACTGACGAATTATTTCCCGCCGCACTTTCCTGGCGTGCCAGCGCCGACGCCGAAATCGTCGCCGGGGCCATGTGCCGCGGACTGCGGTGAAGGCGCAGCTTCGCATCCTCCATATCGGGCTTGCCCTCTTTGTCGTTGCAGGTCATGCGGCATTTGGGATAGTTAGAACAGCCCCAGAAAATGCCATTTTTCCCCTTGCGCTGCAAGAGAACCCCCTGATGGCAGGCCGGACAGACATTTTCCCCGGTTACCTCCATCTTCACGGCCCCCGCCTTTTCACATAGACGGGTGGTAAATTCAATCTGTCCCTGCAGGAACTCCTCTAGGGAACCGTCTCCCTCTGACATGGAATGCAGTTTATCCTCCCAAATGGCCGTAGAATCCGGATAGGTCATTTCATCGGGCAGGGCATCCACCAGCAAATAAGCCGCCGGTGTGGGGCTGAGATATTTCTTCTTGCCCTTGGCCGTCATAAACTTGCGCTTGATGAGGTCATCAATAATCGTCGCACGAGTAGCCTCGGTACCGATGCCGTAAACATCTTTCAATTGTTTCTTGGCTTCCGGATTTTTGACGTATTTATGGATTTCCTTCATGCCGGCCAGCAAAGTAGATGGCGTAAACCGCACCGGTGGTTTCGTGGCCCGCTGGGTAATATCCCCGGCAGACCAGGTCACGCCATCCTTTTTCTTCATCGCCGGCAGTGTCTTGCTCTCTTCGTCCTCTTCCTTGTTGTCGTCCTCTTCTTCCACCTTTTTCCGCTTGGACTGGTACATGATTTTCCAGCCTAAATCACGCTCCGTGCGGCCACTGGCCGTAAAAATCTCCTCTTTATAGGTAACTTCCACCTTCGTCTGGTCATAAACATGAACGGGGTAGAACTGCGCGATATACCCCCGGGCAATCAGATGGTAAAGGTTCCGTTCCTCTTCTGTCATCGTCAGGACGTTGGCCTTCACCGTTGTCGGGATGATGGCGTGATGAGCCGAAATCTTTTTGTCATTCCATGCCCGGCTCTTTGTCTTCGCATTGGCCTTCGGCGCCCACTCTGCCACCTCAGCATCACCAGCTTCCGCCAAGTTACGAAGGATTACCCCCGCATCGCCAAACTGATTGGTCGGCAGATACTCACAATCCGAGCGGGGATAAGTCGTAAGCTTTTTCTCGTAAAGCTTCTGGGCTGTATCCAGCACCAATTGCGGCACATAACCATACATCTTGCCTGCCAGTACCTGCAAGGTCGACAGCGAAAAGGGCAGTGGCTGCGGCTCTTGTTTCTTGGTTTTCTGATAAGCAGATATCACCCCATCAAGCGGAGATTGGCCAAATTCTGCCAATTTCTCCTCCGCAATTTGCTTATCCACCAGCCGATTTTCACTATCCAGGCCAGCCATTGTGTCCTTGGGTTTCCACTGGGCTTGAAAACTTCCATTTTCATGGGTAAAGGTACCCTTGATGGTATAGTAGTCCACCGGCTTAAAATTTTCAATCTCTCGTTCCCGGCGCACCACCAGCGACAGGGTAGGCGTCTTGACCCGTCCGATGGGAAGTACCAGCTTATCGTGGCCAGCCCGCCGGGCAGCTAACGTATACGCCCGGGAAAGATTCATGCCAATCAGCCAGTCAGCCCGTGCTCTGGCCAAGGCCGATTTTTTCAGGTTGACGAAATCCTTATTTTCCCGCAAGCTGCTGTTGGCCTTTTTGATGCTCTTCTCATCAAGCGCATTTAAAAGGATTCGTTTTACTGGTTTGGTGGTGCCGATATAATCCAGCACCTCATCCACGAGCAGCTGACCCTCACGGTCCGGGTCACCGCCATGAACGATTTCATCGGCCTTTTCTATCAGCGATTTGACAATGGCAAACTGCTTTTCGCAGTCGTTGGCCACAAACAATTTCCAAGTTGCCGGGATTATCGGCAAATCCTCAGCCCGCCAGCGTTTAAACCGCGGGTCGTATTCATCCGGTTCCGCCTGACGAAGGATATGCCCAAACAGCCAGGTCACAATCCCCTCCCCAGTCTCCAGATAGCCATCATGACGAATCACCGGGCCAGCCAGGCACTTTGCCAGTTCACGCCCAACACTCGGTTTCTCGGCAATATATAAACGCAATGTAACAGTCTCCTCTTCTAAGCCACTATCCCAGGATATAAGCAAACAAGCAGTAAGCTCCATACACGAACAAGCCTACCCACAACAAAATAAACAACGAAGCTCCAATTAGCAGCAGCGGCATATAGCGGGCAATCCGCTCCGCCTTCATCTCGGCCTCCCGCCGCACATGGTAGGGCAGCATATTCGTAAGACCGCATATCGCCGCGGGAACGATAACCATATCATCTAATATTCCCGCCATAGGCACCGCATCGGGAATGATATCGACAGGACTCACCAAATAAACAACCGCCAGGGCCAACAGCCCCTTAATACGCCGCGGCGTATCCCGATGACGCAGCGCAGTCAGCAGTACAATCAAATCATAGCGAAACAATTTCAAAAAGCTCAGGATTCGGCGCATCTTCATCCTCCTCATAACGGTTATTTCTTCCCTATATATATATAGCCCCATTGTATCATTTATACCTGCCGATGAAAAGAACCAAAGGGGCCGCGGGCAAAAACGCCGTGAAGCAGTCTGATAAACAGACTGCCCCACGGCGTCTCGCCCACGAATTTTATATGGATACCGACGTCCGGATTTGCTGGCCATCCACAGCCTTCCATTCAGAACCATCCGTATATGTAATCGACTCAAGTTCTACCTCATATTTGCCAATATCCGCCTTAGGATGAACCCGCCAGCCTTTCCGCTCATCGGTATACTGCCCCGGCAGAATCTTATCATGGTATTCGCACAACTCACTGGCCTCGCTGGAATATTCCCTATGCTCCGGTACGAGCTGACCGTTTCTATCGTACTTATAGATATTTACCCGGTAATTGGCAATAGTCCGCTGCGGGTCGGTATTCTTCAATTTCAGGCAAAGATACTTAAAATGTAAATCATCTTCCTCAAAGTTGAGCCCCTCAATGGCAACCTGCGGCGTATTTTCCGCTATTTTCTGCTGGATGCTGGCGTCCTTGGGAATAGCAGCTAATTTAAGGCTGTCCAATACCTCCTGAGGCATTTCCTTCCCCTGCTTCGTACTAAAAGCAATCGCCCAAAGTTCCTTGTTATCCACCACGGCAATGTAAAGCGTACAATGATATTTTTCCGAACTCTCACTATAGTCAAAATCAATCTTTCTGGCAGCCCGACCATCCAGCGTTGTCTGTTCATTGGTCACATTTTCCACATTAAAATGCAAGGCTTTGAATCCTCTCACCGCATCTTCTACTTCGCTGTCTAGATTGATCCAATAATTCTTCGCCCGGTCATAACAGCCAGTTTCTACCGCGATTTTCGTATCTCCAGCCTTGCCTGACCAGGATTTGGTTTCCATATTATGAGCCCCCAAGATATCCGCACGGTCGTTTTCCTTTACCTTAGGGAACTTAAGCTGCATCGTCGAGTACTGCCCGGTCAAGGTGGTATCTTCCAGGGAAGTTGTTCCCATCCCATCCAAGGTCACCACACCGGCACATCCCGATAATATAACACACAAGCACAACATGGCCAATAAAACTATACTTCTTTTCTTTCTCATACTATATCATTCCTCCCTATCGTTACACTTTACCGTAGCAAAACATTTTTATTGTAGTAGCTGTGTGTTACATAACAATTACATCGAAATGAAAATCTACTGATAATCAGGTCGGCAGCTTAATGAGTATACTATTTTTTTATAAATATTGACTTTATTATGCTGTCTTGTTATAATTTATTTACAATTTTACAGTTAATAATTATTCTCTATAAACGGCAGGAGGAATACCGCTATGGCAAAAAAATCTTTCCCATTGAATAAAGAACAACTCCAAAAAATTGTCAAAAAATATCCAACGCCATTCCACATTTATGACGAACACGCCATTCGCGAAAATATCCGCGCGTTGCAAAAAGCCTTTGCCTGGGCCCCCTCCTTCCGCGAGCAGTTTGCGGTCAAAGCGCTGCCCAATCCACGCATTGTACAGCTCCTGCATGAGGAAGGCGCTGGCACCGACTGCAGCAGCCTGGCGGAGCTTTTGCTCTCCGATATCGCCGGCGTCAAGGGGGAGGAAATTCTCTTGACCTCCAACGACACCCCAGCAGATGAATTCCAAAAGGCCATCGAACTCGGTGCCATTATCAACCTCGATGATATTTCCCATATTGAATATCTGGAAAAAAACGCCGGCCTACCAAACATCATCTGCTTCCGCTACAATCCAGGCGACCTTATCGAAGGCAACGACATCATCGGCAAACCGACGGAAGCCAAATACGGCCTGACCCGCGAACAGCTCTTCGAAGCCTATAAAATCGCCAAAGAAAAAGGCATCAAGCGCTTCGGCCTTCACACCATGGTTGCGTCCAACGAACGCCGCACCGAAGCCTTCCTGTTTACGGCAAAACTGATGTTTACCCTGGCCGTCGAACTCAAAGAAAAGCTGGATATCGAAGTGGAATTTGTCAATCTTGGCGGCGGCTTTGGAATCCCATACCTGCCGGATCAGGAACCGCTGAACCTCATGGAAATCGGCGAGGGCATCCATAAGCTCTACAACGAAATGATGGTTCCGGCCGGCCTTACCAAAACCGGCATCATGACGGAAAGCGGCCGCGCTATGACCGGTCCTGCCGGCTGGCTTGTCTCCACCGTTCTTCATGAAAAAAAGACCTACAAGGACTACATCGGTCTCGACTCCTGCATGGCCAACCTCATGCGCCCAGCTCTCTACGGTGCCTACCATCACATCACAATTGCCGGCAAAGAAAACGAACCCTGCGATCACCT
Source organism: Selenomonas sp. (assembly GCF_024693525.1). The sequence goes on along the minus strand of NZ_JAILKR010000039.1, from coordinate 3,686 downwards.
CTACGACATCACCGGTTCCCTCTGTGAAAACAACGACAAATTCGCCATCGACCGGAAGCTTCCGAAAATCGACATCGGCGATTTGGTCATCATCCACGATACAGGCGCTCACGGCAGTGCCATGGGCTTCAATTACAACGGCAAACTCTGGTGTGCTGAGCTGCTGCTCCGGGAAGACGGCAGCATCGAACTCATCCGTCGTGCCCAGACCATCGACGACTATTTTGCCACCCTCAGATACCCGGGTTCCCTGGTAAAATAAGCAGCCCTCAATCGCATCGCAGCAAAACAGCCCCAAGGCATCGCCTTGGGGCTGTTTTGCTATAGGGGGTGTTTCCACACATGCAAAATAATATTACAGTCCAGCCTTCTCGCGGATATATTTGCGGGCTTTCTGGGCATATTCCAACGGATTGGCTTTAGCAGGATCTTGCTCCGCTTCAACTATGTACCAACCATCAAAATCACTCTTATTCACATAATCGAAAATCGGCGCAAAATCCACATCCCCATCCCCGGGGACCGTAAACATCCCTGCCCGTACACCATCCAGGAAGCTCAGCTTCTCATCAATCACCCGCTGGCGCACATCTAGCCGCACATCCTTTAGATGAATGTGACGGATACGGGACATATATTTCTTCAAAATCCCCAGATAGTCCTCCCCGGAGCAGACCAGATGACCAGTATCATAGAGCAGCCAAACATAATCCGGATTGGTGTTTTCCATCAATCGGTCAATTTCGGCCTCAGTCTGAACGCCAGTCCCCATGTGGTGATGATAGGTCATCGTCATCCCCATGTCCTTGGCTACTTTCCCCAGCTTGTCCAAGCCTTCCGTCAAAAGCTTCCACTGCTCTGCGGTATTTTCCGGCTTGCCGTCAAAGACAGGTACATCCAATTTACCCTGGACACTGTTGCCCTGCTCCGCTACGTTGCAGAATCTGGCTCCCATGGTTTTCAGGAAGGAACAATGGGCAATAAAATCTTTTTCCACCTGCTCATAGGGCTGGGTCAGCAGGAAGGAACTGAACCAGGCACTGGCAATCTCCATACCACGCAGGGCCAAGGCCTTTTTCAGTACAGCCGTATCCCTCGGGTATCTGCCCCCGACTTCGCAGCCGGTAAACCCGGCCAATGCCATCTCACTGACACACTGCTCAAAGGTATTTTCCTTGCCTAAATCCGGCATATCATCATTCGTCCAAGCAATAGGCGCAATGCCCAGCTTAATCGTTGCCATACTGCATACTTCCTTTCTTTCCTGATCAAAGGCCATACTGGCTGCGGATTTCTTCAATGCGTACCGGGCGGTGTTCCTCTACGGATTTCTTAGCAGCAAGGCCGATCAGCACTGGTTCCAACCCATCTTTGGCATTTACTTCCGTCTCCGTATCATGGACAATAGCCTCTACGAAACTGTCCACTTCTTTCGCATAGGCCATCATATAACGCTCCAAAAAGAAGAACATCGGCTTCTCGGCTACCACGCCATCTTTGCCGCTGAATACCGCATTGGAATCCGAATCGTTACTGATGGCAATGCAGCCCTGATCGCCAAATACCTCTGCCCGCTGATCATAGCCATAGCAGGCTGCACGGCAATTATCGATGACAGCCGTGGCACCATTATCGAGTTTCAGCGTAATGACCGCCGTATCGATATCGCCCGCCTTGCCGATTTCCGGGTCTACCGTAACCGAACCAGCCGCATAGACCTCCTCTACCTCAGCGCCAGATAAATAACGCACCATATCAAAATCATGAATCGTCATATCCAGGAAAATGCCCCCGGATACTTTTACATAATCAATGGAGGGCGGCTCCGGGTCGCGGGACGTAATCTTGATAATCTGCTGTTTGCCCACCCGGCCATCTTTGACCGCCTGGCGCACAGCCTGGAAATTGTGGTCAAACCGGCGATTAAATCCGACCTGATACTTTTTGCCGGTTTCTTTTACCACCGCCAAAACTTCCTTGATTTTTTCTACATCATGATCAATGGGCTTTTCACAAAATACATGCTTGCCAGCCCGCAAAGCCTCGATGGAAAGCGGCGAATGCTGATCTGTGGAGGCACAAATCAGCACAGCTTCGATTTCAGGATCATTGAGGATTTCATGATAATCCTTGGTTGTTTTTTCAACCCCCAAGGACTTGGCCCATGCTTCCGTCTTTTCATTCATAAACGGGTCAGCAATCGTCTTGATTTCTGCATGTTTCACAAATTTTGAAATACTTTCCCCATGAACATGTCCGATACGGCCTGCACCAATAATACCTACTTTAATCATTACTCTCTCCGCCTTTCGCTCAATTATTTGAAGAACTTCTGATTACTTCATTTGTTCTTCTTGATTAACTTTATCTTTATTATAGCACCGGCGTGTCCATTGATTCTGCGGTATTTTGGCATATTTGCATCGTTTTACCGCTTATTTATCTGTTTTGCGCCAACATTTCCCCCTTAATACTATAAAATCTTGTCATCGACTAACCCAAAAAGAAAAAAATGCTGACAAATTCCATTCATTCAGTATAAAATAATAATAGTTACCATCACAAACAAGGGGGTTGAAGATATATGCTGCAATATTTCATGGACAATCACTTCCACTCCGCCTTCCAACGAGGGCACTGGCCCCAATTGGAATACATCTGCAACGTGGATGCCGAATCCTCCCGCATGCCGCGCAGCATGCACGAACACCAGCACATCACGGAAATCGTACTGGTTTATGACGGCGCAGGGATTTTTATGATTGATGGTAAGCGCTACACCGCCAAAACCGGCGACCTTATTTTCTACAACAGCAAATCCATCCACGACGAATTTGGCGGCAACGGCAGTGAACTCTACACCTACTGCATCGGCCTCAGCAATCTGCGCTTGGACAAGCTGCCACCAGGAAAAATCATCGCGCCAGAGCTGTCTCCCATTCTTTCCTGCAGCGACGATTACCCAATCATCCTTGATCTATTCCGCAGCATCGAGCGGGAAAGCCGCCTGCCACAAGGGGCAGAGACCGCCGCCTTCCTCTCCTTCGCTCTGATTACCAAAATTTGCCAACTCATCAAAAGTCACAGCTCTCCCAAGGAAGAACCCAAAGCCTCCCCCGCCACCATGGCCCGGGAGTATATCGACAGACATTACAAAGAGAACATAAAACTCGCCGACATCGCCAAATCCGTCCACGCCAACACCTATTACATCTCGCATCTCTTCCGTTCTGAAATCGGACTCTCCCCGATGAAATACGTCATCCTGCGCCGCATGGGTGAAGCCCAAAACCTGCTCATCAACACCCAGCTGACCATCACGGAAATCGCCACTCGGGTCGGTTACAACAACTCGAATTATTTCCAAAACGCCTTCAAATCAGCCACGGGAATAACCCCGGGAGATTACCGCTCCACTTGGACCAAGTAAATTGCACCCAAAGGGACTGTGAAAAAGCCTTTATATTGACATAAAATATAGAAGCCTCCATAAGTTAAATTGATTAATCTAACTTATGGAGGCTTTTGCGAATTTATCCACGTAGTTTTTACAAATTACAGTTTGTAGGTTCGTATTAGCGAGTTCGTGTTCGAAGCAAGTCGCCGGCGGCGGGGGCCCCAGTACCAACGCTCCACCGGTGACAACCCGCTACAAGAAATTTTTGCCTTTTAATTAAGAGTTGGAA
>NZ_JAILKR010000038.1 GCF_024693525.1 Selenomonas sp. | reverse complement strand
CTCATTCGAAGCAGCTCTTCGCCGCCGCTAGGGGCAGTGCCAACACTACGCGGGAGATGTTTTCCTAAACGAAATTTTTATCTTTAATTAAGCATCGAAAAAGTTGCAAAACGCGCTTCGCTTGAACGGTAGCAATTTTTCGACGAGAAGTGAGGATAAAAATTTCGTTCTTCACGGAAAACATCAAACGCTTCGTTTATGGCACTGCCCCTAGCGGCGGCTGAGGATGTAGCGGGTTGTCACCGGTGGAGCGTTGGTACTGGGGCCCCCGCCGCCGGCGACTTACCTCGAACATGAACTGGGTAATATTCCCCTGCAAACTGTAATATGATGTTTCTTTTTCTGTACTCCACTTTATAATGTTGTTGTTTTTGGGAAAGGGAGAGATTTATTTTGGCAAGTAATACTGTTCGTAGGTTTTTACAGTCCTTTATTATTGTTTTAGGGTGCCTACTTTGCTATTCGCTAGCGCAGTCTCAGGCTGCGGCGGCACGTCCCAATTATGAAATGAAGGTATGGCCAGCCTGCTTTAAAGACAATAGCGGCCTAAAAGCTCAGGCAATCAATAAAATATTGGCGGAGGTAGAACACTGGCCTGTGGAAATTATTTTTTCTCCTTCTAAGTCAATGGGGAAAGAGCGCTCGGAAAAAGATGTGCGTTTTTATGCCACTTGGTCGTTGAATTATCGTTGGAGTGTACGGCTTAATGAGGAGATTTATGGAGCGATCCCTGAACTTACGCCAGAAAACTATGAGGTTGATAGGCATATATTCCAAAGTGAAATTATAAGTTGTCGACCTGGGATGCGAAAGACGCGTAAGGGGGAGATAATCAAAGGTTATTTTGTTACGGCCAAAGCTCATATCAAAAACGCACCGCAATATAATCCATACATTGCCCATGAAGTACCTGTGTATAATACTGGAGTAGAGCAGAAGCTGTTGGATGATGGGAATCTCGAAATCGTAGCAACAAGCTCTGCTCACATTGAAGGAACGGATTCCATTGACGCCAAAATAGGCCGTGCGCATAGATTGGCCGTTCAAAAAACAGCCAGCGCATTAGTTGATGAAGCTATTAAATCAAAACGATGTTCTCCTGGTAAGCGCAAGAAACTTATTGAAGAAATCAGCAAACGATATAGCCAAGGTGGAATGATTTATAACCAGGGCTGTGGTGTTGATGCCCATAAACTTATAGTTATTGTCTTGGATAAAAAAGGAAATCTCGTGGATAAGAAATAAATACTGTTCATTGTGCGAGCCGTGTCTGCCAGATAATGAAAGGCAAAGACCCGTTGACTCTTTTGAAGTCAACGGGTCGTTTTTAATGCTGATAAATTTCATAGTTGTCGCGGCAGGCTTCCTTGACGTTGTAGAGGGCGCGGTCGGCTTGGCGGAAAATGGTGGCCAGGTCGCGTTTGCCGCCGGCAGGGCTGATGGCGATGCCGATGCTGGCAGTGACGTTGCCGGGAGCCCCACAGACAATGAGCCCGCGGGTCTGTTCGAGGATGAGTTCAGCAATCCGCCGGACATAGGCTGCGTAGATGTCACTGTCTTCTTCGAACAGGAACAGGGTGAATTCATCGCCGCCGAATCGGCCGATATGGGTGCGTGGTGGCAAGAGGCCCCGCAGCATGGCGGCAAATTCGATGAGGATGTCATCGCCGTGCTGATGGCCATAGGTATCATTGGCCTCTTTGAAATGGTCGAGGTCGATGATAAAGAAGGCGGCGGTCCAGTTTTCGGGCAGGTTTTCGAGGATCAGCTGGCACTGTGTCGTCATCGCGGCTTTGTTGAGACAGCCGGTTAGGTGGTCGGTTTCGGCATTGCGCTTGTAGTTGTCCCGGTCTTCCTGCAGGATTTCCACGGCATCAAGTGCTTGCTGTAGTTCGAGTTCCCGCAGGGTAAGGGCGCGGTTCTTTTCCTGCTCGAGCCGGTTGCGGTAAAGCAGGAAGACTGCGGTGACCAGGATGCTGAAACTAAGCAGCAGGCCAGCGGTGAGCGCCAGTGGGTGTTGACTCAGTAAGTAGCCAAAGGAGACATCCGGAGTGCTGTTATGCTGGATAATCTGCGTCAGCTGATTTTGCGGTAATCCCAGCAGGGCGGTGTTGACCGTGTGGCGGAGCATCTCTGGCGCGTCGGGGCAGAACATCAGGCAGAGCGGGACAGATACCGTGGCAGAATCAAGTTGTTTCAGCTGGAAATGCAGCAGAATGTTTTTATTCTTGGACAGATACGGCTGGGGCAGGTAGGTGTAGTCATACAGGCCCTGTTCGACGGCGTAGAGACATTCTTCTGGTTCTGCGACTTCGACGACTTTTGCTTGTGGGTTGAGGCGCTGGAAAAATTCCCGCAGGCCAGCATAACAGGTCGGCAGGATGATGCTTCCTGGGTGGGCTGATTCCTCCTGTGTGCGCCGAACGATTGGCGTAAACGGCATCCAGAGGATGTTGTTGGAAAACTGCATCATCTGAAGCTGCGGGTCGTTGACGTAAACGGCAAAGGCCGCTTCGGCCCGGCCGTCACGCAGCATTTTGCCGGCGGTTTCGACGGAATCGACAATCACGGGCTGGAACGTAATGCCGGTGGTGTTCATCAACAGCGTCAGAATATCCGGGGATATGCCGTAAATGTTGCCGAATTCCTTGTTTTGCTGGATGAGGGAGATAAAGGTACCAGGAAAGACGACGCGAACCGTGGGGGCAGTGCGGATGAAAGCCTGCTGATGCTCGGAGTAGTGTGCCATTTTGTAGATGCTGGGGTCGAGATATTCGCGCTTGAGGCGCGTTTCAAAGGAGGGATTGGTCATTTCGATACTCAAAATGGCCTGGTTAAGCTGCTCCATTAGGCCCGCATGGGCCTTGTCGGTCATGTATTGCTGGGGAATGGTGTCGACAAAGGTAACCCAGCGTTCATGGCCCGTAAGATTAAAAACCGTGCAGGCGATGAGCTGAACTTCTCCACGGTGCAGCCCATCGGTTAGTGCATCGCTGCTGGGATAGGTACGGATGCTGACATTCCAGCCGTTGACTTTGGCAAAAAACTGCAGGCGATTTTTGAGGTCGTTGCTGTTAAGGACGCCGATGGTAGCGCCATCAAGGGTGGCGCCGCGGTCGGCAGTGATCTGCATGTCGTTTTCGTCGGTGTACAGTCCTAAAATTGCCGCGCAGGAATGTCCATTGGAAAATAGGTATTCTCCTGGCGGGAAGGCGGCGTCGCTGACTGGTGCGATGAGATCGAGCTGACCCTCGCGCAACCGCTGCAGGCAGTCGGAGGCCGTGCCGTGGTAGTATTCGTATTGCCAATGGGTGATTTTGGCGATTTCTGCTAAAAAGCTGCTGTTATAGCTGGCCATCAGCCGGATCGCATCATTGGCAGACCCCGGGCGCCTATCGTTAGCGACCCCAATACGGATGGTCTGATAGGCCGGGGGTTCTGCCGTGCTGTGTGCAGGCAGAGCCACCAGCACGGCTAGGCACAACAAGATATGGCATAGCTTCTGTACAAAGTGCATGGTAAAACCCCTTTTACGATTTTTGGGTATGGCGAGCAAGGAAGTCGTCGAATTCCTCCAAAGGCATCGGCTCGGCAAACAGGAAGCCCTGTCCTAGGCGGCAGCCTAAGGAAAGCAACAGTTCTTCCTGTTGTTTGGTCTCGATGCCTTCGGTCAATACCTTCATATGGAGACTCTGTCCGAGTTTCACAATATGGTGCAGGATAGTCCGTGCGCGCGGCGATTTTTCCGCGGTCAGCAGCATTTGCCGATCGATTTTCATGACGTCCATGGGGAGATTCTGCAGCATGGCAATGGAGGAATAGCCGGTACAGAAATCGTCCATGGACAGGATGAAGCCCAGTTGGCTGAGACGGTTGATAATCGTCTCAGCATCGTCGCGGGTATCATGGGATTGATAGTCGATAAAAGCGGTTTCGGTGATTTCCAGTTCAAGACAGCCTTGGGGCAGTTGATAGGTATCCGCAATGGCCTGCATGCGCTTGAGATAATTTTCTTCGGTAAAGTGCAGACCGGACTGGTTGACGGAAATGGGGAGGACAGTGGCACCTTTGGCAATGCGTTCCTGCTGGTAGCGGCAAATGGTTTCGAGCATATAGTAATCGAGTGGGATGGCAAAGCCATTATGCTCAAAGAGGTCCATGAAGGCAGCTGGTGCCAGGAAGCCAAGCTCCGGACTCTGCCAGCGTACGAGGGCCTCAGCACCCAGGACTTCGTAGGTTTGCAAGTCGTATTTCGGCTGCAGGTAGACTTGGAATTCGCCGTTTTGCAGCGCTTTGTCCATGAGGTTTTCCAGCTGTTTTTGTTTGAGCAGTTCGTCGTGCAGTGATTCGTTATAGGTGGTGGTTTCGTGACTGGCAACGCTTTCCATGTGGGCGAGCATTACGCAGTCGATGAGGCGTTCCGGAACAAGCTGACCGCTGGCCGGAATTGCGTAGAGTCCGATATGGTAGCGGACCGTAGTCAGCATATCGTTGATGACACAGGTACCGGCTTCGTTGGCAATTTTCTGGGCAGCCTGTTCCATCGTGAATCCTTCGGGCAGGCGGCAGAGGACAATCAGCTTGAAAAAGTCGCCAGAGATTGCATCCATCAGCAGCCAGGGATTATTCCGGCGGACGCGGGCAACCAGCTCTTGCAGGGCTTTGTTAAAGACCTGACGGCTGTAGAGCTCGTGCATGAAAGCAATGCGTTGAGCGGACATGACCATCAGGAAGAGTTTTCCCTGTTTTTGCTGTTCCTCGTATTTTGCGATGGTGCTGGGCAGATTCTGCGTGAACCAGCGGGTATTGTACATGTTGACTTCTTTTAGATAATGCGCCTCGCGATAGAGTTCTTCACTGTGCTTGCGGCGCAGCTGCATGACGAGCAGCAAGGTGAGGATGATGCCGAGCAGCAGGCTGCTGATAAGGACCAGTGAGCCGATAGGATTGCGATAAATCAAGGATTGTAGCGTGTCTTTGCTTTGCACCGCGTATATCTGGCGATTGATTATGCTGGATATTTGCTGCTGCGAAAGGTGCGCGATTTCCTTATTGAGGATGTGGATGAGCATCGGGTCAGCCTGATTGCTGACGGCGATGGCGACATCGTGGGAAAAAACGATATTGCCGGTGATATAGAGGTTGTAATAATTGCCCTGATGGATATCGCTTTGGGCGGTGATTGCCTTTACCAGGGTCATATCGGCCTGGCGGTTGTTGACAGCCGACATGCATTCGGCAACGGTGTCGTAATACTGCAGCTGAGACGCGGGATACATCTTTTCCATGTAATCATGGGTATAGAAATGACTGCGCGGGCAGGCGATAATCGGCTTTTCGGGTAGACTCTGATCTTTGCGCAGGACCGCTACGTAGTTTAAGGTAAGATAGGGAATCGTCAAATCGGCATTATGCTGACGGGCCCAGTTGTAGTCGGAATAGAAATCCGTTACCAGGTCGATTTCACCGCGAGTGAGATGAGCCATCATGCTGGACTGGTCGGTTTCCGGGCTGATTTCGATAGTGATTCCGAGGTCGGAAGCGATGATGTTCATGATGTCGGCAATGACACCCTGATGCGTGCCGTCTTCCGTGAAGAACGTATAGGGAGGCTGACCAGGAGAGGCCATCGCCCGGATAACGGGATGGGCCTTTAGATAGGCTTTCTCTTTAGCGGTAAGTTCGAGCGCGGCACCGCCTTGTTCCTGGTATTTTTCCAACAGATGAAGTCCGAATAGTGGAATGATGCTGTTGAGAGACTGCTGGCTGGCCTGAATATTAGCCTTTAAATCCGGGCGCTGGTCGCTCAGAAGCAGCCAGCCAATTCCGTAGCCAAGTGGAATCGAAGCAGTGCCAGCTGGCGGTGCGGTTAATTCCGTAGGGGGAAGCAAGTTCTGGGAGACTTCTTCGCAGGTGACAAGATCGATGGCGCCGCTGTGGAGACGCAGGAGATTTTCCGCTGGTGTGCCCGGTACGTATTCCAGTGTCACGCCCATATAGGTGGCGATGTTTTCCAGCGCTTCATAGGTCATGCCATGGTAAAAGCCGTATTCATCGCGGCTTAAATAATTGATTGTATTGGTGTAGCCGACGCGCAGAACGGGGCGTTCATAAGCGGAAGCTGTTGGGGGGATAAGCATTATAAGGCCAAATACGAGCAGTAATGTGGCAATATGGCAATACCATCTCTTGGCATGGCCCATAATATCACTCCTATTTCCTGGAATATTGAAATCGGTAACAAAACTTATCTAATAATACTATAAGATATATTCTTGTCAATGGCCCTATTTCCTTCTGAACGTTTAAATTGGGTCCATTTTCCTGGATGATTTGAGAGCTGTTATCAATTATGCTTTTTATTTATAGTATGTGATGCTTGCTATTGACTTTTCGCATGAAACCACCTACAATGAAAGCATCAATCCCGAGTAAAACACTAAGGATTAACGTAAATTGAGTTTGCTTCATTAAAAGGAGAGTTTATATAATGGCAGAGAAGCTTTTGGAAATCAAGGATCTCCATGCTGGTGTGGAGGACAAAGAAATCCTTAAAGGATTGAATCTTTCCGTTAATAAAGGGGAAGTACATGTTATCCTCGGGCCAAATGGCTCCGGGAAGTCTACCCTTATGAATATCATTATGGGACATCCAAAATATCAGGTAACCAGTGGAACCATGGAGTTCGAGGGTGAGGATATGAGCGGCCTCAAGACCTTTGAGCGTGCCCGTAAGGGGCTTTTCCTGTCCTTCCAGACGCCGGAGGAGATTCCGGGAATCACGGTGGAGAATATGATTCGCACGGCGAAGCAGACTATTACGGGAGATAAGGTAAAACTTGTTCCCTTCCGCAGGGAGCTCAAGGCTCAGATGCAGGAGCTCAAGATGAAACCGGAATACGCGCAGCGTTACATGAACGTCGGCTTTTCCGGCGGTGAGAAAAAGCGCAACGAGATTCTGCAGCTTTTGATGCTGCAGCCGAAACTGGCCTTGCTGGACGAGACGGATTCTGGCCTCGATGTGGATGCAGTCCAGATTGTATCGGAAGGTGTGGCCAAGTTCCACAACGCAGACAACAGCTGCCTGATTATCACGCATAATACCCGTATCCTTGAGAAACTCAAAGTGGATAAGGTTCATGTCCTGATGAACGGCCAGATTGTCGAAGAGGGTGGTGCTGAACTTATCGAGGATATCAACAGCCGTGGTTTCACCCATATCCTTGACGCGCAGAACGAGGCAAAGTGAGGCGTTTTTGATGACAGAGAAGAAGAAAACATATATTGAAGATATCGAGCGCACGCTCTATGACATCAAAGATGAAGACCGTTCCGTTTACAAAGCCCACAGCGGCTTGACGGAAGACGTTGTCCGCGACATTTCTACGCGCAAGCATGAGCCCCAGTGGATGCTGGATTTCCGTTTGAAGTCTTTGGAAGTATATAATTCCCTGGAGCTGCCCACTTGGGGGCCGAGCCTTGAGGAACTGCATATGGACGACATTGTCACCTATGTGCAGCCGGACGCTAAGATGACCGGCAGCTGGGAAGAGGTGCCGGAGGATATCAAGGATACCTTTGATCGCCTGGGCATCCCGGAAGCCGAAAAGACGTCGCTGGGCGGTGTCGGTGCGCAGTACGATTCGGAGGTCGTTTACCATTCCATTCAGGAAGACATGGTCAAGCAGGGCGTCATCTACACCGATATGGAAACGGCTGTCCGCGAACATGAAGAAATCGTCAAAGAATACTTCATGACGCTGGTCCCGCCTAAGGATCATAAATTTGCGGCCCTGCACGGTGCAGTTTGGTCGGGAGGCTCCTTCGTCTATGTGCCGGCTGGCGTCCATGTGGAGATGCCGCTGCAGAGCTATTTCCGTCTCAATGCAGCTGGTGCTGGCCAGTTCGAGCACACGCTGATTATCGTGGAGCCGGGGGCAAGCCTGCACTTTATCGAAGGCTGCTCAGCTCCGAAACACAATGTCACGAACCTTCATGCCGGCTGCGTGGAACTCTTCGTCAAAGACGGGGCAAGACTTCGTTATTCCACCATTGAGAACTGGTCCCGCAACATGATGAACCTCAATACGAAGCGTGCTTTGGTGGAAAAAGACGGCATCATCGAATGGGTATCTGGTTCCTTTGGTTCCCATATTTCGTGTCTCTATCCATGCAGTGTCCTGCACGGGGAAAATGCCCGCTGTGAATTCACGGGCGTTACTTTTGCTTCGAAGGGGCAGAATCTCGACACCGGTGCCAGCGTCATCCACGCCGCACCCCATACGTCAGCTAATATCAACACCCGTACGATTTCGAAGGCTGGCGGCATGGCAACTTACCGTAGTGCGGTCAAGGTCACGAAGAACGCCCCCTTTGCTAAATGTTCGGTCAACTGTGAGTCACTGATGCTGGATAACCTTTCCCGCAGCGATACGCTGCCGGTCATGGATATCGAGGGCGATGAGGCGGATATCGGCCATGAGGCAAAAATCGGCCGCATCAGTGATGAGGCAATTTTCTACCTCACGAGCCGCGGCATCGATGAAGAAGAAGCCCGGGCTATGATTGTCCGCGGTTTCGTGGAGCCAATCGCCAAGGAGCTGCCGTTAGAGTACGCTCTGGAGATGAATAACCTGGTAAATATCGAGTTGGAAGGGACTATCGGCTAATGGATGATAAAATTTTTTCTGAGATTCCGATGCGCACCTGGCGCTGGCTGGGCGTCAATGAAGCCCGGGTTCCGGAAAACCTCAGTGATAACGTAAAGAAACAACAGATTCTCGTGGAAGCCGGACAGAAGGATGAAGTTGTCCTGGTAAACCGCGAGGGCGGCCAGCTGGAAGTACAGGTACATATCGCCGACGGTGGTGAGCTGCATCTGGTGAATGCGCAGCTGGTGCCTGATGATACGGCAGCTACCAGCCGCGTGAAAGTTTACGTGGGCAAGGGGGCAAAATTTCGCTATACTACGGTGGAGGCTGGTGCCCGTCATACGGCGGCCGAGCTTACGGTGGATATGGCTGGCGATGACAGCGTCAGTGATATTTGGGGGCTTTATTTCGGCGATGGCGAAAGCAAAATCGACCTCAACTACGTTATTCGCCAGAAGGGGCGCCGCACCGATGCCAACATGCAGGTTCGCGGTGCACTGTTAGGAACTAGCGATAAGATATTCCGCGGCACCTTGGACTTCCTCGAAGGGGCCAAGGGATCTGTGGGCCGCGAGAATGAGGAAGTGGTCCTGCTTTCGCCAACGGTTCGCAACCGCAGCGTTCCGGTCATGCTCTCCCATGAGGATGACGTGGATGGCCACCATGCCGTAAGCGTTGGCAAGATTGACGAAGGCAAACTGTTCTATCTCATGAGCCGTGGCCTCGATATGGCCGATGCCCAGCGCTTGATTGTGGAGGCATCCTTCAATCCAGTTTTGGACCGCATTGAAGATGAGGGGCTCAAAGCGGAGATAGATAAGGTGTTGATGGGGAGGCTTGCAAATGGCTGATGCACAGGAATTTCTCAAGGATTTCCCCCTGTTGAACGGAGAAATCGATGGCAAGCATATTGCCTATCTCGATAATGGCGCAACGACCCAGAAGCCGCATCAGGTGATTCAGTCCATTTGCGGCTATTATGGCGGTTGTAATGCCAATCCCCATCGTGGGGCCTATGCCCTGTCGGTGAAGGCTACGGATATCTATGAGTCGGCCCGCAAACGCACGGCGCAGTTCATCAAGGCGGGCCGTCCGGAAGAGATCATCTTCACGAAAAATGCCACCGAGGCATTGAACCTGGTGGCATACAGCTATGGCCTTCAGCATGTGGAAGCTGGGGATGAAATCGTCATCAGCATTTCCGAGCATCACAGCAATTTGGTTCCCTGGCAGTTTGTGGCCAAGACCAAGGGCGCTGTGCTCAAATACATCTATCTGCAGGAAGACGGCAACCTCTCGGAGGAGGATATTGAGACCAAGATCACCGAGCGTACGAAGATTGTCGCTGTGACCCAGGTCTCCAACGTGCTGGGCCTCAAAAATGATGTGAAGTCGATTGTCAAAAAGGCTCACAGCGTTGGTGCGGTCTGCATCGTGGATGGCTCTCAGAGTGTGGCCCATATGGCGGTGGATGTTCAGGACCTCGACTGCGATTTCTTTGCCTTCTCGGGGCATAAGATGCTTTCGCCTATGGGCATCGGCGTTCTCTATGGCAAGTACGGGATTCTCGATGCCATGGAACCCTTCCTGCGCGGTGGTGATATGATTGAATACGTGCAGGAACAGGAATCCACTTGGGCCGAATTGCCGGCTAAGTTCGAGGCTGGCACCCAGAATGTCGGTGGTGCAGCTGGCCTTACGGCGGCTATTGACTACCTTGAGGGCATTACCTTCGACCGCATTGAGGCCATTGAAAAGGACCTGGTCGACTATGCTCTGCCGCAGCTCCGGGAGCTGCCTTATATCGAACTCTATGGCTGCGACAGCAAGCTGGACAACAAGACGGGGATCATTGCCTTCAACATCAAGGATGTACATCCCCACGATGTGGCGACGATTCTCGACAACGACGGCGTAGCCGTCCGAGCTGGTCACCATTGTGCCCAGCCCCTCCATCGGTATCTCCAGCAGAATGCAAGCTGCCGCGCCAGCTTCTACCTGTATAATACGCGGGAAGATATCGACCGTTGGATTGCCGCATTGAAGAAAGTAAGAGGTGTTCTTGGCTATGGCGCTTGATGATGTATATACCGAGGTACTGGGGGAGCACAGCCGCAACCCGGACCACAAACACCACCTGGCATGTGCGACCTGCACGATGAAGGGGCACAACCCCAGTTGTGGCGACGAAATCACGCTGGAGCTCAATGTGGAAGACGGCGTAGTCAAAGAGGCCGCATTCACCGGCGTTGGCTGTGCGATTTCCCAGGCCAGCACGGATATCATGGCCGAACTGATTCGCGGCAAATCCGTGGCGGAAGCCCGTGGTTTGGCGCAGAAGTTCATCAGCATGATCAAGGGAGAGATAACCGACGAAGAGGAGCTCGAGGAACTGGATGAGGCCCTGGCGCTTAAAAACGTCGCTCATATGCCGGCCCGCGTCAAATGTGCGGTACTGGCATGGCATACCCTGGATGATGCCTTGAAATCGGATAAATAATACCGAATAAGAACAACTTATCCACAAAATGTTGAGGATATCCACGGCAGAACTGTGGATAACTACAATGTTTTGTGGATTTCTTGTATAAAAATGTGGATGATGGCTTTGACGAGGAAAGGAAGAATAGCAAATGGCAGTAAAAGAAATCAAACCCGAAGAGTTTAACGAAAATGTATTTCAGGTTATCGGCAAGGAATGGATGCTGGTCACTGGCGAAGCAGACGGAAAATCCAATGCCATGACGGCTTCCTGGGGCGGCATGGGCATCCTCTGGGGCAAACCGGTGGCCTTTGTCTTCATTCGTCCGAGCCGCTATACGAAGCAGTTTGTGGATAAAGCCGACGGTTTTACGCTGTCTGTCTTCCAAGAGGATCGCCGCAAGATGATGAGTTACTTCGGTACGGTTTCGGGCCGGGATGAGGACAAGATTGCAAAATCCGGGCTGACGGTCAAGCATGAGAACGGCATGACCTATTTCGAGGAAGCGCGGGTAACGATGTTCTGCCGCAAGCTTTATGCACAGGAGATGGAGCAGAAATGCTTCCTGGACAAAGCCAGCGATGAAAAGTGGAACAACAACGACTATCATACGATGTATGTGGTCGAGATTGAAAAGATTCTCATCGAGGAATAAGAATGGGGCAGGATAAAGAGAAGCTGATTGCGGTGCTGCAGAAATGCACCCTTTGCGCCGGCATGGGGGAAGTGGAGATTCGCGAGCTGCTTGAGTCTTCCCAGGTGCGCATCCGGGAATACAGTAAGGGGGATATCGTCTTTCACGATGGGGATATGCCCCGCTGTATTTACATTTTGCTGGCTGGCGAGGTACATATTCTAAAAGATACCTTTTCCGGACGGCAGATTTTCCTGTCGGAAATCAACGAAGCTGGGGACATGTTCGGCGAGGTCTACGATGTTTTGGAGCAGCCCTACGATATGTATGTAGAGTCTGTGACCCAGTCGAAGGTTTTGGAGATTTCCAGCCACTTGCTGCGCTTCGGTGCCGGTGGCGTCATGTCGAAAAGCGCCTTGATGGTCCAGCAGAATCTCATGCGTATTTTTGCCCGCAAGGCCTATTTCATGCAGGGCAAGATCAAAGTCCTGGCCAGTGGCAGCCTGCGGGAAAAAATCGTCCGCTTCCTGTTCCAGAACTTGGGGCAGGATGGGAGCGTGGAGCTTTCCATCAGCCGTGAGTATATGGCCGCTTATCTGGCGGCTACGCGGCCTTCCCTGTCGAGGGAACTGTCGGCGATGCACCGGGAGGGAATCCTGGCGGTCGAGGGAAAGCATATCCGTGTGCTGGACATGGAACGCTTTGAGTCATATCTGTAAACAGAAAAAAGCGACATGCTGTGGGGGCATGTCGCTTTTTTCGAGAGAATTAGAGATTTAGGAATCGAATGTATGTAAATCCTTCTGGGGAAGAAGAATTACCGTAGGTTGTCTGTATCAGGTATCTCCTGACTACATGTAATAGTATACTGAGACAGTTTTAAAAAACAATAGGAATAAGATTAAAAGTTGATTAAGTAAACTAGCTAGGACAGAAGTCCTGTGGGAAAAAGGTCATAGCATGACGAAAAGACCGCTGCCCGCGGGGAAAGCGGGCAACGGTCTTTTGCACATTTTTGTTCTATTTTTTGGGAAAGTGAGAAATTTAGGGAAAAAATTAGGGAAAATAGGAAGTTGGGGAAACTGTAATCAGGTGTTCTTGGCGATGAAATAACCTGCTACGGCACCGGCAATCGCAGCGGTATTGCGGTCACCCTCGGAATATTTTTTCGGGTGATAGCTGTGATGCTTGTGGGCCAGCTGGGTGATTTCATAGTCATGACCGCTGTGGAAGGGGCTGGCTTCCGAGGCCGTAGCGCCGAATACGCCAAGGCTTACGAAGCTGGCCAGGGCCACAGCCGTGACTTTTAGACTTCTTTTCTTGAACATTACACACATCTCCTTTGTTGTGGGGCCGGTTCATGGATTACCGGCGACAGCGTTGTTTATGAGCGCCTCCATCCGTAGAGACTGGTGTTTGTGTCCTTCCTGACTACAGTTAACAGTATAGCGGGCTTGTTTTAGAAAACAAGAAGCAGGCTGTTAAAAGTTGATTAAGCAAACTATTATTTTATGATTAAAGACCTAAGTATTGCGATAAATAACTGCAAATACTGCGGATAGATGCTATAATTAGAAGATATGAATTGTACATTTTGGAGGGAATGTAGTGTTAGCAGCGGAAAACTACCGGGATATAGAAGAGAAAATCCTAAAGGGAGAGCGACTTAGCCGTGAAGATGGTATCCGGCTTTTTCACTGCCCGGATATTGCCTGGCTGGGAGCTATGGCCGATTATGTCCGCAAGAAGAAATGCGGCGATATTGTCTACTATAATGTCAATTGTCACGTGAATCTCACCAACGTCTGCACGTCGAAATGCAAGTTCTGCGCCTTCGGCCGTGAGCTGGAGGATAAAGGTGCCTACTCCATGAGCAAGGAGCAGGCGCTGGCAGTTGTCCGCGATGCCATGAAGGACCCGGATTTGGCCGGGCTTCATGTGGTCAGCGGCCTTCATCCCACCTGGACCTTCGACCACTATCTCGGGATTGTCAAAGCACTTCACGAGACCTTCCCCAATTTATATATGAAGGGCTTTACTGGGGTTGAAATTACGCATTTTGCGCAGATTTCCGGCTTATCCATTGAAGAAGTGCTGATTCGCCTGCGGGATGAAGGCGGGCTGAAGGCCATTGCGGGCGGCGGTGCGGAAATCCTCTCCGACCGGGTTCGCGGGGAGCTTTGCCCGAACAAGGCAACGGCTGACCAATGGCTAGAGGTGGCCCGCACGGCCCATAAGCTCGGTATCAAGTCCAATGCCAGCATGCTCTACGGTCATATCGAGACATTAGAGGAGCGGGTGGACCATCTGCTGCGCCTGCGGGAGCTGCAGGACGAAACCGGCGGTTTCCAGACCTTTATCTGTTTCCCGTTCTTGCCGAAGAATACGGAGCTGGGCAAGTCGGTCAAGCAGACCAGCATGTGGGATGATTTGCGCACCATGGCGATTTCCCGGTTGATGCTGGATAATTTCACCAACATCAAGGCCTACTGGGTCATGCTGACGGTTCCAGTGGCTCAGGTAGCACTGGGCTTTGGTGCCAATGACATTGATGGCACAGTCCACAAGGAAACCATTCTGCACGATGCCGGGGCCACGAGCCCGACGGCCCTGTCGGAGAACCAGATTATCCGCATTGTTAAAGAGGCGGGGAGAATTCCGGCGTCCTGTGATTGCAACTTCAATATTATAAAGAAATACGAGTAACAGGCTTTCTCGGTAGCGGGAGAAAGCGAAGAGGGAATAGGCATGAACGAGAAAATAGCAACGGCCCGCGCCAAGGCGGCGTCTGGCGAGCGCCTGACGCTGGAGGATGCGCTGGCCTTATATGAAGACAACGATATCCTGTTTTTGGCGCAGTGCGCCCGGAAGGCCAAGGAGAAAAAGAGCGGTAAAAAAGTATTTTACACCGTCAATCGTCATATCAATCTCACGAATATCTGCAGTGCCAATTGCCCGCTGTGTGCCTTTCAGGTTGAGTCCGGGGATAAGCGCGGTTTTACACTGGAGACTGAGGACATCGACCGGATTTTGACGGATGCCAAAAAGGTCCGCAATCTGTCCGAGGTTCATATCGTCTCAGCCCTTCATCCGGACAAGCCCTTTGACTATTACGTGGAAGTGGTGCGGCAGGTCAAGGCGGCACTGCCCCAGGTTGATGTGAAGGCCTTTACGCCGGTGGAAATCGTGAATTTCTCCAAACTGACGGGCAAGTCCATCCGCGAAGTGCTGGAAATTTTGCAGGAAGCCGGTCTCGACAGCCTGCCTGGAGGCGGTGCGGAGATTCTTTCCGACCGCGTCCGGAAGATTATCTGTCCGAAAAAGGCCACCACGGCTGAATGGATCGAGACCATGAAGACGGCCCACAGCCTTGGCATTCGCACCAATGCTTCCATCATGTACGGTCATGTGGAGACCATAAGGGAACGCTTGCAGCATCTCTTCACGCTGCGGGACATTCAGGATGAGACCAAGGGCTTTCAGGCCTTTATGCTATTCCCCTTCCATCCGGGCAATACGAAGCTGGGGGAGGAACAACAGTTAAAACGGGTGGGGTCCTGGGAGGACATGAAGATGATGGCCCTGTCCCGCCTGATTCTCGACAACATCGACCACATCAAGGCCTTTTGGATTATGTTGACGATGCCCATTGCCCAGCTGGCCTTGGGGTTTGGTGCCGATGATTTGGATGGCACCATCGGTGAGGAGAAAATCATCCATGCGGCGGGGGCTAAAACGAATACGGGCATAACCCGGCCCATGCTGGAAAAGAGGATAAGGGAAACGGGGTACGAGCCGGTAGAGCGCGATACCTTTTACCACGAGATTGCGGAGGGATAAAGATGCGATTGACTCCGAAGCAGGGCGAAGCGCTTTTGCTGCATGGCGACCCGATTGAGCTCGGCCAGCAGGCAGATGCTGCGCGCCGTAAATTGTTTGACGATACGGTCACCTTCATTGTGGACCGCAATATAAACTATACTAATGTCTGCAAGAATGAGTGCAAGTTCTGTGCCTTTTTCCGGCGCAAGGAACACAGGGATGCATATTTATTGACCTATGAGGAAATTCTGGAAAAAGTCCGGGAGACGGTGGAGTGCGGTGGCACTCAGGTCATGATCCAGGGAGGGCTTTACCCGGATTTGGGACTGGATTACTATGAGAAGATGCTGCGGCTTATCAAGCAGAAATTCCCCTCGATTACGATCCACTCCTTCACGGCGACGGAAATCCAGTATTTTGCCCAGCAGGCAGGCTTGACGGTGTTAGATACGTTAAAGCGGCTGCAGGAGGCAGGCCTTGACAGCCTGCCGGGAGGCGGTGCCGAAATCCTGGTGGATGAGGTTCGCAAACGCGTCAGCCCGAAGAAAATCATGACCGAGGACTGGCTCCATGTCATGGAGTGTGCCCATTCCATTGGCATGGAAAGCACGGCTACGATGGTCATTGGCTTTGGGGAGACGATGGCTCAGCGCATGGAGCACATGGAAAAAATTCGCCGCCTGCAGGACAAGACCGGCGGCTTCCGCGCCTTCATCACCTGGACTTTCCAGCCGGGCAATACGGAGCTCGGCGGCGAAAAGACCAGCGGCTGGGATTACATGAAGACTCTTGCGATGACGCGCCTCTATATGGATAATATCAAGCATATCCAGGGCTCTTGGGTCACCCAGGGCGAACGCATCGGCCAGCTGACGCTGGGTTTTGGTGCTGATGACTTGGGCAGCATCATGCTGGAGGAAAACGTCGTGCGCGCCGCTGGCACAAATTACGAGATGAGTATCAACAAGATGGCGGACCTGATCCGCGGCGCTGGCAAACAGCCAGCCCAGCGCGATACGGAATACAACGTGATTCGCCGGTTCTGAGGAGATAAATTATGAATGAAATCAAGATTCCGAAAGCTGACTATGCCGTTGTAGGCGGCTCGGGGACCCTTTCGAGCAATTTTCCGGCCAATCTGCCGGATGAAGATGTGGAGATTTTGGCGGACAACCTGCATTTTGAGACTCCCTATGGCACGAGTCCGGCCATTCGCCTGTTCCGGGTGGGGGAAAAGCGGGTGCTGACCGTCAAGATGCATGGCTGGCGCTCGGGGGTAACCCGGGCCGATGCCAGCCGCCAGGTGTTCTGGACGTTCCGCGAAGCTGGAGTCAAGCGCATTATCTCCGAGGGCGGTGTCGGTACCGTCAACAAGCTGTTGGATTTACGGGATTTCATCATTCCCGATGATTACCTTGATCTTTCGGTTCGCAAGGATGTCATGCTGGATGGCCGTTATCTTTTGATTATGCGCGATGCGCTTTGCCCGGAGATGCGGCAAGCCCTTATCGAATCGACGAAGAAGCGCTTTGATGGCCGCGTGTTTATCCGTGGCACCTATGCCGTTACCGATGGCCGCCATTTTGAAAGTCCGGCAGAGGTTGCCATGATGAATGGCCAGGCTGATATCGTTGGACAGAGTATTGCCCCCGAGGTCTATCTGGCCCGCGAAATCGGTGCCTGTTATGCCGGCCTTTACTTCACGGTAAATTACGGCGAAGGAATCCGCGAGAAATGGTCCCATAAGGATATGTCGGACATCTTCTATGACGATGCCCCGATGATTGGCGAAATCATTCTGGAAACCATTCGCCATGTGGATGCCAATGACCGCCACTGCGAGTGCCTGGACCTTCGCAAGGAAACCTTGCTCAAGGATGTCTATAACGAAGTTTCGGCTAAAGGATAATAGAAGAACAATCAGGAAAGGCTGTGCAGGAAAATGCACAGCCTTTCTTGAATATTAGGGTAACCCCTTTGGGGGGAGATGAAGGAGGCGAAGGTATGAAGTGGAACATTAAGGGGAGTTGTTTAGTCCTTTGGGCTTGCTGCCTGACGTTGCTTTCGGCCGCAGGTGCAGCACCGCGGAATTATGTCGTGCAAGGCGATATCGTTTATACGCCGGCCTGCGGGGAGGCCAAGATTCTGCCCCAGGGCTATCTGGTGGTAAATGAAGGAAAGGTACAGGGCGTTTATGATAAGCTGCCGCAGGACTATGAGGGCTGGAAAAAACAGGATTGCCGCGGAAAGCTCATCCTGCCAGGCTTTTGCGATCTGCATGTCCATGCGGCCCAATACCGGCAGATCGGCTTGGGGATGGATGAGGCCCTTTTGGAGTGGCTGGAGAAGTATACGTTCCCCGAGGAACGGAAATTTTCAGATACTGCCTATGCCGAACAGGTCTATGGGGATTTTGCAGCCGAGCTGGCCAAGTGCGGTACAACCCGGTCGGCCGTTTATGGAACCATTCATCGCCAGGGCGCGGAAATACTCGCCAAGAAACTGGCAGAGCGCGGTCTCGGGGCCTATGTGGGCAAAGTAAATATGGACCGCAATGCGCCGGATTATCTGCGTGAGACAAGTGCCGATTCGTTGGCGGAAACAGAGCGGTTTGTCAAGGCACCGGTATGGACGGATCTGGTGCGGCCAATCCTTACCCCAAGGTTTGCGCCCTCGGTTACGCCGGAGCTCTTGCAGAAACTCGGGGCGCTGGCAAAACGGGAAAAACTTCCGGTGCAGACGCATCTATCTGAGAATAAAGCGGAAATCCAGTGGGTAGCAGAGCTCTTTCCCAAAATCCGTGAGTACCCGAAGGTATATGAACATTTTGGCCTTTATGGAGACACGCCGACGCTGATGGCGCATTGCATTCATATGAACGATGCCCAAATCCAAGAGATGGTCAGCCGGGGCGTATATCCTGTTTTTTGCCCGGAATCCAATCTGAATCTTACCAGCGGCATCATGCCGGTCCGGAAGTTCTTGCAGGCTGGGGCCAAGGTGGCCTTAGGCAGTGATGTGGGGGCTGGTCATGACCTCTTTATGCCCCATGTCATCGTGCGTGCAATACAGGTCTCTAAGGTGCGGGCGATGGACTATCCTGAGGAAAAAGCCCTGACATTGCCCGAAGCGTTTTACTTGGCCACCAAGGGAGGCGGAGCCTTCTTCGGTAAGGTAGGAAGCTTTGAACCGGATTACGATGCCGATTTTCTGGTGGTAAAGACCCCGAAAGCGCTAGCGGAACATTCCGTGGCGGAGCGTTGGCAATATTTTATCTATCATGGTTCTTCTGAAGATATCACTGCCCGTTATGTGGCGGGAAAACCGCTTCGTTTGCCGTGATGTGTTGACAAAAAAGGGTCTGTGAACAATCCCTTTATATTGACATAAATTCGTAGAAGCCTCCATAAGTTAGATGGAGGCTTCTACGAATTTATCAACGAACTTTTTACAAATTACAGTTTGTAGGTTCGTATTAGCGAGTTCGTGTTCGAAGCAAGTCGCCGGCGGCGGGGGCCCCAGTACCAACGCTCCACCGGTGACAACCCGCTACAAGAAATTTTTGCCTTTTAATTAAGAGTTGGAA
>NZ_JAILKR010000122.1 GCF_024693525.1 Selenomonas sp. | reverse complement strand
CAGCAGCTGCAACGGTACAACCGTAAGAATCGGAATCAGCAATTCATCCGTCTCTGGAACCTTGATAACATGATCAACATATTTCTCCAGTTCCTCATCACCTTCCGCTGCAATACCGATTACCACAGCATCGCGTGCCTTGACCTCTTTGATGTTGGACAGCGTCTTTTCATAAACGCTCTTCTGGGTTGCCAATGCAATGACCGGAACCCCTTCCACAATCAAAGCCAGCGTGCCATGTTTGAGCTCACCAGCTGCATAAGCCTCAGCATGGATGTAGGAAATTTCCTTAAGCTTCAAAGACCCCTCAAGGGCTACGGCATAATCCAAGGAACGGCCGATATAGAATACGTCTTCGTTGAAGCCATACTGCTTAGCAAAGGTCTTGATGGGATTTACATCCTCCAGGGTTTCGCTAATCTGAGCCGGAATCTTCTGGAGCTGACCAATAAGCTCCGCCAGACGCTCAGCCGACTGGCTCTTCTTAATCTGAGCCATGTAAAGGGCCAACATGAAGAACAGCACAATCTGGGTCGTATAAGCCTTCGTGGAAGCGACGGCGATTTCCGGACCAGCCCAGGTATAGATGACCTGGTCAGCCTCACGGGCAATGGAGGAACCTACGACATTGGTAAGCGCCAACGTCTTTGCCCCCAGGCGTTTTGCTTCCTTCATGGCCGCCAGCGTATCGCTGGTCTCACCAGACTGGGAAACTACGATGAACAACGTATTCTCATCGATAATCGGGTCACGATAACGGAATTCCGATGCCACATCGACTTCCACCGGCATGCGAACCAATTTCTCGATATAGTACTTGCCAACCAGGCCGGCATGGTAAGCCGTGCCGCAGGCAACGATATAAATTTTATTGAAGGAATTGAGATAATCCGCATCCCATTTGAGCTCATCCATGACAATGCTCTTACCATCTTTGGAAATACGCGGACTCGTGGTGTCACGAACGGCTTTCGGCTGTTCATGGATCTCCTTGAGCATGAAGTGCTCATAGCCGCCCTTTTCCGCAGCTTCGGCATTCCAATTGACCTCAAAGACTTTCTTGGTCACCGGCTCACCCTGACGATTGGAAATCTTGATGGAATCCTTCGTGAGGACAGCCATCTCACCATCGTTTAAGATGTACGTACGGCGCGTGTACTGGATAATAGCCGGAATATCCGAAGCGATAAAGTTCTCACCCTCGCCCAGACCAATAACCAGTGGATTATCCTGTTTGGCACAAATCAGCATCCCCGGATGCTTGCTGCACATAAACACGAGGGAATAGGAGCCTTCCACCCGGCGCAGGACTTCCCGTACCGATGCCACAAAGTCACCATTGTAGACTTCCTCGATAAGATGTGCTACCACTTCTGTATCCGTCTCCGATTTGAACACATGCCCTTTCTCAATGAGATCCTCTTTTAACGTCAGATAGTTCTCAATGATGCCATTGTGAACCACCACGAAATCACCGGAGCAATCGGTATGCGGATGGGAGTTACGGTCGGACGGACGGCCATGGGTTGCCCAACGGGTATGGCCAATGCCCATAACGCCCTTCGGCATATCATCCTTGATTTTATCCTTCAAGGATGCCAGACGGCCCACACTTTTCTCCACACGAATGCTCTCGCCATTGAACACAGCGATACCAGCCGAGTCATAACCACGATACTCGAGCTTAGCAAGGCCTTCCAGCAGGAAATTTGCTGCCTGCTTATCTCCGACATAACCAACGATACCACACATAATAGTACCTCCTATGAAATTGTACGATCCTGTTGTGTCCTCCATCCGCTCTACCTCTCAGGTTCACACCCAAGCTTTAACAGATTTCTATCGACCGGGCCGGCCGGAAGGCATCCGCTGACTATTCGACAACCTTCTCCTCGTCTTCTCAAAAGCAATGCGACCACTTTCGAGAACTTGCGCTAGAAATGAATTCATTTCTTTTTTTACACCAGAACAACAGGATGTTTTCTTCTGGATTTTCTTCTTTTTCAAGCATTGATGAATTTTTCAATGCTTGAACATTATAACCAATTTATCGAAGCTAGTCAATACCAGCTGCCCCTATCCCGTCAGGATAAAAAAACAGGCCAGGAAGTTTCCTTCCCAGCCTGTCTCCTATTTCCTGTTAAAGGTTGCTATAAGGGAATCCCTTACATCATGCCCGGCATGCCCATGCCCGGTGCAGCTGCCGGAGCAGCCGGTTTCTCTTCCGGTTTGTCAGCGACGAGAGTCTCCGTCGTGAGAACCATGGAAGCAATGGAAGCAGCATTCTGCAGAGCGGAACGCGTAACCTTAGCCGGATCAACAATACCAGCTTTGATCATGTCAACATACTCGTTCTTCAGTGCGTTGAAACCGATGCCGTCGCCAGCTTTCTTGACGTTCTCGACAACGACCGAGCCTTCAAGGCCTGCGTTGTTGGCAATCTGGCGAACCGGCTCTTCGATGGCGCGGCGAACGATGTTTACGCCGACTTTCTCATCGCCCTCAGCCTGGATTTTGTCCAGTGCCGGCAGGATGTCGATGAAGGTCGTGCCGCCACCTGCAACGATACCTTCCTCAACAGCTGCACGCGTAGCGTTGAGCGCATCCTCGATGCGGTATTTCTGGTCTTTCATCTCGACTTCCGTTGCAGCGCCGATTTCGATGACAGCTACACCGCCAGCGAGTTTAGCCAAACGCTCCTGGAGTTTTTCTTTATCGAAGTCAGAGGTCGTCTCGGCAATCTGTTTCTTGATCTGAGCAACGCGAGCTGCAATAGCATCCTTATCGCCTACGCCATCAACAATCGTCGTCTCCTCTTTCGTGGAGCGAATCTGACGGGCACGGCCCAGGTCTTCAATCGTTACGCTGTCGAGTTTGCGGCCCAGTTCCTCGCTGATAACATTACCGCCCGTCAGGATAGCAATATCCTCGAGCATAGCCTTGCGGCGGTCACCAAAGCCCGGAGCTTTGACAGCCAGAGCCTTGAAGGTGCCACGGAGCTTATTGACAACAATCGTCGTCAGAGCCTCGCCGTCAACATCCTCAGCGATGATAGCCAGCTGTTTGCCCTGTTTTACAACCTGCTCGAGAATCGGCAGGATATCAGCAATAGCGGAAATCTTGCGATCCGTAATGAGGATATACGGATCGTCAAGGATTGCTTCCATCTTGTCCGTATCCGTTACGAGGTACGGGGAGATGTAGCCGCGGTCAAACTGCATGCCTTCCACAACGGAAAGGTTCGTCGTCATGGACTTGGACTCCTCAACGGTGATGACGCCGTCTTTGCCGACCTTCTCCATAGCCTCAGCAATCAGCTCGCCCGTCTCTTCGTTAGCCGAAGAAATGGAAGCAACCTGAGCGATATCAGCTTTGCCATCGACTTTCTTAGCTTTCGTCTTGATCTCCTCAACGAGAGCCTTAACAGCCGTATCGATGCCCTTTTTGATGATCATCGGATTAGCACCAGCAACAACGTTGCGCATACCCTCCTGAATCATAGCCTGAGCCAAGAGCGTTGCCGTCGTCGTACCGTCACCAGCGATATCGTTGGTCTTCGTAGCAACTTCTTTGACCAGCTGTGCGCCCATGTTCTCAAACGGATCCTCGAGCTCGATGTCGCGAGCAATCGTAACACCATCGTTCGTAATCGTCGGTGCGCCGAATTTCTTCTGCAGGACAACGTTGCGGCCCTTCGGTCCAAGCGTAACTTTTACAGCGTTAGCCAGTGCATCAACGCCACGGCCAAGAGCGCGGCGTGCATCTTCATCAAACAGAATCTGTTTAGCCATTTATATTACCTCCAAGGAAATGTATAACGTCTATTACATAACAGCCAGAATGTCGCTCTCGCGAACAATCAGGTATTCTTTATCATCCACTTTGACTTCCGAGCCAGAATATTTCGAGAAGACAACTACATCGCCCTCTTTAACTTCCATAGCTGCGCGCTCGCCGTTATCCAGCAGTTTGCCAGAACCAACAGCAACGACAGTACCTTTCTGCGGCTTCTCTTTGGCCGTATCCGGCAGAACAATACCGCTGGCAGTCTTTACATCGCCCTCAGCAACTTCAATAACAACTCTTTCGCCTAATGGTTTAATCATAGGTATTCCTCCTATAAAATAAAATAACAAGGTTGGCTTGTTAGCACTCATCACACCTGAGTGCTAACTGCAATTCTTATAATAATGTTTCTTAGTCAAAATGTCAAGTTGCAAAGCTAAAAAAGTCAAAAAAGCAAAGAGTCCGTTTTGACCAGTCAACTTGACTTGTCAAAAACGGACTTACCCTTATACTTTTCCGCCAGCCGCCCGTACAATGGCCTCCGCAACCTCTTTGATGCTAAGGCGTTTTGTCATGGCATAGCGCTGAATCCGGCGATAAGCTTCCTGTTCACTTAGCCTATGGGCCGCCATCAAAATCCCTTTGGCCCGATCCACGGTTTTACGCGTTTCCAGAGAATCCTTTAACTTGCCCAGCTCTGCTTCCATCCCCTGCATCTCTTCCCAACGGGAAAGGGCAATCTCCATAGCCGGAAAGAGATTGCTTTCTTTTACCGGTTTTACCAAATAGCCCAACACCCCGGAATCTTTTGCCTTCTCCACAATATCTGACTGGCTAAAAGCCGTCAGCAAAAGCACCGGTGCCAGTTTCTCCTCCGATATCTTGCGGGCAGCAGTAATGCCATCCATCTCTGGCATTTTAATATCCATAATAACCAAGTCCGGCTGATGCATTCGGGTTAGTTC
The DNA here is from genome assembly GCF_024693525.1 of Selenomonas sp. The sequence continues at coordinate 5,344 of NZ_JAILKR010000122.1, read as the reverse complement.
CACCGCTTTTCGTCCATTGATGGCTTCTCCCACCACCTCATGTCCCGCATCCTCCAGCATTTCCCGAAGGTCCAGACGGATAATCGATTCGTTGTCGGCAATCACCAAGCGCAGGCATTTCTTCTTCATAAATGTCATTCCTCCAGACTCTGAATTACTTCGTTGGATATTTCCCGCTCCGGCTTGGGCAGGCTAATGCGGGCATGAGTTCCACAGCCTTTGCCCCGTGCATCATTTTCTAAGGAAAAGCTCCCTTCCAAATCCCCCTCAATCAAAGTACGAACGATGGAAAGGCCCAAGGAACGGGTCTTACGGGGATTAAAACCCTCTGGCAGACCACAGCCATCATCGTATAAATCGAGATTCCAACAATCGCCATCTTCCTGAACCGACAAACCGATTTTTCCCGAAGGCCGTCCGGCAAAGGCATGCTCCATAGCATTTAAAACCAATTCGTTCAGCACCAAAGCCAAGGAGCTTGCATACTTAGAAGGCAGTACCACATCGGGGCCGCTGTACTCAGTCCGGATGATGAACTGACTGTCTGCCATATTACGCCCCACCAAATCAAATATCTGCTGCATAACCTGCTGCACATGGATAGCCTCTTCCCCCTGCTGGGAAAGAAATTCGTGTACGACTGAAATCGATAGCACCCGATTCACGCTCTCCTGCAAGGCCTGACGCACCTCTTCCGACTGGCTGCGCCGAGCTTGCAGCCGCAAAAGACTGGCAATAGTCTGCAGATTATTTTTGACACGATGATGGATTTCTTGGATTACAGCCGACTTGATGCGTATTTCCTTATCTTTCGCCCGCACCTCGGTCACATCGGATAATATAACAATGCGACGGACCAGCTGCCCGCCCTCCTGCAAATCAATCTGCCGTCGGATAAGGGTCAAGTTGCCAGCAGTCAACTCCTTCTGCCAAGGCCGTTCCCGCTCCATAGTCTCCCGGCAAATATGACGGGTCAGCTGACGGTCAAACAAATGACAGCCCCGCAGGCTGCCCACCCCTAGCACCCGGTATATTCGCTGGGCAGCCGCATTTGCAAACACAATACGGCTGAATTGGTCGGTAATGAGAATGCCGTCGCTGGCCGAAATAGCCCGATACTGTTCCGGCTCTAACACCTTGCGCGCATGTCCTAACACATCCACCGCTGTAGCTAAAATGCAAGGATACCCGTCAATCTGCAGACGGTCGCCATCCACTTCAAAGCTCACCACACCAATGACCTGATTCCCATCGCGAATCGCGTAAGTATACATATCAATCAAGGAACCATAGGTCCATTCCCGCTTGCCCTTGCCGGGCAGTCCTGTCATCATCGTATCCTGCACCAATGGCTCTTCAATGGCAGGCTGAAACTTCCCATAGTCAGACTCTCGTTTTGACATATAGATAGTCCGCGGACGCTCCTGCGCTATGATTACAAAACTTCCCGTTTTTCTTGACGGCACATAAACCTTCAGCTGTCCATGGACAAGGTCAGCCAAAAACGGAAACACAATCTTCATCCGCTCTAACAGACCAATCTGCTTTACCGTCAGATTAGTCTGCTGACGGCACAGCTCTGCCATATCCATCCATCATCATCTCCCATCTATTTTCCCGGTTGTCTGCCACATAGCAAATCTCAAAAAAAGAGACTGCTCCCACGCATTTCTCATCGTTGAGCAGTCTCACATATTATTATACACTTAATCGTCGCAATCTGCCAGTCCCAATCCAGGAATTGCATTGAGATACAAATCGCTGTAACGCCCAGACAGGGACTGATAATAACCGCGGCAACCAATCATGGCCGCATTATCCGTACAAAGTATCTTGCTTGGATAAAGGAATCTTACGCCGTGTTTTTCTGCCTCTTCCCGCAGCCGGCCTTCTAGGCCGCTGTTGGCCGCCACACCGCCGGCCAACACCAGGGTATCACGGCCGGCTTCCTTAACCGCCTGAAAGGCCTTCCCTACCAGCACTTCGATAACCGAATGTTGGAAGGATGCGGCAATATCCGGCTTATTGAGCTCATGTCCCTTCATCTTCTCACTATTGATATAGTTGAGAACTGCCGATTTTAACCCACTGAAGCTGAATTCATAATTACCCTTTTCTGTCAGCGCCTGGGGAAAATCAATGGCCAAGGGATTGCCTTCTTTAGCCAGCGCATCAATGCGTGGCCCCCCCGGATAGGGAAGCCCCATAACCCGGGCGATTTTATCGAAGGCCTCGCCAGCAGCATCATCCCGTGTCTGCCCCATCATATGGAAGTTGTTGTAGCCTCGAACATCTACCAATGCCGTATGCCCGCCTGATACCACCAAAGCCATAAAGGGCGGTTCCAACTCTGGGGACGAAAGGAAATTGGCAAAGATATGTCCTTCCAGATGATTTACCCCAATAAGCGGCACCCCGAGGGAAAAGGCCAGCGACTTAGCTGCCGATACGCCCACCAGCAGAGCCCCTACGAGTCCAGGGCCATAGGTGACCGCCACCTGGTCAATATCCGAAAGTTTTACCTGTGCCTCCCGCAGACATTCGTCGATAACCGGCATGATATTTACAATATGCTTCCGCGAAGCAATTTCCGGCACCACACCACCAAACTTCTGATGAACGGGAATCTGGGTTGATATGATATTGGAAAGTATCGTACGCCCGCCACGAAGTATCGCCGCCGATGTTTCATCGCAGCTTGACTCAATCGCCAGCGTCAACAGTTCTTCTTTATTTTCCTTCTCCATAAGTATCTCCATCCATCAAAGTTTCGTATTCCACATGATGATTGCATCCTCACCATCGTCCTGATAATAATGAGGACGACGGCCAGCATCCTTGAACCCATACCGGGCATAAAGCGCACGGGCTGGAGCATTAGAAGGACGCACCTCAAGGGTCATTGCCGTCACACCTTTGGCCTTTACCACATCGATAATCGCACCAAATAATTTCGTTCCAATGCCCTGTCCACGGTACTCCGGCAGAATTGCTACATTTGTAATCTGACATTCCTCAAAGGAAATCCAGCAGCCGGCATAACCAATAACCCGCTCACCATCCAGTGCCAGCAGGTAAACCGTATTTTCATTGGCTGCTTCTTTCCAAAAGGATTCCCGTGACCAGGGAATCGCAAAACAGGCTTTTTCTACAATCTCAACAGCATCGGCATCTTCCGGTGCCATCTCACGAAAGCTCAGAGATTCTAATCCCATCACATTTCCTCCGTGGGAAGCGTATTCTTGGCCGCTTCCGGATGCCGCTTCTCCCAGAGAACCTCTGCTTCACTGCGACGAATATAGACCGGCTCCAACTCCATGATATTAGCCGTCCGTCCAGCTGCCAACTCTTCCAATCCCAGCATCGCTACGCAGGCTGCCCGCGGCATCATAAGGTGAGCAGGAGCGGCTGCGACATTTTGCGGAAGTTCCATCTTGCCAACGATTTTTTTCTGCACGGCATCTCCCAGCAATACCACTGATTCTTCCATACGGGCACACCAGGAAACCACATCGGCAATCTTGGCAACCTGAACTTCATCAACCACCTTCAGCTGTCCCTGTTCCCAACGATACGTCTCCACATAAGCATTGCCCTTCTGAGCATCCAGCAGACATACCAGTCGCACGCCCGGAACCGGGTAATGATAAGCCAGTGCCTTCAGCGTCGATACACCTACTAACGGCAAATCCAGCGCATAAGCCATTGCTTTTGCCGCAGCCAAGCCTATCCGCAATCCCGTAAAGGAACCTGGGCCGATGCTGACGGCAATTCCTTCCAATTCATCTTTTTCAACCGACGCCATTTTAAGCACCTGTTCAATATGGGGCATCAAAGTCTCCGAATGGGTGAGTTTTGCCTGCATGGTAAGCTCCGCTGATAATCGTTCCTTTGAAGCAACCGCCACACTCGATACTTGTGTCGAGGTATCAATGGCTAGTATGGACAAAAGTCTCCAACTCCTTTATGAATTCCTGATTTTTCTCGCCTGCACAAGAGAATATAAAGCGGCGGCTGTTCTCCGTTTCCCCCGTCCGCTCAATTGAGATTTTCACGTAATCCTCTGGCAGTGATTCAGGAAACTTGTCCGGCCACTCGATTACTACAATTCCCTCTGGTTCCTCCGTGTATTCATAGAAACCAATATCCTCTAACTCTTCTTCCGTTTCCAGCCGGTAAAGGTCAAAATGATAGATGCGGCAAATCCCTTCATATACGTTCATGAGATTAAACGTCGGACTTGTCACTTCTCCCTCGACGCCCAGGGTATGGGCAAGACTCTGAACGAACAACGTCTTGCCAGCCCCCAAATCGCCCTCCAGGCAGAGCACGGTTCCCTCCCGGATTTTTTGCCCCACCAGCTCTGCTAGGTGTACGGTTTCTTCGGGAGAACTTGTCATACAGGTAAACATTCGTTATTTACTCTCCTATATATTGCGTTTAAAAAACATCATTCAGTCTAATATTATAACACGAAGCATCATTGCTGCCAAATTATACAACGGATAATAATTATTAACTGATATTTTATTTTAAAAACTACGTAACCAAGAGAATTGTAGAGAATTTTATCGTTAAATAGATATAAACTCTAATTTTAGCGAAATTTAGTCATTTCTATTTTCTGATAGATGGCCTATAATAAAAGCGTACCGATCAAATAGCACCAATAAAAAATAATTATTGGTTCATGTGTTTATATAGGAGGGTTATCATTATGAAAAAATTTGTATGCACGGTCTGTGGTTATGTTTATGAGGGCGAGCAGGCTCCGGAAGTATGCCCAATCTGCAAAGCTCCAGCTGACAAATTCATCGAGCAGAGCGGTGATATGACTTATGCGGATGAGCACCATGTCGGAACGGCTAAAGACGTTGATCCGCGCATCATCGAAGGCCTTCGCCAGAACTTCACAGGCGAGTGCTCTGAGGTAGGCATGTACCTCGCTATGGCACGTCAGGCTGACCGTGAAGGTTATCCGGAAGTTGCTGAAGCCTACAAGCGTTATGCTTGGGAAGAAGCTGAGCATGCAGCCAAATTTGCTGAGCTTCTCGGCGAGGTATTGACTAATAGTACCAAGAAAAACCTGGCTATGCGCATTGATGCCGAGCATGGTGCTTGTGCTGGCAAGAAAGAACTTGCTACTCTGGCAAAACAGCTGAACCTAGATGCTGTTCATGACACGGTTCATGAAATGGCTAAAGACGAGGCTCGTCATGGCCGCGGCTTCAAAGGCTTGTTCGACCGTTACTTTGGCGAATAATCCAGCCCATCTATCTTACGCTTCCAATTCAACATAATATAAAGAAAAAAGGTGCGGCAAAATACTTTCGTATTTTGCCGC
>NZ_JAILKR010000066.1 GCF_024693525.1 Selenomonas sp. | reverse complement strand
AATTTTTATCCTCACCGTTCGTCGAAAAATTGCTACCGTTCAAGCGAAGCGCGTTTTGCAACTTTTTCGATGCTTAATTAAAGATAAAAATTTCGTTTAGAAAAACATCTCCCGCGTAGTGTTGGCACTGTCCCTAGCGGTGGCGAAGAGCTGCTTCGAATGAGATTTTTGTAACCTGCAAACTGTAATTTCACAGCCGCTTTTTCGTTAGGATATTTTAGCAATAGCTACTGCGATTATTAAAACTCCAATGGCAAAAAGCGCACCGTAGATCAGTGAGAGGGCGTGACCGTGACCGGTCAATTTTTCACGATGGTATAAGTAAATCGGTGGACAGGCGAAAATTGCCAGGTAGTACCAAGCCGACATAAAAATGCCGACACGGCTCAAATAACTCTTGTCGATGCAGAGCAGGATGGCCGCGACTATCGATAGAATTCGCGTGATATCGGGAAAGTTAAAAAAGCCGTGTAATAGTCCGTAGCCAATCGGCATAATAGCGGCTGCTTTGCAGAAGGTCCACCCCTTGTTAATAAGGGAGATCTCTTCGGCCGTGAAGTCTGGGCCCATTCCCATATAGGCTGGCGCCATTCCACTGGCTGCCGGACCGTAGGGCAGGGAGTAATTCGGATTAGGCGCTGCGGCCGCAAATTGGACGGACTGCGGTTGTGTTTGCGTCTGTAGCTGTGGCTGTGCCTGCGGTTGAGCCTGCGGCTGTGGCTGCGGTTGCGGTTGAGCCTGCGGTTGCGGCTGTTGGGCCGTTGCTTGGATAACGGGCTGTGGTTCTTGGGGCGGCTGCGGTACCGATGGCTGATCCTGGACTGGTGGGGTAGGCTCTGCCGTGTCAACTGGTGCACCGCAGTTTATACAGAATTTCGAGTCGTTTGGCATCTCTTTTCCACAATTCATGCAAAACATAAAATCCCTCATTTCTCAATCAGGTATCTTTAATCCAGATACCTGATTTTGCATCGTATATATACGTTCTCTTTGTACATGTTACGCATGAATTGTTTGATAATCGTTAATCTTCAATTAGAGGTCCGTTAAATCGGATTCGATTGGATTGAACTTGTATTTTTTCCATGATATGGTATCTATCAGAATATGGAATTTAGGGAGGGATGAACCATGTTCTGTGTGAATTGTGGGACACAGCTGGCGGGGGATGAACGCTTCTGTACGAAGTGCGGCCAGCCAGTAGTCGCACCACCGTTGGGGCGGCCGGGGATGGCCGCGGGCTTTCAGGGACAGCCGATGTACCAGCGGCCCTATTATGGACGGCGCTTGCCGCCGCAGAAGGGAACGCTGGATTCCCTCATCGATAACGTCAACCGTATGACCGGTGGAACGGAACACGTTGAGTTAAAGATGAAAGACTTGGTGGAGAATGTATTCCGCAAGCATACGAAACAGGAAGCGGAACAAATCTTCATCTATGGAACGGCGGCAACAACGCCGCCAGAGGAACAGATTTCTACCGATTGGCCGCATCCATGGCTTTATTCGCGGGTGTTTTTGGTGCTGGCGGTAACCATGCTGGGGCTGTTGTTTATGAATCAGATGCTGGGCAATAAATTGGCGGCTCCGGGCGTAATCTTCATCGGAGCGTTGGCGGTACCTTTTTCGGCCTTGATTTTCTTTTTTGAGGTCAATGCACCGCGAAATATCAGTATCTTTGAGACGACCCAGGTTTTCTTTATCGGCGGCGTTATGTCGCTGATTATGACAATGTTTGTCTATGGCTTTATCGGCTTTGACAAGCTCAACAATACCAGTACGTTCCTGGTGGGGTTGGCGGAAGAAGTGGGAAAAGTCATGGTCATTGCCTACTTCCTGCGGGGGCAGGAAAAGAAGTTTATTTTAAATGGCCTGCTGATTGGAGCCGCCGTTGGCGCTGGCTTTGCCGTATTTGAAACGGCGGGGTATATCGCCAAGAGCAACAGTTTGACGGTGCTCTACCTGCGCGGGGCTCTGGCACTGGGCGGTCATGTGGCCTGGGCTGGACTCACGGGGGCTGCGCTGGCCATGGTCAAAGGGGATAAGCCCCTGCGGATAGACCATCTGATGGATATGCGCTTTTTGAAGTTCCTGGCGGTCAGCATTGTGCTCCATGGACTTTGGGATATGCCGCTGCTTTCCCATATCATGCCGCTTATCACCCAAGTCGGTTTGATGGCAGTCGTTTGGATTTTCCTGCTGGTCATGCTTCATGCGGGACTACGGCAGATTTCAACGATACAGCAGCAGGCGAAAGCGGCTGGCACGCAGCCGCTTTCCTGATGATTGTATGGGAGACGAAGGGAACCTTGGACGATATGGATTGAGGGAGGATTATATTATGTTTTGCAAGAATTGTAACACTCAATTGCCGGATAATGCGACATTTTGCAAGAACTGTGGTGCCCGGGTAACGCCGGAAGCTGCCACTGCTGCTCCGCAGCCAGCACAACAGCCGGCACAGCCGATGGGGACAGTTTCGCAGCCCCAGGGAATGACGATGCCCCCCAATGGGCAGCTGGGGCTGCAGGGCGGCTATTACCAGCAGCCCCAGAGCCGTTCTTCGACGGCTAAGATTGTGGCGATTACGCTGGGCGTAGTGGCGGTGCTGGGCCTTGGCATCATGGCAGTTCATAACTCGTCGAGTGCTAACGACGTACCGCAGCCGACACAGACGGAACCGGCGGAAAAGAGCACGGATAAACCGTCTGTGGACGCACCTCAGGCAGGTGTCCTGTCGCTCAAGCACAAGGATCGCAAGCTCATCAACAACGAGACGAATGAACTCATTCTGATGCTTAAGGATGCGCAGATTACGATGGATGCTGCCGGTCATCCGCAGCTCTGCCTGCTCTATACGAATCAGATGTCCAAGGGATTTTCAAGCATTGAGCTTTCCGTCCGGGCATTGGACCAGGCAGGCGAGCCCATGAAGAGCCCGGTAACGGGGCGCGATTTCCAGAGCGTCGAGGCAAAGCAGCTTGTACCACCGGGAGGCTCGACTACGGCGAGCGATATCATCCCGCTGGCCGAGCTGCCAAAGGCTGAGAAATACAAGGTAACCTTTCGCTGCATCAACTTCCAGGATTATGACTTCCTGATGTTCAAGGGCAGCAGTAAACCGACGGTATTGGTGGAATAACGACAACTAGCAAAAGACTATTGGCTCAGGGAACGAGTCAATAGTCTTTTTTGATTGCGGGATTGCAATGGTTGCGTTAAGATAAGGATAAACACAAATTGAGGTGATTGGATTGGTAAAACTGACGGGCTATTACCAGCTACCGGGAGCGATGCCGCAGCCGGTGGATTTTGCGGATTTATTTGACAAGTCATTTATGCGCAAGTATACGAACTATCGCACCTTTGAAAAGTTCCTGCAGGGGGGCAGGTTCTGTATCGAGTCCCAGCAGGATTTTGAAGACCTGCCCGAAGAGCAGATGGACCGGCATGTGGAAAAGACCACCCGCTTTGGCAGCTGGAAGGAAATGATTGATTTTGCAACGGACTGTTATGCGCGGAAACAGCTGGAGCGTTAAGGATTGCAGGGCGAAGCGGGATGGTGTAGAATTACTTAGAATAAAAATAGCGGCGTGAGATTGTTTCGCCAGAAGAGGTGGACGAATGAAACGGATCATAATGGTTTTGGGGCTGCTCCTGTGGGGGCTGTTTTGCGTATGGCCGGGGCATAATGCTGAGGCGGCCAAGGGCAAATTGCTCTTTATCCCGCAGGATAACCGTCCCATTTCGGGGGAAGAGACAGCCGATGTGGTGCGCAGTCTCGGTTATGAGGTGGTAATGCCACCAGAGGAATATTTAAATCGCGGGACCAACCAGCCGGGGGATCCGGATAAGCTTTGGCAGTGGACTCATGCGAATATCCGCGGGGCCAAGGCGGCGATGGTTTCCTCCGATGCTTTGCTATACGGCGGACTCATTAATTCCCGTAAGCATGAGATTCCCGCAGAAAAACTTGCAGAACGGGTGCAGGAATTTGAAAGGATTCATCGGGAAAATCCGGGGCTCAAGCTCTATGTGTTTAGTTCCCTGATGCGTACGCCGATAGATGGTGCCCATGCTGGCGATGAGGAGCCGGCCTACTATCAGCAGTATGGCGGCGACATTTTCCAAGCGACGTCGCTGCAGGACAAGGCCGAGGTCCAAGGGCTGAGCCGTGACGAAATGGCGGCTATGGAACGGCATAAGGCGGCTGTTCCTAAGGCGGTTTGGCAGGATTGGAAAGCCCGCCGTCAGAAAAATCTCGTCCTTACCAAAAAGCTGCTGGATTTGACCCGGCAGGGGACGTTTAGCTATCTGGTCATCGGCAAGGACGATAATGCCCCCCTTTCCCAGACCCATCGCGAAAGCCGCCAGCTGGAGGCCTATGCCAAGAATATTCCCGAAACGAAATTCCAGATGCTGGCCGGCATTGATGAATTCGGCATGCTGCTTTTGAGCCGTGCTGTCAATGACTTGGAGCATCAGATTCCCTTTATTTACGTCAAATATAATAAAGGAACCGGGGCGGGCACCGTGCCCAGTTATTCCGATAACCCCATTGGCGATACCATTCGCGCTTCGGTACTGGTAGCTGGCGGCATGATGGTGACCCAGCCGGAGAAAGCGGACTTCGTGCTGCTGGTGAACACCAATAAGAATGGCCGCACTGGTGAAGCCAACGACGTGGCCCCAGGCGTGCCCCTGCGCAATAACGGGGCGCCCCGCAACACCACCAAGGGCTTTGTGAATCTGGTGACGAACTATGTGGATAAGGGCTATGCCGTAGGCATTGCCGATATTGCCTTTGCCAACGGCGCGGATAATGCCCTGATGAATCAGCTGCGGGACAAAGATCTGCTCTATAAGATCCGGGCCTACGCTGGCTGGAATACGCCGACCAACAGCACGGGCTTTGTCATCGGAACGGGGCTCTTATCCAACCGTATGGAAAATGATGCCTGCGATCGGCTGCTGACCCGCCGTTATTTGGAGGACTGGGGGTATCAGGCCAACGTGCGGACTAGCGTGGCGGATAGTGTGGCGCTGTTCCGCCGGAACGATGTCTACGAAAACCTTGGTGGCCACGAGCAGGGGGTAAGCCATCGCATCACCAGCCTCATGCGCCAGTTTGTTTACCAGAATCTGCCGCCTTATCCGGGACTGGACAAACTGCAGGTTTCACTGCCCTGGCATCGTATGTTTGAAGCGGACTTTCATTACTAATTTTTATGGTGACATAACGTAAGAAATGTGTTACAATACCATAAAGTTATCTTGAACTTATCTTATATTTATCGCAAAGGAGAGACTATCATGAAAAAGACCCGTACTAGCATCAACTGGAACAAAGAGTGCGTCTTTTTTGAGCGCACGGTACAGATTCGCCGCGCAGCTGAGCTGCTGCGGAATGCTGGCGTTGTAGTTGAACCAAAGGCTGATAAGAAAACAGAGGTTGCTTGATTTCGAGGAGCAGCCGAGGCACCACTGCCGGGAGACCGGTGGTGGTGTTTTTTTTATTGACAGAAGGGCCGGTAATCAGATAAAATAAATACAAATAGATAATCATTATTTGTTACCCTGTCATCAAGAAAGGAATTTGTCATGAAGACAAGGTTAAAACCCAAAGAAGTAACGGCCCTTTTGCGGGAGCACGGTTTTAAGGTTACTCCGCAGCGGTTGGCTGTCTATGATGTGCTCGCTCATACGACAGCGCACCCCAATGCGGAGACAATTTATCAAGAGCTTCAGCCCTATTATCCGACCATGAGTCTGGCCACGGTCTACAAAGCGCTGGCGATTCTCTGCGAAGTTGGCCTGGCACAGGAACTCAACCTTGGCGAAGAGGCCTTTCGTTACGATGCCAACACGTCGCATCATCCCCATGTCCGCTGCACTTGCTGCGGGCGTGTAGATGACATTATGGGGAACTTGTCCTCAGAGGCGATGGAGCAGCAGGCTGCCGTCGAGACTGGCTATGCGATTACGGACCATCAATATTATTTCTTTGGGATTTGTCCGGAGTGCCAGAAAGCTGGCAAGGGGGGAAAACATTGAAATTCCCTTGCACAGTGTACGGTGCCGTGATATAATAATGCAGTAATGGACGTAATGACGTCTGTTTCCAAGTCAAAGATTGACTGGCTTTACCCCGACGGGGAGCTAGGTCTAAACCAAGCTTGCGCATAGTGAGCTTGTATCAATTCCCAGTTTCTTGGGGTGAAAGCGAGGTGTAATAATGAAAAAGGGTATCCATCCGGAATTCCACGAGGCTACGGTAACCTGCGGCTGCGGCAACACGTTCAAAACGGGTTCTACGGTTGCAGATCTTCGTATCGATGTTTGCTCCAAATGCCATCCGTTCTTCACGGGTCGTCAGCGTGACGTTCAGGCAGGTGGTCGTATCGAGAAGTTCAACAAGCGTCTCGCCAAGAAATAATCGAACGACAAGTAAGCAGAGCAGAGCAATCTGTTCTGCTTATTTTATTATGTGAGCCGATTAAGGCAATTCATAAGATTAGGGAAATAATCGGTACTTCCAAAAAGAATAGGAGGAATTACCTTTGCAGAATAGATTGATGGTTGGCGGCCAGGCCGTCATAGAAGGCGTTATGATGCGCGGGCCCAAGTTGACGGCTACGGCCGTTCGTGACCCGCAGGGCGAGATTCAGGTCGAGGCGAATCCGGTGCATTCCATCACCGAGCGCTTCCCCATCCTAAAGAAACCGATGCTGCGCGGTTCGGTCTCCTTGGTCGAGTCGCTGATAATCGGCATGAAATCCCTCTCGTATTCGGCCCAGATGGCTGGCGAAGAGGATGAGAAGCTGACCGATAAGGAGTTGGCGGGGACCATCGTGTTTGCGCTGGTATTGGCCAGCATTCTCTTTATCGCCATTCCCACGGGGGCGGCGAAGTTATTCCATGACATCACAGAGGATCCGTTCTTTTTGAATCTCATGGAAGGATTTCTGCGCTTGGCGATTTTCCTGCTGTATATCTGGGGAATTTCGCGCATGAAGGATATCCGCCGGGTGTTCCAATACCACGGTGCTGAGCATAAGACCATCCACTGCTACGAGGCCGGCTTGCCGCTGACGGTGGAGAATGTGCAGAAGTTCTCGCGGCTGCATCCGCGCTGTGGCACCAACTTTCTGCTCATTGTCATGTTGGTTTCGATTTTTGTCTTTGCCTTTTTGGGTTGGCCGTCCCTGTGGGAGCGCATTGCCAGCCGCATCCTGCTGCTGCCAGTGGTAGCGGGAATTTCCTACGAGATTATCCGCCTGGCAGGACGCAGTCAAAATGCCATCATCCAGACGGCAATCAAGCCGGGATTGTGGCTCCAGTACCTCACCACGCGTCCGCCGGAGGATGAGATGGTAGAGGTGGCCATCGAGTCGTTAAAGGCCGTATTGCCGGAAGAAGAAATCAAAGCGGGTTCCGGTGAATACCGCAAGACGGAAGAAGTATTAGTACCCTAAAGAAGAGGTGAATTACGTGCTGGAAAAACTCCAGGCCGTTGAAGATAAATATTTGGAATTGGAGTCGCTGATAAGTGACCCCGCCAACATCGCCGATATTGACCGCTGGCAGCGCTACAACAAGGAGCATGCCTCCCTTACGCCCATCGTGGAAAAGTTCCGCGAATACAAGCAGGTGGTCAAGGGCATCGAAGAAGACAGGGCAATGTTTGAAGAATCCCTAGACGATGAAATGCGCAAGCTGGTGGAAGAGGAACTGGCGGACCTTATGGAAAAAAAAGAGGCCCTGGACCAGGAATTGCCGATTTTGCTCCTCCCGAAAGACCCCAATGACGATAAAAATGTCATCGTGGAGATTCGCGGCGGTGTCGGCGGCGAGGAAGCGGCACTGTTTGCCGGCGATTTGTTCCGCATGTATTCGCGTTATGCCGAGAAACAGGGCTGGCGCACGGAGCTCCTCGATGCCAACGCTACGGAAATCGGCGGGTTCAAGGAAGTATCCTTCATGGTCAAGGGTTTTGGCGCCTACAGCCGCCTCAAATACGAGAGCGGTACCCATCGCGTCCAGCGGGTGCCGGCCACGGAGTCTGGCGGGCGCATCCATACTTCGGCGGTTACGGTGGCTGTCCTGCCAGAGGTGGAGGATGTGGAGGTGGACATCAACCCCAATGAGCTTCGCATTGACACCTATTGTGCCTCCGGTGCCGGCGGCCAGTACGTAAACCGTACGGAAACGGCCATTCGCATCACCCATCTGCCGACGGGTATCGTCGTGCAGTGCCAGGATGAAAAATCCCAGCTCAAGAACAAGGAAAAAGCCATGAAGGTCTTGCGGGCGCGAATCCTCGACAAGGCGCGCCAGGAGCAGGAGGATGCTGTGGCTGCTGACCGCCGGAGCCAGGTCGGTTCCGGTGACCGCAGTGAGCGCATCCGCACCTACAATTTCCCCCAGGGGCGTGTCACGGACCATCGCATCGGCTTGACCCTGCACAAAATCGATGCCGTGCTGAATGGGGAACTCGAGGAGATTTTAAACGCACTTATCACGGCAGATCAGGCAGAACGGCTGAAACAGGTGAAATAAGATATGGCAAATAACGAAATCTGGACGATAGGCAGGATACTCAAGTGGACCGAGCAGTACTTTGAGCAGAAAGGCGTGGAATCCCCGCGCCTTGACGCGGAGGTACTGCTTTCCCATCTGCTCAAGAAGCAGCGCATTTACCTCTATGTTCACTTTGATGAACCCCTGCAGGCTGAGGAGCTGGCTGCCTATCGGGAAATGATAAAAAAACGCGTGGCCCATGTCCCCGTGGCCTACATCCTGGGCGAAAAGGAATTTATGGGATTGACCTTCCGGGTCACTTCGGATACGCTGGTGCCAAGACCGGATACAGAGATACTGGTTCAGACCGCTGTCGACGCCTTGAAGGGGCTGCCGGGAGGGAATCATCGCTTTGCCGATATCGGTACGGGGAGCGGTGCTATCTGCCTGTCGGTTTTGCATTTCACGGAAGGTACCGAGGCCGACACCGTCGACATCAGCCCCGCCGCTCGGGCTGTGGCGGAACAGAATGCGGAATCCCTGGGGCTGGTGGAGCGCATTACCTTCCATACGGGGGATTTGCTGGAACCCATCAAGGGCAATACCTATACGGCGATTCTTTCCAATCCTCCCTATATCCCCCAGGCCGATATTGAGACGCTGGCACCGGAGGTGCGCTGTAAAGAGCCCATGACAGCCCTCTGCGGCGGCGCGGATGGCTTGGACTTTTATCGCCGCCTCTGTGCCGAGGCTCCGGCTATGCTGGAGGCAGGCGGCTTCATGGCCTTTGAGGTGGGGATTCATCAGGCCGAAGCAGTAGCAAACCTAGCCAAGGAACATCCACTGATTGAGCGGACGGAAATCATCAAGGACTATGCCGGCATCGACCGCGTAGTCGTGGCGTGGAGAAAGAAGTGAGTGACTTGCAGACGGAAATCGTAAAGATAGAACGGATAAAAGAACAGAAAGAAGACTTGCAACGAGCCGGGGAAATCCTCCGGCAGGGGGGACTGGTGGCCTTCCCGACGGAAACGGTCTATGGCCTGGGGGCCAACGGCCTTGACGGCGATGCTTGCGCCAAGATTTACGACGCCAAGGGGCGGCCGTCAGACAATCCGCTGATTCTGCATGTGGCCAACCGGTCGATGGTAGACCAGATTGCGGCGGTCATCCCGCCGATGGCGGAAAAACTCATGGCGGCCTTCTGTCCCGGGCCCATTACCCTTATCATGAAGCGGCGAAGCATTGTGCCCGACCGCATCACCGGGGGGCTTGATACCGTGGGCATCCGCATGCCGGAAAACGATGTGGCCCGGGCGATGATTAAAGAGGCCGGTGTGCCCGTGGCGGCGCCCTCGGCCAATATCTCCGGTCGTCCGAGTCCGACTACGGCTGAATCCGTTGCCCGGGATATGGATGGCCGCATTCCGTTGATTCTCGATGGTGGCGCCTGTCATTTCGGTGTCGAGTCGACAATTGTCGATTGCACGGGAGAGAAGGCCGTTATCCTGCGCCCTGGTGCCGTGACTCGGGAAATGCTGGGGGAACTTCTCGGTGAGGAAAATGTGGACCTTGATCCGGCGCTGGTCGGAGAAAAAGTAGTGCCGAAGGCGCCCGGTATGAAATACACCCATTATGCCCCCAAGGCGCCGATGACGCTGATTGAAGGCATGCCCACCCGCATGGCGAGGGCGTTCCAGCGGGAAATTGAACGGCTGCAGGCCCAGGGACATACCGTGGGGGTAGTGGCCAGCCACGAAGTCCTGCAGGACTTAAAAGGCGTGGTGGCCGAGGACTTAATGGCCGACTACGGACATCAGCAGGACTTGCCAGCCATTGCCGCCAATATCTACGAAGCCCTCCGAAGCTTTGATGACAAACCGGCAGACGTCCTTTTGGGAGAAGGGACGGTAAGCGATGGTTTGGGGCTGGCTATCATGAACCGGCTCCACAAGGCCAGCGGCTTTCGCACGATTAAAGCGTAAGCAAAATCTATCGAATGAGCAGGAAAAAAATTCTGTTTGTCGTATATGAGAATTAGGAAGAGTATGGGAAAGTAGTTTCTTCGCAAGAAGATTTCGATGTAAAGGTAAGGGGGAGGCATCATGGGCAAGATATCCTATGCAGTAGCGGGATTGCTGGTC
Source organism: Selenomonas sp. (assembly GCF_024693525.1). The sequence continues at coordinate 1,606 of NZ_JAILKR010000066.1, read as the reverse complement.
ATAGCTGTGGCCGGTGGTGCAGGTGCTGTCGCAGCGATTCATTACAATGAAACCCGGGCGGTAGTGCAGGCGGAAAAGGATAAACAGGAGGCCGCAAAACTAGCGGCCATACAGGAACGGGAAGCCAAGGAAGCGGCGGCCAGGGAAAAGGCCCGCCGGAAACAGGAACTTCTCGACCAGCGTTTGGGGCGCAGTGAGGAACCGGATCAGGTCATCCGTGGGCTCATTGCCGATATGAAGGTCACACAGGAAGCGGATGGCTCCACCACATACCGCTATGAAGACCCGGAGGAAGACGGGATTTTCTTCCAGCCCTATCTCGTCCGCGGTACAGATGGTGTGGCTGTCATGCATGTAATTCTGCGCCATCGCGGCGGCCGGCCCATGGGGTTCCAGGGGGTAGACTTGCAGCCCACCGATGACCAGCTGTTCCATATCCGGGCCCAGGGGGCGGTGACAACGACCCAGACGGATACGGGTATCATGGAATGGTGTGACCAGCCCGTCGATGCGGAGACAGGCAAGGCCATGCGAGAAGTTGCAGCCGTTCTGGCTGCAAAAATCAGCATGCTCGGCGTTAACGGTTCGAATGATGACCGCATGCTGACAGCCACCGAGGCCATGCGTATCCGCAATATCCTCGATTTGGCTGACCGGCTGAATGGCAAGACAAAATAAAATTCCCTCAGAAAGGATGCGAATGTCATGGAGTTATTCCCGCCGTTAGTAGCGCAAGTGATGTTGGTATTAGTAGGCGTCATTGGAATTGTGAGCTTAGTGGTAGGTGCTTATAACAGTTCGATACTTATCAGTGGCCGCAGGCAGTTCTTGAAGATTGAAGTCTTGGAGCAGGATATCGCAAAACTCCAGCAGGAAATTAAGGAACTAAAACGTAAGCAGCTGCCGGTTGAGGAATCGCAGCCGGTGGCGATTGTGCCGCCGGAGCCCGACCCGTTGGAATCGACAGGAGCTGAGGAAGTCTGGGCGGAGTTTTTGAAGGATTATAACAATCTGGCGGCTAGCATGGATGTGCCAAAGGCTTTGGAGGCCTGCGAAACCTTTGCCGGCACCCATCAGCTTACGTTTTTGATTTGCCTTGACCATGCGGCACAGGAAAATGGCATGGTATCGCCAAAGTTCGCCGAGGTCAAGCAGCTGACTGAGGGCACCTACTGGGCGTGGCCAGTTCCCGAGACAGGCGGGGCCTTCGTCGTTGTGCCGAATCCACTCCATGACTACGATGAAAAGCTCCATACGGAAGGCGGTATGAAAGAGACCTTTGCCTCGAACTACGAAGCGGGTACCTGCAAAGAAATCAAAGTCCGCCTGCCAGCCAAATTCCAGAATCGCAATGACAACTGGAAAATCATCCAGCCCGGCGTGATAAAAGTCAAATAAAAGCAGTTTGCGATAGAAAAGACCTGTTGTCGAAAAGACAGCGGGTCTTTTGGTATAAGAAAATTATAGTTTGCAGGGGAGTAGTACCCAGTTCGTGTTCGAGGTAAATCGCCGGCGGCGGGGGCCCCAGTACCAACGCTCCACCGGTGACAACCCGCTACAAGAAATTTTTGCCTTTTAATTAAGAGTTGGAAAACAGTTAAACGCG
>NZ_JAILKR010000064.1 GCF_024693525.1 Selenomonas sp. | reverse complement strand
CGCGTTTAACTGTTTTCCAACTCTTAATTAAAAGGCAAAAATTTCTTGTAGCGGGTTGTCACCGGTGGAGCGTTGGTACTGGGGCCCCCGCCGCCGGCGATTTACCTCGAACACGAACTGGGTACTACTCCCCTGCAAACTGTAATTTTACAGTCCTTTGTGGTGTGATTTTTTAGGTATGGCCGCTGGCTAGTTCGGCGGCTTCTTGGTAGAGGGTTATGATGTCGGCGTGATGCTGTTTGAGGTAGGTCACCGCTTGTTTTTGTTGGTTTGGCGTGGCGCCGTCGGCTAGGTAGTTTTTGGCGGCCTGTTCCTGTGCCTTGGCTTTTTCGTTGAGGGTGCGGCAGCCGATGGTTAGTGCCGCGGATTTCAGTGCGTGGATGTTGATGCGGTAGTCCTGCCAGTCGGCGGTGGAGAGGTCGTGGTCAAGCTGGGCGATTTTGGCGGCGGCCTGTTCGCTGAACATGGTAAGTACCTTGCCGTATAAGACCTGCATGTTGTTGCAGTATTTCAGTCCAAGTTGGCGGTCAATCAGTGGCTGGTCGTCACTGGCAGGCGGTGGACTGGCTGGTGCGGCGGGGGACTCTTTGCTGGCTGCTGCTGGTGGTGCGGCGGGAGGTTCCTCCAGCAGGGAAGGCGGCAGATAGCGGTGCAGCATAGCCGTCAAGTCGTCGCCGGTCATAGGTTTGCTCAGATAGTTGTCAAAGCCTTCCTGCAGGAATTTTTCCCGTGAGCCGGACAGGGCGGTGGCGGTCAGGGCGATGAAGCGGGTGCCGCTGATGTTGGGCAGCTCTTTGGCCTTGTGCAGGGTTTCGACGCCGTCCATGCCCGGCATCATGTAGTCGAGCAGCACCACTTCGAAGGGCTGGCTTTGCAGAGCTTCCAGCGCCTCGGTGCCGCTGTGGGCAATGGTGGTCTGTACCTGGGTTTCCTGGAGCAGACTGTCGGCGACAAAGCAGTTCATTTCGTTGTCGTCGACGATGAGTACCCGGGCTTTGGGGGCGATGAAGCTGGTCTGATGGATGTCGTCATCTACTGGTTCTGTGGGTGCCGTCAGGCTGAAGACACCCACCGGGTCGAAGGAATGGACCGTCTGGGGGAGCTCAATGGTAAAGGTACTGCCTTTGCCATAGGTGCTGGTGACTTTTATGGTGCCTCCCATCATGGCCAGCAGCCGATGGGTGATGGCAAGGCCGAGCCCTGTGCCCTCAATCTTGCAGTTGCGCTTGATGTCGAGGCGTTCAAAGACGTGGAACAGCCGGTTTTTGTCCTCTTCCCGGATGCCAATGCCGGTGTCGGTTATGGCGGCACGCAGGTAAAGGGTGTTTTCATGCCGGTGGCCGCTGATGTCGAGGGTAACCGACCCCGCTGGGGTGTATTTGATGGCATTGTTGAGGAGGTTTATGAGGATTTGGCGCAGACGGCCGGCATCCCCATAGAGGCCGTTGGGCAGATAGGGATCGACGTGGATCTTGAACTGCAGGTCCTTGGCCTGGGCCCGCACGCCGACTAAGGTGCAGACATCGCGCAGGGTCTTGGTCAGTTGGTAATCGGCGGGGACGATTTCCATATGGCCGGATTCGATTTTGGAAAAATCGAGGATTTCGTTTATCAGGCTCAATAGAGCGCTGGAGGCCGACTGGATATTGCGGGCGTAACGCTGGATTTCCCCGGAGGGAGCCTGGCGCAGAATCATTTCGTTCATGCCGCTGATGGCATTCAGCGGGGTGCGGATTTCGTGGCTCATGTTGGCGAGGAATTGGCTCTTAGCTTGGTTGGCGGCATCAGCGGCGGCGCGGGCTTTGCGCAGTTCCTCGTTTTCGGCTACGCGGGTCTGGGCCATCAGCAGGTAGATGCTAAGGCAGGCAAAGAGCACGAGCATCAGGGTGAAGAGAAAGAAGACGCGCTGGTAAACGCTGATGATTTGGCCGGCAACTGCCGACCAGGGCATGTAGCCAATCATGGAAAAGTCGGTTTGCGGCAGGTCGGCACCAAAGACGAAGTATTTCCCTTCTGCGCCTTCCGTGTAGACGGCGGCCGCTTTGCTGCGCAGGAGGCGGCGATGGACTTCGCGCATGCCGGCTTGGATGGCGTCATCCCCCCAGAACCGGGCATCTTCGGTGGTGTAGTTTTCGTAGGGGACAGCTAAACTGCCGTCGCGGTATTGGATGATGACATGGGTAAAGGCATCATAGTCCGAGAGAGCAAACAGGTGCGGCAGGGAATCAACGGGATAGATCTGATAGAGCACATAGCGGACGTTATCGCCGTAGAGGACTGGGGTGGCAAGCAGGATACCGATATCGGGATTGTAGTCGATGACCGTGTTGCCGTGGAAGGCCATCTGCAGGCGGGGGAAGGAGTCGCTGGATACAGGGCGGCCAAGTGTGTGACGCTGGAAGTCTATCAGGCCTGCCTGTCCCTCAGGTGTCTGCCGGGATAGCATGGTGAGAACATCTTGCTTATCCTCTTCATGGGTGCTAAGATGCACGGCGGCGGTTTGGAGCGGCGTCAGGTAACGGCGAAAGCGCTCGCCAGCCAGCAGGGAAATGTCTTCGGTCTGCCGGGCTACGGAATGCTCGGCGGCTGTGTTCAGCAGGATGACGATTTTTTGCTGGATGAAGATTCCTGACAGCACGAGCAGCAGCACCATCATCACGATGGTCAAAAGCATTTTTTTGCGGTTATTCAAGGATGTCTACCCCCTTTACCAGCCAGTCCATATGTTGGAGCAGACGGTCATCGCGGATGGATTCATCGGCACGGCAGCGCAGGTTGCCCTGCCGGTCGCGGATTTCGCCGGCAAAGATGAACTTGCCGTTCAGCATGGCTTGTTTGAGCTGGGAAAGTTTATCCTTCTCGTCATCGGTGACGGCTGCGGAAAAGCCGCAGAGCTCCACGAAGCCGGCTTCCATGCCTACCCATTGTTTGTCGACGTAGTTTAATTCTCCTTTTAAATACCGGCGGATGATATCTTCGTAGTAGCGGTCCCAATTGCAGACCACGGAGGTAAGGGCATGGTCAGAGCGCCAGGGATGCTGGCCCAGGTCCTCGTAATAGCCGATGTAGTCGATGCCGAGGTCTTCCGCCACATCGGCAGCCGCTGGTTCATCCTGATGATAGGTCAGGATGTCGGCTCCTGCCTCCTGTATCAGGCGGCGGGCTTCTGCAGCTTCTTTTTCTTCATCCTGCCAGCTGCCAGTCCACATGACGATGACGCGGGCGTTGGGGTTGGTTTGCTGGACTCCTAAAGTGAAGGCGTTAATGCCGCGGTTGACTTCGGAGTTCTGCATGGCGGCAACATAGCCGATGACATTGCTCTTGGTGCGCAGGCCAGCTAAGGCACCGGCCAGATAGCGCCCTTGATACATGCGGATGAAATAAGAGGTCATGTTGCGGGCATGGCATTCGGCGGAGTTGGTACCAAAGGCGATTTGCGGATATTCGTGGACGAATTGCTGGGCTTCTTGGGAGTAGGAATAGCTGGCCAGAAAAATCATGCCGGCCCCGTCCTGGGCAAGCTCTTGGACGGCCTTGGTGCAAGCGCCTTCGCCGATAATGCGCTCTTTGGTCAGCAGTTTAATATGCATTTTGTCGCAGGCCCGGCGGATGCCGCGATACTGGGGGGCGTTCCAGCCTTCTTCGTCGATGCCTCCGAGCAGGACAATGCCGGCTTTTGGCTGAGGCTGGTCAAAGGTGCTGCTGGAAAAAATCCAGCAGCCGCCAGCCAGGACGATTAGGATGAAGCTGATGATGAGCAGGGTTCCCCCTTGGAATAAACTGCGCTGTGGTTTCGCGCTCATGGCCGTCCCTCCTGAAGTTCGTAGTTGGTATCTTCATCAATCATCTGCAGCATGATATCGTCAAATTCTGGGTCAAGCTGTGTGCCGCGGGCTTTTTCCATTTCCTGCCGGACAATTGCTTGGGGCAGGATATCGCGGTAGCTTCGTTTGGATGTCATGGCGTCGTAGCTGTCAGCCACGGCAATGATGCGGATCTTTTCGGGAATTTCTGTCCCCGCAAGTCCGTCGGGATAGCCGGTGCCGTCATAGCGTTCGTGATGGCTGCGGGATGCTTCGGCCAGTTCGGGCATTTCGGCCACATGCGCAAGAATATCGCCGCCGATTACGGTGTGCTGCTGAATGGCGGCGTATTCTTCCTCGGTGAGTTTGCCGTTTTTGTTGATGAGGCTTGAGGGAATGCCGATTTTGCCAATGTCATGGAGTTGAGCCATGTAGTAGACATCCCGCTGGTATTCAGCGGTTTTTCCCGCCCGGCGGGCAATTTCCTGCGCGTATTCCGCTACGCGGTGGGAATGTCCGTGGGTGTAAGTGTCTTTGGCATCGATGGTGTCAGCCAGGGTTTCAATCATTTCCCGGAACAGGCGCTGGGTGGATGCAAGCTGAGCTTGGGCAAGGGCGGTCTGCCGATCGATTTCCTGCTGCATGTGATGCTGCAGAGCTTTTAGCTCCAGTGTCCGTTCAATGCGGCGCAGGATGAGAGTCGGGATAAAGGGCTTATGGACGAAGTCAAAGGCCCCCGCTTGGATGCCACGGACTTCGGTTTCCTGATCGAGGTCGCCAGTGAGCATGATGACAGGAATCCCTATTGTCTGCGGGGCCTGTTGCAAGGCGGTGAGGACTTCGAAGCCATTCATTTCGGGCATATTGATATCGAGCAGGATAAGGTCGATGGCTGGTTTTGCTGGTTCAGTTAGCAGAGCCAGTGCCTCGGGGCCGCTGGCGGCGGCAGTAAAGTCATAATCTGTGCTTAAAATGGCGTCGAGCATCATCCGGTTCATGGAATCGTCATCGACAGCCAGTATGTGGTGACGCTTGACCGGCGGAACATTCATAAAAGCCTCCTTTGGGTACTGCATAAATCCGTTTAGCTTAATTTTAGCTAAAAGAATTATTAAAATCTATGCAGTTGCCAAAGGTGGCAGATTTTTGCCAAAAGTGGCAATTCCTGCTAGTCGCGCGGGCAAAATCATGTATAATAAAAGCGTAGAAGTGATTTTCTGTTTTGGTGGAGGATTGCTGTGAAAATTGCTATTGTCGATGATGAAGCGGAGGCCCGGGAAGAATTACAGCAGGTGCTGCGCAGCTGCGGCATTGCACTAGTGGAGCAGGCAGATTGCTGGCATTATGCCAGCGGGGAAGAATTTTTGGCAGGTTTTCAGCCGGATTCGTTTCAGCTGGTATTCCTCGACATCCGCATGGAGGGGATGAACGGTATCGAGACGGCCCGGCTGATCCGGAAACAGACGGCTAATCTGCCCATCGTCTTTTTGACCAGCAGTGCAGACTATGCCCTGGAGGGCTATCAGGTGTTCCCCGCCGGGTATCTGCTGAAACCCATCAGACAGGGGCGGTCACAGCTTTTGGATATCCTGCAGTACTGTCTGCCGCAGGCGCCGGCAGTGCTGGCTGTACAATGGAATGGCCGCAAGTTGCAAGTGCCGAGAGCAAGGATCGCCTATGTAGATGTCAAGGGGAATCGCCGGGTGGGCGGGCGCCGGGGCTGTGTCGTCCATTTGTTGGCGGACAGGGAACTGGCCGTGGATACTCCTTATCCGGAGGTGGCGGCAGCACTGCGGGCGGCAGATTTTGCCGAATGCTATAACCATCTGCTCGTTAATTTTGCGGCGGTGGAAACACTGCTGGCAGATGGCTTTGAATTGAAGAATGGGGAGCGGTTGCCAATAAGCCGGCGGCTTTACCGCGAGGTTTCCCGTGATTACATGGAGTATCTGCTCAGAAAGTGAGGCTGGCATGGTAGTTCTATTGGCGTTCGCATTGGTTGGTTTGCAGCTTTCGGGGGTCTGGCTTCGCTATTTGCCCTTTGCCAAAACGGTGTTGGTGTCACAGCGGCGCCGGCTGCAATGGCTGTCGGCCGGCTGGAGTCTAGTGGCTGTTTTAGGCTATGCGGCAGTGCTGAATTGGTATGACGGGGATGTCTTGCGGTTCAAGCTGCTGGTGGCCTTTGGGTGGCTTCCATTTTTCCTGATTGCGTATTACTGCATTCCGCGTGGTTTTGTGCAGCATTTGTTTGTCCTGGGGATGCATAGCTTGTTTTCGCTGTTGCTTCACACCATCAGTGGTTTTATTGTGGGGATGGTATTGCCGGCTGACTACGGGGATATCCTGCACATGCTGGTGCTGCTGGGCTGTTATTTGTTGCTGTTTGTCCTGCTTATTCCGCTGGAACGGCGGTTGTTTGGCCGCTTGATACCGACACAGAAATTTTTCCAATACCGGCCGCTGGGGCTTTATATATCCCTGATGCCGCTGGTGGTCTTGTTCGCTTATGCGTTGCCAATGTTGGATGGGCAGCTCTATCACAGCATCCCTGAGCGCGTGGGGCGGTTGGCACTGCCAATCTTTTTCTTTTTGATGTTCCGGCTCGTTCTCATGGCGGGACATCAGATGTCGGAGCACACAGCCGAAGTCAATCGCAACAATCTATTGGCCCAGCAGCTGTATTCCCTGCGGGAATACACGCGCCTTACCGAAGAGAAGCGGCAGGCCCTGCGCATCCTTCGCCATGATATGCGGCATTACAACCGCCTGCTGGGGACGCTGCTTGATGCTGGGCGAATCGATGAAGCTCGGCAGCTCATTGACAAGCAGGAGGCAGAGCTTGAGCATACGGCCTTGAAAGAATTTTGTGCCAATGACCTCATCAATGCCACCTTGTCGATTTACGTGTATCATCTGGGAAATTTGGAAATCCCGCTGCAACAGAAGGTCAATTTGCCGCGGGAGATGACCGGGATGGATACGGATGTGGCGATTTTGCTTTCGAATCTGCTGGAAAATGCCCTGCATGCGAGTTTAAAGCAGCCCGTTACTGACCGGGCGGTCAAAGTGTCGGCACAGTGTGCGGAGAGGCAGTTTGTGTTGTCGGTGGCCAACCGCTTTGAGGAACCGCTGCTGTTTGACCAAGAGGGACTTCCTTATAGTGAAATGCCCGGCCATGGAACGGGCATGATATCCCTGCGGGCCTTCATCCGCAAATATGCTGCCCAATGTGATTTCCGCCAGCAGGATGGCTGGGTTACCGTGATGCTTTACTGGCATGGAGACAGTTGAAATAGATGGCATACGAAAAAGGAGACTTCCCGAAGGAAGTCTCCTTTTGTATTGCGTTATGCTTATGACGCAGGCAATTATTTGATGCCAGCACCATCGAGAGCGCTGCGAACGCTCTGAGCAGCTTTGTGCATTTTCTCGAGCTCGTCATCCGTAAGATGTACTTCGAAGGAACGCATGATACCGTCAGCGCAAACCATACGAGGAATGGAAAGAGCGACGTCTTTGAGGCCATACTCGCCTTCGAGAACTGCGGAGCACGGGAGAATCGTGTGCTCATCGTACAGAACAGCTTTGATGAAGCGGCAAGCTGCCATAGCGATACCCGTGTTGGTGAAGCCTTTGCGGTTGATAACATCGTAAGCAACCTGAACGAGCTCCTGCTCAACAGCCTCGTGGCTGAGTTTGTCCGTTTTGTGGAAGTACTCATCGAGGTCATCAATCGGGAAGCCTGCGCAGCCCGTCGTGGACCAAGCAACGAAAGCAGCGTTGCCGTGCTCACCGAGAACATAACCGTTGATGTTCTTCGGGTCAACCTGGTACTTGTCAGCCAGGATACGACGGAAACGATAGGTTTCGAGCATCGTACCAGTGCCGAGGATGAGGTTGCGCGGATAATCGAACTGGGTGGATACAACATAAGTAGCAACGTCGAGCGGGTTCGTGATCATGATGATCATAGCGGACTTCGTGCGTTTTACGATTTCGCCGAAAACGGACTGCATGATTTTTGCATTCGTGCCAGCCAGTTTCAGGCGGTCCGGCGTCTCACCCGGGCGGATGGACGGGCCAGCCGTGATGACGATGATGTTAGCATCTTTGCAGTCATCATAGTCGCCGAGGTGGAATTTGATGTTGGTGCTGTAAATGCAGGAAGTAGCATGGCTGGAGTCTTTTGCCTCGCCCCAAGCTTTGTCCTCATTCAAGTCAATCAGAGCGACTTCCGTTGCGAGCTGGAAGTCAGCGATTTTGTTAGCAACGGCAGAGCCGACGTTGCTGGCACCGATGACGACGATTTTTCTTCTGTTGTTCATGTTGTATAAACCCCCTGTTTTTTTATGAAAGATATTAATGTGAAAAATATCCCTAAGTCAAGCTAATGGTATCATTCTGCATAGGGGTTGTCAATGCGTTAAAAAAAGAAATAAAAGCGAAATTTTTCATAAAATTATTATAAATTGTCTTAAATAACGTGAAAATGAATAAATTTAATTGTAATATTGTATTTCTAAGTTATTTATTATATATTATAAGATGTGTCTTTGGAGAAACTATATCGTTTTCGATATGGTTCCATAGAGTTTTCAGTGTAATTTATATAATAGATATCAGACAATCTGATTGTATTATAGTTGGAAGGGGCAAGAACATGTTTGGCATGTCTATGGATATTGGTATTGACCTGGGTACGGCCAACGTACTCGTTTATGTAAAAGGCAAAGGTATTGTATTGCGTGAGCCGTCGGTGGTCGCGGTTGACCGCGATTCCAACCGGGTGCTGGCCATTGGTGAGGAAGCGCGCCAGATGATTGGCCGTACGCCGGGAAATATTGTCGCAATCCGTCCGTTGCGCGAAGGTGTCATAGCAGACTACGATATCACGGAGAGCATGTTGCGCCACTTTATCGAGAAGGTTGTAGGCCGCAGTTTCGTATTCCGTCCGCGTATTATGATCTGCATCCCGTCTGGCGTTACGATGGTTGAGCAGCGTGCTGTTCAGGAAGCTGCTGAGCAGGCTGGTGCCCGTCATACGCAGCTTATAGAGGAACCGCTGGCAGCAGCTCTTGGTGCTGGCCTTGACATCGTTGAGCCCTGTGGTTCGATGGTTGTCGATATCGGCGGCGGCACGACGGATATTGCCGTTATTTCGTTGGGCGGTATCGTCAACAGCGCTTCGCTGCGTATTGCTGGTGACAAGTTCGATGAGGATATCATCGCCTATGTCAAACGTGAGTTCAACATCATGATTGGTGAGCGCACGGCTGAGGACATCAAGATGCGTGTGGGTGCTGCTTTTGCCGATGCCCGCAATGAAGTCATGGATATCCGTGGCCGCGACCTGCTGTCTGGTCTGCCGAAGAATGTGGAAATCAACACGCGTCAGGCAGCTGAGGCTATGCATCAGTCGGTAACGCGCATTGTCGACTGCGTCAAGAAGGTTCTTGAGGATACGCCGCCAGAACTGTCGGCGGACATCATGGATCGCGGTATCGTGCTCACCGGCGGTGGCGCTATGCTCTATGGTCTCGACGAGCTGATTCGCCGTGAGACCTTTATTCCGACGGCTTTGGCGGATGATGCGCTGTCCTGCGTAGCCCTTGGCTGCGGCAAGGCTTTGGATACCTTCTCAAAGTTTGATGGCAAGGCTATGAATTTTAAAACGGGAAAATAATTTTTGAGGAATCAGGCGGAACTACAAGGAGTTTCGCCTGATTTCGCGAATAAAAGAAGTAAGGATTATTATGGAGATGGAGGGCCATCCAGCAGGATGGCTTGAATAAGGGAGTGAAGAGCAATGTGGCGTGGGCTTTATACGGCAGGCGCAGGTATGATTACCGAAACCAAGCGCACGGATACGATTGCCAATAACTTGGCAAATGCCAATACCACGGGATTCAAACGGGATGAGACCATCAGTGCAGAGTTTGCCCCGATGCTGCTAAAACGCATCAACGATGGCAAGGATTACAATGATGTTACGTCCTTCAAGGGATTCAGTATTGGTGGCAGTGCGCCAACGGTTGGTACGCTGGGTTTGGGTTCGTATGTCAATGAAATCGCAACTGACCATAGCCAGGGGGGATTCCAGACTACGGGCAATCCGCTGGATTTGGCGATTTCTGGTGACGGTTATTTCGCAATCCAGACGCCGCAGGGGGTTCGCTATACCCGTGATGGCAATTTCTATAAATCGGCAACTGGTCAGATTCAGACGGTGAATGGTCAGGCGGTTTTGGATACGCAGAATCAGCCGATCGTGATTCCGGCCGATGCGACGAGTATCACGGTGGGGGCTAAAGGCGAGATTTATGCGGGCAATGAGCAGATTGCCCAGCTTCAGTTCGTGCAGTTCGGCGGTGACCGCCGGGCGGTCCTCAAACAAGGGGATAGTCTCTATTATCCGCAGGAGGGTGCTCAGCCCCAGGCTGCGGGCGGTGAGATTTTCCAGGGGATGCTGGAGAATTCCAATACGAATGTCGTTTCGGAGATGGTGAATCTCATCAATAATTATCGCATTTACGAGGCTGGCTCGAAGGCGGTAACGACGCAGGATACGCTTTTGGATAAATCGGTCAATGAAGTGGGCCGTGTCTAAGATAACGGTTTGATTGATTTTTAATTTAAGCACAAGGCGGTTTTCACCGATACTATTTAATAGATGAGAAGAAATGCCGCTATACCTATCGATTTAAATTGGGAATGAGGGAGGAATCCTAACTATGATGAGAGCACTTTGGTCCGCAGCTTCCGGCATGAAGGGCCAGCAGACGAATATGGATGTTATTTCCAATAACATTGCGAATGTCAACACCTATGGTGGCAAGAAGGTCCGTGCGGAATTCCAGGACTTGGTCTATCAGACGATTCGCGATGCCGGCGCCCAGAGCGGTGCTGATTCGCAGTATCCGACGGGCATGCAGATTGGTCTGGGTACCCGGGTAGCTGCTACGAACCGCGTTTTCACGCAGGGCTCGCTGCAGACGACGGACAACCCGACGGATATCGGTATCCAGGGTGAGGGCTTTTTCCGCGTTACGCTGCCGGACGGCACCATTGGCTATACCCGCGATGGTTCGTTCAAACTGGACTCCCAGCGTCGTATGGTAACGACGGACGGTTATCCGCTGGCCGATGATATCACCATCGACCAGAACGCTCCGAGCGATTCCATCGTCATCGCTGGTGATGGTCAGGTTTCTTGTACGCCGGCTGGCGGTGCTCAGCAGAATGTCGGTCAGATTACGCTGGCTCGTTTCGTCAACCCGGCAGGCCTTACCGCTATCGGCAAGAACCTCTTTGTCGTCTCTGAGGCTTCCGGTGAGGCTATTGAGAGCAATCCGGGGGAAGAGGGTGCTGGTACCCTTACCCAGGGAACCCTTGAAATGAGCAACGTTCAGATTGTTGAGGAAATGGTCAACATGATTATTTCTCAGCGTGCTTATGAGTCCAATTCGAAGGCAGTCACCACATCCGACTCCATGTTGGAGATTGCCAACGGCCTCAAGCGTTGATTGAATTGAAGAAGATTTCTTTAGCCATTCTGTGTTTTTTATGGAGTGGCTTCTTCTGTCTCTTTATGCCGGCTGCTCCTAGAGCTTTGGCGGCTTCGGCTTATCCCCAAAACATTTCCACGGAGCGGTTCGTTGAACTGGCCAGCCAGAAGGTGGAAGCTAAGCTCCAGGAGATGGGGGAGACACGGCGCCATGAGCTGCTGCTCATCCGGGCAGCGCAGCCCATGAAACTGCCGCCAGGGCCGATTATCTGTGAGGTGGAATTGCCCCAGGCGGTGAAATACAGCGGCAATGTGCCGGTTCATATCCGGGTCTTTGTCAATGGTAAATTCTACCGAAGGACTGTCTGCTATTATGAGGTGGCAGTCTATGATAAAATCCTCGTTGCCGAGCACGATTTACTGCTCGAAAAAACAATCCAGCCCACAGATGTGCGGCTGGAAGAGCGTCGGGTAGAGAGCGGAAATGGACGATATCTCACCAAGATGGATGATTTGGCCGGGCGTGTTCCCGCCAGGGTTATCCGCGCAGGCAGTGCGGTGGAGTCAGCTATGCTGCAGAATCCGATTGTGTTTAACGTCGGAGCCCCGCTGACGATTGTTGCCAACTACCATGGGGTCGAGGTAAAGACCGATGGAGTGGCAATGCAACGGGGCCGCGTAGGCGGTGAGGTAAGGGTGCGCAATGTGCGCTCAGGCAAGGTCCTCCGCGGCAGAGTAATCGATGCGAAGACGGTTGAAATCATAAGTTGAAAGCAGGTGTACCAATGAGGAATAAAGTCAAACACTATAAGAAATTGTCAGCGGCTTTGGCAATGGCTTTTACCGTGTCGGCCTTCGCGGTGCCGGCAGCTTCTGCCCAGTCGCTTTGGTCGGATAATGGTTCCAGCTATAATGTGTTTGCGGACCGTAAGGCCCGTCAAGTCGGGGATATCCTGACTATTGTCATCAATGAGTCCACAAGCCTGTCGGCGACGAAGGGCAGCTCAAACAGCAAGAGCGGCAATGTTTCCCTGTCGGCTGGCGTCGGTATTTTTGACTTCTTGAAGGCGGCTTCGGCCAGCGGTTCGGATTCCTTTAAGGCCAACGGTTCGGCAACGTCGAAGAACACCACGAGTGGTAACGTAACGGTAACGGTTGTGGATGTGCAGCCCAATGGCAATATGACGGTTGAGGGCACCCAGTCCATCTGGCAGAACCGCAACGAACACAAGATAACCTTCCGCGGTGTCTGTCGTCAGGATGATGTCTCGGCTAATAACACCATTATGTCGACGAAAATCGCCGATGCTACGGTCAAATTCGATGGCAAGGGCCCTCTTAACTCGAAGCAGCGCCAGGGCATTCTGACTCAGGTCTTTAACTTCCTGTTCTAAGGAGCGGAGGATATTATGAAGAAAATACTCGCATTACTTATGGCCGGTGTTTTTGCCATCGGTCTTATGCCGGGGACAGCTTCGGCAGACAGTGCTGTCACGCGCATCAAGGATATCTCCAAGGTACAGGGGGTGCGCGCCAATCAGCTTATGGGCTATGGCCTGGTGGTGGGCCTTGATGGCACCGGTGACGGAAACAAGTCAACGGAGACGATTCAGTCCATCGTCAACATGCTCAAAAGCTTCGGCGTATCCATTAACCAGTCGACGCTTAAGGCGAAAAACGTAGCCGCCGTTGTGGTAACGGCTACGCTGCCGCCCTTTGTTCGCGAGGGCGACAACATCGATGTAACGGTATCTTCCATTGGTGATGCCAAGAGCATTCAGGGCGGTACCCTTTTACAGACGCCGCTGCGGGCTGGCAATGGCAACGTCTATGCGGTAGCGCAGGGGGCTGTCTCCACGGGTGGCTTTATGGCTGGGCGTGGCAGCAACACGGCCACGAAGAATTTCCCCACGGTGGGTACGACTCCTAATGGTGCCATTGTGGAGCGCAGTGTTGAAGCCGATATCGGAGCGGACGGCAACATTTCCCTGTCCCTTGCGCAGCCGGATTTCACCACGGCAACCCGGGTGGCTCAGGCCATCAATTCCCAGTTTGGCAGTGTGGCTAAAGCAGCCAACCCTGGCCGAATCGATATCAGCGTACCGGCTTACTACCGCAACAATGTAGTGGCCTTTATCGCGAATATCGAGGAACTGGCGGTCATGCCGGATAATTCGGCCAAGATTGTGGTCAACGAGCGCACGGGCACCATCGTCATGGGTGGTGATGTCTCGGTGGACGAGGTCGCAATCACCCAGGGCGGTTTGTCCATCAAAGTGCAGAAGAACAAGAATGCCAATCAGCCGGATCCCTTCAGCTATGGTACGACCATTGTCACGCGCAATACGGATGTACAGGTGAAGGAGGATAAGGCCAGCACCATCGTGCTGCCGGCTACGGCTAATGTCAGCGATATCGTCGGTGCCCTCAACGCCGTTGGTGCGACGCCCCGCGATACGATTTCCATCCTGCAGGCCATCAAGGCATCTGGTGCCTTGCATGCTGAACTGCAGATTATGTAAGAATGGGAGGATGCATATGCAGATTGCTCCTTTATCGGCCATGGGACTTACGAATCAGTCCCTTACGCCGAATACTACTTATAATTCCGCGCAGGCTGCGGCAGAATCGTCCCAGTTCGCATCCATGCTTAAGGACCTCAAAGAGAAGGCTGCTGGTGCCACTTCGGCCAATCATGTAGTCAATGAGGCGGCTACCTCGAAACAGGATAAGGCACTGAAGGACGCCTGCAAGGGCTTTGAGGGGATGTTCCTGTCGATGATGTACAAGCAGATGCGGGCCACGGTTCCTAAAGACGCTTTGTTTGGCGAATCCAATGCCCAGAATATTTTCAAGGATATGCGCGATAATGAACTGATGAAGACGGTAGCAGAGTCCGGCGGCGTAGGGCTGGCGGATATGATGTATCGTCAGCTGTCCCCGCAGATTAAACTGCAGGAGCAGGCACGTCAGCAGGGGATGTTAAAAGCCCAGGAAGCTGCGGCGCAGGTACATCGTAAGTAAAAACGGACAAAGCCTTCCTCTTTGAGGAAGGCTTTTTTGGGAGGTTTATTCATTATGGAACTAAAACGAAAGATTTCAACGGCACTGCTGACAGCGGTCTTTTCCCTGCAGGCGGTGACTATGGCTTCGGCGGCGGATTTGACATCGGTGCGCTATCACAGCGGCGAAGAACATGACCGCGTGGTGTTCGACTGGTCAACCATGCCGAACTACACGGTGAAAGCCTCAGAAGATGGCCGTGAAATCACGTTTGATTTCCATGATGCTGCGGAAAAGAATTTCGTGAAAAAGCCTTTTCACAGCAGCCGCATTGAATCGGTGAAATACACGACCCTCAACGGTCACGTATTGGTCAAGGTGCGTTTTAAGGACGGATTGGTCTATAAGGTCGGCAAACTCGATAATCCGGCCAGAGTTTATGTGGATTTTCTGCCGAAAAATGCGCCTAAGAAGCCGACAGCGCCAAGCAACAGGGAGCAGAGGAAACCGGCCAGCAGTGGCAGTGGCAATATCCTGCCGCTGAAATTCGATGGCCTCTATACGGAGATGGCTGCACCGGGAATCGCCAAACGGCAGTATGTTTATTGGGATGATGCCGGCAAGGTGACGGCCTAT
Organism: Selenomonas sp.; assembly: GCF_024693525.1. Next base: position 1,085 of record NZ_JAILKR010000064.1, on the reverse strand, counting down.
TTCGTGGAGGCGGATAAGGACCTTTATACGATTAAACCGGTGCTGGCCAAGGGAAAGGTTCCGGGTCTGCAGCGCACCAGCGGTATGTCCGATATGACGGATGCAGTAGCTGCAGTAAATGCCACTTATTTTGCCGGCAACGGGGATATGATTGGCGTGGTCAAAGTGGACGGCGTCGTGGCGGGGACTACGTATTTTGATCGGTCTGCCATCGGCATCCTGCCCAATGGCACGCCCTTTTTCGGCAAGGTATCCTACAGTGGTATGGTGACGCTGGGGGATGTGACCCAGCCGGTATCCGGCGTGGATGCCGAGCGCGGGGCCAATAATCTCATTGTCTACAACAAGTGGTATGGCAGCCGTACCCGGACCAATGAGTATGGCAAGGAATACACGGTGCAGAATGGTCGCATCACGCATATTCAGACGGGAAATTCCGTCATCCCGAAGGATGGCTATGTGATTTCGGTTCATGGAACGGCGGCGGATGCCTTTGAAGGAGCCCAGGTCGGGGATCGGGCCGTTGTCAAAGAGGATTTGGGGACTAAATGGAATCAGGCTGCTCAAATCATGGGGGCCGGCCCGCGGCTAGTGGCCAATGGACAGGTCAATGTGACCGCCGGCGAGGAGGAGTTCCCCGGGGATATCCGCTATGGCTGCGCGCCTCGCAGTGCCGTAGCTGTGCTCAAGAATGGCAACTACCTCTTTGGTGTGGTGGACGGCCGTCAGGCCAGCAGTCACGGGCTTACCCTGACGGATTGGGCGAAGCTGTTGGTGAAGATGGGGGCTCGTGATGCCATCAATTTGGATGGCGGTGGTTCCAGCGCACTGGTCGTCGGTGGTGTGGTACAGAATTCGCCGTCCGATGGCAGTGAGCGCTATGTGGGGAGTGCGCTTATTCTGCAACATAAATAAAAGCGTAAAGAAGGGGCTATGAAATTACAGTTTGTAGGTTACACGAATCTCATTCGAAGCAGCTCTTCGCCGCCGCTAGGGGCAGTGCCAACACTACGCGGGAGATGTTTTTCTAAACGAAATTTTTATCTTTAATTAAGCATCGAAAAAGTTGCAAAACGCGCTTCGCT
>NZ_JAILKR010000019.1 GCF_024693525.1 Selenomonas sp. | reverse complement strand
ACGAAGCCAAAGAGCAGGAACATCTTGACCTCGGCGGGAATGTCGTCCGTGGTCAGGCTCTTAAAGAAGGCCGCTTCATATATGGTATAGAAGTTGGTGGTAATATCGCCCCGCAGGCGGCGCATTTCCGTAGATTTTTCGGCTTTGTCCGGGGCTTTCATAAAGGCGCGGATATCCCGGCCAAAGGCATCGCCAATCTCCCGGCTGGTACCGGCAAAGGCCAGAATAGTGGTCAGGGCATTTTTGATTTGCGGCAGACCGCCAGTGCCGGATTCCAATGCTTCCTGGCGCGCGGCGTCATCGAATTTTGATTTTTGGGAGTGGTATTCGCGCATGAACTCGTCGGTATCGGTTTTAATCTGTTGAATAAACGCCTGCGCTTTATCGATTTCCAGCTGTACACGCTGTGCCATCTGGGCGGAGAGCATAATGACGCCTACGCAGAAATGAATATCGGCAGGGTAGCATTCCTTGCGCAGTAAGTCATTTTTATCCAAAGCGGCACGGCACAGAGCCATTTGCCAGCTGTCCAGAATATCCGGCTTTTCGGGCGGTACGAGCACGTTTATGCCCTCGAACAGTTTGGGGGCGACCATCAGCCGGGCACAGATATTCTTGTAATCGCTGTAGTTGGCTTTGACGTCCTTGCATAGCTTGCAGCCTGCTTCGTAGAGTTCGGCGAGGGTATCGGCCAGCTGATTCAAGAAGTTCACACTGGCGGATACCATAACGGGGGCAATCGTAGGCGTAGCGGTGATCGCAGCTGCTAAATCGTCCTCATCTGTGTAATCGTAGACAAAGAGGGTACTGTCTTCGGCGGCCTGAAAGTTGTAACGATACGTTCCGCCGGCGGGATGGAAGGCGCCTAAAATCGTGCCGTTGCCAACAGGCAGGTTGATGTCTGCTCCGTCACTGATGGTAAAACTGCCCTTGAGGATGATGGCTATATCACTAACAGTATCACCTTGGCGGTGGAGAAACTGACCTTTGGCAATATCGAGTTTTCCCATGATGCTTCATGCCTCCTTGAAAATTTGGAAAATAATCCTGTTACCCTATAATTCGCTTTTGGTGAGTTTTTTCCTTCAAGGAAGTGCCGAGGATTGACAGGCTTTTCTAAGTTTGCTAAAATTGACCTCAGCGATGAAAAAGAGGAGTAGCGCAATTAAGCGAGTCCGGGAGGGTGCAAGCCGGTCAGAGCGTGAAGGGCACTTTGGAGCAAAAGACAAGAGAAAACTTTGAGGTGGGCTTCTATTATTTATTATAGTAGAAACCAATCAGGGTGGAACCGCGGGAATATAGAAATATAGTCTCGTCCCTGTAACGAGTGCGTTACGGGGACGGGGCTTTTTAGTATATGAACTGTCAGCCGTAACAGGAGAAAAAGGAGTTGTACCTATGAAATTTCAGGAAATCATCCTGGCTCTGCAGAAATTCTGGTCAGAGCAGGGCTGTATCTTAGCACAGCCTTATGATGTCGAAAAAGGTGCGGGCACGATGAACCCCTCGACCTTTTTGCGTGTACTTGGGCCGGAGCCGTGGAACGTGGCTTATGTTGAGCCGTCCCGCCGTCCTGCCGATGGTCGCTATGGCGATAACCCGAACCGTCTGTATCAGCATCATCAGTTCCAGGTTATCATGAAGCCGTCCCCGAACAACATCCAGGAACTTTATCTGGAGAGTTTGGAGCGTCTCGGCATTGACCCGAAGAAACACGATATCCGTTTCGTAGAGGATAACTGGGAATCCCCGACGCTGGGTGCCTGGGGCCTGGGCTGGGAAGTCTGGCTCGATGGCATGGAGATCACGCAGTTCACGTATTTCCAGCAGGTGGGAAGCCAGGACATCAAGCCGGTAGCTTCGGAGATCACGTATGGCCTGGAGCGTCTGGCCATGTATATCCAGGGGGTCGAGAACGTCTACGACATCCAGTGGACGGATGATTACACCTATGGCGATGTTTTCCATCAGAATGAGTATGAGCAGTCGGCTTATGCCTTCGACCTTTCCGATGAGAAGCTCTTGTTCGAGCTCTTCGACAAATACGAAGCTGAGGCTGTCCGCGTCATCGCCGAGGGCTATGTCCATCCGGCTTATGACTACGTGCTCAAGTGCTCGCATACCTTCAACTTGCTCGATGCGCGCGGCGCTATCTCCGTATCGCAGCGCACGGCTTTCATCGGCCGCGTCCGCAAGCTGGCCCGTCTCTGCGCTGAGTGTTATCTGAAACAGCGTGAGGAACTGGGCTATCCGATGTTGCATAGAGGGGAGAAGTAAGCATGAGCAAGGATTTATTACTGGAAATCGGCACGGAAGAAGTTCCGGCCCATGTCATGCCGGGCATCCTTGCCCAGCTGAAAGAGAATGCAGAAAAGGCATTCAAAGAGAACCGCATTGCCTTCGGCAGCGTCCGCACGATCGGCACGCCGCGCCGCACGGCACTCATTGTAAAAGATTTGGCGGAGAAACAGGAAGATGTTTCCAGCGAGAATCGCGGACCGTCGGTACAGATTGCCTTCGATGCGGACGGCAATCCCTCCAAGGCAGCTCAGGGATTTGCCCGCGGCCAGGGTGTTGACCCGAAGGATTTGGTGGAAAAAGACGGCTATGTCTATGCGATGGTTCATGAGGAAGGCAAAGCAACGGCTGAGCTCCTGCAGGATCTCTTGAAAGACCTCATTTGCGGCCTTTCCTTCCCGAACAACATGTGCTGGGCAGACCTGGACTTCAAGTTCATCCGTCCGCTGCGCTGGATCGTGGCTCTGTTGGATAACGAGGTTATCCCCTTCGAGGTGGCTGAGGTCAAATCGGGCCGCACTTCCCGCGGACACCGTTTCCTTTCTCAGGGGGATTTTGAAATTGCCGATGCCAATAGTTACGAGAAGGCCTGCGAGGAAAACTTCATCCTTGTCGATCAGGATAAGCGCAAGGCGATGATCCGTGAGCAGATTGAAGAAGTTGCCAAAGCCAACGGCGGCAAGGCTGAAATCACGGAAGACCTCTTGGAAGAGGTCCTCTATCTCGTGGAATATCCGACGGCCCTCTGCGGCAAATTCGAGGACAAATACCTTAATCTGCCGGCTGAGGCAGTGATCACGCCGATGCGTGATCATCAGCGCTACTTCCCGGTCAAGGCCGCTGACGGCAGCCTGCTGCCGCTCTTCATCACGGTCCGCAATGGCGGCAAGGAGCATCTTGAGACCGTCCAGCACGGCAACGAGCGCGTTCTGCGCGCCCGCCTCGAAGATGCACAGTTCTTCTTTGATGAAGACCGCAAGAAGAGCCTCGAAGAGCATCGCGAGAAACTCAAGACGGTTGTCTTCCAGCAGGGCCTTGGTACGATGTACGAAAAATCCGAGCGCCTTATGGAGCTCGCTGCGTTCATTGCCGATGAACTCGGTGCGGATGAAAAGACGCACAAGCATGCGAAACGGGCGGCTGAGCTCTGCAAGGCGGACCTCGTAACGGGCATGGTTCAGGAGTTCACGGAGCTCCAGGGCATTATGGGCCGTGAGTATGCAAAACTCGATGGCGAGTGCGAGAACGTTGCCATCGCTATCGATGAGCACTACATGCCGCGCTTTGCTGGCGACAATCAGCCGCAGACGGAAGCCGGCCGCATTGTCTCGGTCGCCGATAAGATTGATACGATTGTCGGCACGTTCAGCCGCGGCAAGATTCCGACGGGTTCCCAGGATCCGTTCGCCCTTCGCCGTCAGGCACTGGGTCTTGTACACATGATGATCGAGGCCAAATACACGCTGAGCCTTTCCAAAGTCGTCGCCAAGGCTATGGACCTCTACCAGATTACGGATGAGGCTGCCCGCACGAAGATGCAGAATGATGTTGCTGACTTCATGCGCCTGCGCCTCAAAAATGTCCTCGAAGATGTCCGCTATGATGTTGTCGATGCTGTCCTTGATAATGTCGATGACCTCTATGCGGTCAGCCTGCGTGCTGAGGCAGTAGCCAAATTTGTTGCCAGCGATGCAGCTGTAGCCAATATCCAGGCGTTTGTCCGTGCTGCTAATCTGGCGAAAAAATCTGAGTCGGCAGCAATTGATGAGGCTCTCTTTACCACGGACGAAGAGAAAAACCTCTATCAGGTATACACCGCTACGGCAAGTTCTCTTGACAGCCTTGTAGCTGGCCGTGATTATACAGGTGCCATTGATGCCCTGACGGAGCTTTCGGCTCCGATTGATGCTTTCTTTGAAGGTGTCATGGTCATGGACAAGGACGAGAAAGTCAAGAACAATCGCCTTGGCTTGTTGAAATCCATTGATACGTTGGTAAAACGCGTAGCGGATTTCTCGAAGGTGGTACTGTAATCTTTTTGGGATTATTCAAAACTCCCCCGTGTTTTCGGGGGAGTTTTTTACTATAAAGGGAGGAATATCATGAACGGGAATTTTGTTTCAAAATACATCGATCTCCATGCACATCTGGATGGTTCGATTACAGTGGAAATCCTCAAGAAATTGGCGGAAATCCAGCAGCTGGAGCTGCCGGTGGCAACGGATGACGAACTGGAAAAACTCATTACGGTGTCGGAGAATTGTCAGAGTCTCAATGAATTTTTGCAGTGTTTTGAACTGCCGGGAAAATACATGCAGACGGAAATAGGAATACGCGAGGCGGTAAAATTGGTCCTGGCCAATATGGCAGCAGGCGGTGTTGTCTATGCGGAGATCCGCTTTGCCCCCCAGTTGCATACGTTCAGGGGACTGACTCAGGAAGAAGTCATACAAGCGGCGCTGGCTGGTCTTAAAGAAGCATCGATTCCGGCCAATTTGATTCTCTGCTGCATGCGCGGGGATGACAACGCCGCGCAGAATAAGGAGACAGTGGAACTGGCCAAGAAATATTTGGTAGCGGATGGCGGTGTCGTGGCTGTCGATTTGGCGGGAGCTGAGGCGCTGTTCCCCAATGAGGGGTTCCGGGAACTTTTGCAGGCTGCTCATGAGGCGGGGATTCCGCTTACGATTCATAGCGGCGAAGCTGGTGGCCCGGAAAATGTGGAGAGTGCCATCGAAATGGGGGCTCTTCGCGTAGGACACGGCGTGCGAATTGCCGGTAACGACCGCATTATGCAGCTGGTCAAGGAAAAGGGCATTACGCTGGAGATGGCTCCTACCAGCAATCGTCAAACGAAAACTGTGGTGGATATGAAGGCAGAATATCCGCTGAAACAATTCCTCCAGTACGGGTTAAAGGTCACCATCAACACCGATGATATGGCTGTAGAGGGGACAACCCTGGCCGACGAATTCCGTTATATCGAGCGGGAATTTGGCATAACGCCGGAAGAAGAGAAGCGCATGCTGGGGAATGCGGTAGCAGCAGCCTTTACGTCCGAAGCACGCAAAGAAGAATTGAGAAAAGTGCTAGCCTTATAAAGGAAAAGCAGGTCGTTCCCAGGAGGAAGACCTGCTTTTGTGTTATCGTATTTTTTCAGTATCCAAATCGTATTCCATATGGCCGGCGGTACGTTGTTCTCCTTTTTGGATGCAGAGGACATGGCCGTCGAAGGACGCGATTCGCGTGCACCAGTTGTAGACCATGTTATCGGAGTGGATGGCAAGGCCGGGGCGTTCGAGACTGCAGTTTGGCCCGAAGAACCAGGCCACATTGGCCTGCAGGTCTGCGTAAACGGCACCGCCGGTGAAGTGAAGGTCTCCTTCCATGAGCTGGGTGTTGTTTTCGGTCCAAAGCTGCAGGGTTTTGGTGCTGATTTTTGCTGCATCGGTGCGAAAGGTTCGGCTGCCAAATTGGATGGTGACGTTTCCCCGCAGGGTGTAGCGGGCGGTGTCGGGATTATAGCTGCTGTGGTCGGCCGTTACAATCGCTTTGTCGTGTCCTTGGATGATGCTGTCGGTGATGCTTAGGGGGATAACCTGCCGGGCATCGGCTGCTTGAGGCAGCGCTGCTAGGCTAAGGCCGACAATCCCAGAGGCAAGGAACAGTCTGGCATATTTTCTCATGGTGAAACCTCCTTATCGTTGGGGCTTTCTGTTTCTTTTATTTTACCGTAAAGAAAAAACTTTTGCAAAAAATGGCAAAAAAGCAAGACTTTTTTGGTCAAATAGTGTAATATAAAAAGGAAACCCTGTAAAAGGAGGATTGACTATGAATGTAAGAGAGCGTTTGGAAGCGCAGGAATATGATATTTTATCGCCGCATGCTGCCAAAAGTCATGACGCCCGTCGGAAATTTCCGATGGAGGAGTGTCAGTTCCGGACGAAGTTTCAACGAGACCGCGACCGGATCTTACATTCCAAGTCTTTCCGGCGTCTCAAACACAAGACCCAGGTTTATATCGTGTCGGGAGATCATTATCGTACCCGCATGACGCATAGCCTGGAGGTTTCGCAGATTTCTCGGACCATTGCCCGGGGCCTGCGCCTCAATGAGGATTTGGCTGAGGCGATTGCCTTGGGCCATGATGTGGGGCACACACCCTTTGGTCATGCCGGTGAGGCGGCCATGGCCAAGTTAACCGGTCATTTTGCTCACAATGAACAGAGTCTTCGGGTGGTGGAGTTTTTGGAACGCAGTGGACAGGGGCTAAACCTTACCTTTGAGGTTAAGGATGGTATTGTGAACCATACGGGGCCGGTAATGCCGAAGACCTTAGAAGGCCGCATTGTGCGCACCGCAGACCGCATCGCCTATCTTTGTCATGATTATGATGACAGTTTGCGGGCAAGGCTGCTGCAGCCAGGGGAACTTCCCAAGCTAGTCTATGAACGGCTGGGGGAAGATACTTCGGCGATGATTACGAGCATGGTTTCCGACATGATTGTAAGTTCCATGGATAAGGACGACATTTCCCTTTCGGCGGAGGTCAAAGAGGCGATGGATACCTTCCGCAGTTTCATGTTTGAACACATCTATCATTCGGAGACGCTGGCTCATGAGCGCCGTCAGGCAGTCTATGTATTGCGGGCGCTGTACGAATGGTTCTTGGAACATTTTGATGAACTACCGGAGGAATTTGTCCGTCGGGAAGAACGCTGGGGCCGGCAGAAGATTGTTACCGATTATGTAGCTGGCCTTACCGATAGTTATGCGGTGCAGTTGTTCAATGAGATTTTTATGCCGCCGGTTGGGTTAATGGTTCATTGAGATATTATTTTTCAAATTTGTCAAGGGGAAAAAAGGATATTGGCAAATTATGAGGAATATAAATATTGTAAAAAGGGCTGTATACGCGATGGCCCCTGGAGAACTTTTGCTGGCAAGCAGGAGTTTTTCTATGGATGGCGAAAAGTATACAGGTACCTTATTATAAAGTATCTGATTGGTCAATGAGGGGTCTAAGTATGCGCAGCGAGAGAATGGACGAATTTGTGGAACAGGTTCGTTCACAGTCTGATATTCTGAACGTGGTTCAGAGCTATGTTCCCTTGAAGCGTAAAGGCAATCGTTATTGGGGCTGCTGCCCCTTTCATAACGAGAAAACCCCCTCATTTTCTGTGGTTCCGGACAAGGGATTTTTCTATTGCTTCGGCTGTCATGCTGGGGGAAATGTTTTCAAGTTCCTTTCGATGATTGAAAACGTCACTTATTTTGAAGCAATCAAGCTTCAAGCCGAAAAGTTGGGGATTCCGCTGCCGGAGCGTCAGCGTACACCGGAGGAAATTGCCCGGGAACGGGAACTGACGGATTTACGCAAGGTCAATGAGATGGCCCGTGATTTTTTCCATAACTGTTTGACGATGACATCTTATGGACAGGCTGGCAACGCTTATTATGCTGGACGTGGCATCTCAAAGGAGACCATTGAGGAGTTTAAGTTGGGATATGCCCCAAATGCCTGGGATAAGTTGTCTACAGCTTTTTTGAAGCGTGGAGTAAAGCAGGAATTTTTGTTGGCGAGCGGGCTCTCGGCTGAACGCAATAACGGCAGTGGTCTTTATGACCGGTTTCGCAATCGCGTGATTATCCCCATTGCGGATGAGCGCGGGCGCGTGGTCGGATTCGGCGGCCGGGTGCTGGATGACAGCAAGCCGAAATACCTCAATACACCGGAAACGATACTATTCAATAAGCGAAAACTCCTTTTTGGACTGGATCGCTCCCATCGGGCAATCCAGCAGGCAGGCTATGCCATTGTCGTAGAAGGCTACATGGATGCGATTTCTGTATTTGGTGCTGGCGTGCGCAACGTCGTGGCATCACTGGGAACTGCATTTACTGTGGAGCATTGCAAGAAGCTCCTGCGCTATGCGCCGGAGATATATTTTTGTTACGACAGTGATGAAGCCGGTCAAAAAGCAACGATTCGGGCCCTTTCTATTGTGCGGGACACGGGAGCCATAGTGAAGGTTATCGTGGTGCCAGATGGCAAGGATCCGGATGAATATATTCGCAAGCATGGAGCGGATGCTTTCCGCCAGTTGGTGAAGAAGGCATTGCCCCTGGTGGAATACCGTTTGAAGTATGTTCTTGCTCACAACAATATCGATACGTTGGAGGGCAAGGTCAAGGCGCTTCATGAAATGCTGCCGGTTTTGGCCGGTATCCGTGAAACTGCGGTTCGCAGCGAATATGAAAAGAAGCTTGCGCAGACCTTATTGCTGGACGAGGGTGTCGTGCGTACTGAGCTTCAGCACTTTGCCCGTGGGACGGAATTTCAAGAGGAGATGCCGTCACGTGTACCCATCAGACAGGTGGTAAAAAAACAGGACAATGCGCTCAGGCGGGCTGGGCGCGTTGTCATCCGCATGGTATGGCAAGATGTTTCCCTGATCTATCATGTGGGTTCGGTACTGCCGATTGAAGGGATTGGAGACCCCGTCCAGCGGGAGATCCTGAAGTTCCTGCAGGAATTGGGCAGCCAGGGGCAGGCTCCGGATGATGTAACGGCCGCGGAAAACCTCAGTGAGGACGCGGCGGCAGAACTCTCCCGGGCACTGGTAGAAGATTTGGGTGGACGTGAGGAAACCGAAGCCTATAACGACTCCCTGAAAGTGCTCAGAAAATCGTACCTCTACACGCTTTTTATGGAACATTCCCGCAAGGCCGATGCGATGATGCAGGCTGGGGATATGGCGTATGTTGAGGAATTGAATGAGGTTATGAGAATAAAAAATGAAATGGATGAATTGTAAGTTGGATAGAGTAGCAGGTATGGAATGTGAGGAAAGGGGGATGCTGAATGGCTGAGGCTAAGAAAAAACAGGCTGAAGCTGGCAGCAAGAACCGCAGCTCGGAGATCGTGGACAATCTTTTGTCAAAAGGCAAGAAAAACGGTGGGACGCTAACATATGGTGAACTCGTTGAGGCACTGCAGACGCAGGATTTGTCGCCGGACGAGATTGATAATATGTATGATATGTTCAGTACGAAAGGTATTGAAATCATCGATGATTCCAATAGCGGGGACCAGCAGGACGACGATGTGGACTCGGATGATAAAGACGAAGAGGTCGAAATTGACCTGTCTGTTCCGGAAGGTGTCAGCATTGATGATCCCGTTCGCATGTATCTCAAAGAAATCGGCCGGGTACCTCTTTTGACGGCGGAAGAAGAAGTAGCACTGGCTAAGCGTATGCAGGATGGCGATGAAGTAGCCCAGAAACGTCTGGCAGAAGCCAACCTGCGTCTGGTAGTCAGCATTGCCAAGCGCTATGTGGGCCGCGGCATGCTGTTCTTGGATTTGATTCAGGAGGGCAACCTGGGTCTTATCAAGGCCGTTGAAAAGTTCGACTATACCAAGGGCTATAAATTCAGTACCTATGCTACCTGGTGGATTCGTCAGGCCATTACCCGTGCAATTGCGGATCAGGCCCGTACGATTCGTATCCCGGTTCATATGGTTGAGACGATTAACAAGCTCATTCGCGTATCACGTCAGCTCCTGCAGCAGCTGGGCCGTGAGCCGGCTCCTGAGGAGATTGCCAAAGAGATGGAGATTACGGTGGAGCGGGTTCGTGAAATCATGAAGATTGCCCAGGAACCTGTTTCCCTTGAAACCCCAATCGGTGAGGAAGAAGATTCCCATTTGGGAGATTTCATCGAGGACCAGGACGCACCGGCTCCGGCTGATGCTGCATCCTTCATGCTGCTCAAGGAACAGCTGGAAGAAGTTCTCGATACCCTGACGCCGCGTGAGGAAAAGGTTCTGCGCCTGCGCTTTGGTTTGGATGATGGCCGGGCACGCACGCTGGAGGAAGTTGGTCAGAACTTCGGCGTTACTCGTGAGCGAATCCGTCAGATTGAGGCGAAGGCACTGCGCAAACTGCGCCACCCAAGCCGCAGCCGCAAGTTGAAGGATTTCTTGGATTAAAAAATTTCTTGACATTAATCCGACAGACAGCTATAATAGTTACTGTTGATGCGCGAGCTTCAATAATTATTCCTCGATAGCTCAGCCGGTAGAGCACCTGACTGTTAATCAGGCTGTCGCAGGTTCGAATCCTGCTCGAGGAGCCATTGAGAGCACAAGGGTGTAACGAAATGTTACACCCTTTTTTATTTTCGTAAAGAGGGGAGACTCTTATGCAGCTGGATGACAGACTACAGGCATTGGCAGATTTCGTGCCGAAGGGCTGCCGCGCAGCAGATATCGGTACGGATCATGGCTATCTTGCCATTGACTTGATACGAGAGGAGAAGGCGACCTTTGTGGTGGCCGGAGATTTGAACCAGGGTCCCTATGAGGCGGCCAAGCGCACGGTTCATGAAAACGGCATTGCCGAAGACCAGATTTCCGTCCGCTTGGGCAACGGATTACAGGTCTTAGCACCGGGTGAGGTGGATACTGTTTGCATTGCCGGCATGGGCGGAATTTTGATGACCCAGATTTTGGAGCAGTCCATGGACGTGACCGATAAGCTCACGACGCTGGTATTGCAGCCGATGAATGGAGCTATGGAACTGCGTTCCTGGCTCTATGGACACAAATGGCATATTGTCGATGAGGCCTTGGCGGTGGATGACGGCCGCATCTATGAAATCATCAAGGCGGAGCCCGGTGCCGAGAAGCGCCCGGAGCCCTTGGAACTTTTGATTGGCCCCATGCTTTGGAAAAACAAGCCGGCATTGCTCAAACATCATATTGAGGCGCTGCTGTTCCAGCAACGCCGCATTCTTTCGGGGATGGAGAACAGTGCCCGGGCAGTAAAAAGCAAGAAGTATGCGGCCATCAAAAAACAGGTGGAAGAATTGGAGGCGCGGCTCACATGGTAAAATGTCAGGTAGTTATGGATGCGTTGGAGACAATTGCACCGAAGCGAATGGCAGAAGAGTGGGATAATCCAGGTCTTCTGGTGGGGGCACTCAATCAGGATATCCATAAAATTCTGGTGTGCCTCGATGTCAGCGATGAGGTGGTGGAGCAGGCTATTGAGGCAGGGGCCGATATGATTGTGGCGCATCATCCCCTGATATTCCGCGGTATCAAGAAACTGCGGACGGACCTGCCCTTAGGTCACCGGCTCCAGCAGCTTATTAAGCATGATATTGCTGTGGTGGCGGCCCATACCAACTTGGACATTGCCGAAGGCGGTGTCAATGACGTGCTGGCTCAGGCCATTGGCTTGTCGAAGTTGTCCTCCTTTGTGATTGAACGCCAGGATGTGGATGGCTCAGTGCTCAGCATGGGCCGCATGGGAAGTTTGCCCGTCCCTATGACGGTACAGGATTTTGCCCGTCAGGTGCGTGATGCCCTGCCAACGGAGCATGTTCGTCTCGTGGACGCTGGTCCGCGTCCAGTCCGTAAGGTAGCCCTTTGCAGTGGCAGCGGTGCTGAGTTCATCCAGAAGGCGGCCTTTATGGGAGCTGATGTCTACGTCACTGGCGATGTGAAGTATCACGAGGCCCAGCAGGCGGTGGAACAGGGCATGCACATCATTGATGCGGGCCACTTTGGCACGGAATTTCCCGTGGTGGCAGTGCTGAAAGAGCGGCTCATGGAAGAGCTGGCTGAGGCAAAGGGAACTGTAGAAGTCATTGCGGATCAGTCGTCCAAGGACTTTTTTACGGTGGTATGAGTTTGCCGGGTAAGGAAGCGTGAAAAGAATGGAGAAAGATTCGGAACGCAGTATGAGTAAACTTGCAATCAAGAAACATATGGGACGGTATATGCAGATTGTCCTGGGCTGTTTTATCGTATGCCTGGGATTCAACCTGTTCATTATCCCCGCGCACCTTTTGACAGGCGGCATCAGCGGTATCGCCCTTATCATTTACTATTTGACGGGACTTCCGGTGGGTGCCCAGAACCTTCTGTATAATTTGCCGATTTTATATTTGGCCTATCGGGTTTTTGGCAAGCTTTACGCCTGGGACACCATTGTCGGCACGGCGGTGCTGTCCATTATCCTGGATGCCACGCATTTTCTGGTGGATTGGAACATCACGGGGGATGGTATGCTATGTGCCATTTTTGGCGGCGTATTGGCCGGCATCGGCTTTGGCATGATTTTCCGTGCCAACGCCAACACCGGCGGTTTGGATGTAGTCGGTGCGGTGGCCAAGAAATTCTATTCCCTGGATGTGGGAACGGTGGTCTTTGTGCTGAACTTCATCATCGTCATGGCATCGGCCTGGATGTTCAGTGTCAACGAAGCTCTCTATACGCTGGTATCCATCTATGTGACGGCGGAACTTACGAATCGCGTAGCTGCCGGCCTTAATCGGGAAAAGTCCATTTTCATTGTTTCGCCGGCGGCGGAGCAGATTTGTCAGGACATCATGGAGAATGTTCATCGGGGTGTCACTTACCTGGAAGGAAAGGGCGGCTTTGCCAAGGAACGTAAAGATATTCTCTTTATCGTGGTGCGCCTCACCCAGGTAAGCCGCGTCAAGACCATTGTGGATCATTATGATCCCCAGGCCTTTATGATTGTTTCCGATACATCGGAAGTGTCAGGTAAGGGATTTACGCTGGAATGTGAGTCTTATGCCGATGCTCGTCGTAAATGGCAGGAGGCTCAGGAAAAACAAAAGGAGCTCATGGATGGACATGAGTAACTGACGGTTGACGCTATGCCTATAGTTACGGTATAATAGGCTTTAGCTGTAAAACGCGAATTTCAATCCCCGGCTGCATTTTGCAGACGGGGGTTTTTCTATTCTTTAGGAGGAGATCGTTTTGGAGAAGTATTCACCGCAGGAGATCGAAAAAAAATGGCAGGACAAGTGGGAAAATGAGCAGGTCTATAAGACTGAGGCTGACCCGAATCGTCCGAAGTATTACGCTCTGGAGATGTTCCCGTATCCGTCGGGCAATCTGCACATGGGACATGTTCGTAACTATGCCATCGGCGACGTCATGGCCCGCTACAAGACCATGGAGGGCTTCAATGTCCTGCATCCGATGGGCTTTGACTCCTTCGGTATGCCGGCTGAAAATGCAGCCATCAAGCATGGGGTAAGCCCTGCTGATTGGACTTTCAGCAACATCGAAAACATGGAGAAGCAGCAGAAAAAGATGGGCCTCTCCTACGATTGGGACCGCGAAGTCCTGACTTGCACGCCGGAATACTACAAGTGGACCCAGTGGCTCTTTGAACTCTTCTATAAGAAAGGCCTTGCTTACAAGAAAAAAGCCTCGGTTAACTGGTGCGATACCTGCGGCACGGTTCTGGCTAACGAGCAGGTCATCGATGGCAAATGCTGGCGCTGCGATTCCGATGTTCAGAAAAAGGACCTGTCCCAGTGGTTCCTCAAGATTACCGATTATGCCGATGTGCTGCTGAAAGATCTGGACAAGCTCGAGGGCTGGCCGGAGCGCGTCAAGACGATGCAGGATAACTGGATTGGCCGCAGCGAAGGCCTCGAGATTACGCTGGACGTACCAGAGCTTGACGAGAAACTCGTCGTCTATACGACGCGTCCGGATACGGCTTATGGTATCACGTTCGTGGCACTGGCACCGGAGAATGCTCTCGTTGAAAAACTGATCGAAAAGAGCGACAGGGCGGAGGAGCTCAAGGCCTTCTGCCAGAAGGTCCGCAACCAGTCCGATATTGAGCGTACTTCCAGCGAATCGGAAAAAGAAGGCATGTTCACGGGCTTCTATGCGGTTAACCCGTTTAATGGCGAAAAGGCTCAGCTCTGGATTACGAACTACGTTGTGGCTGACTATGGCACCGGCGCAGTTATGGGCGTTCCCTCCGGTGACTCCCGTGACTGGATGTTTGCCAAGAAATACGACCTGCCGATTATCCTGACGTTGCAGCCGAAGGATAAGGAGCTGGTGCTCGAGGAAATGACCGAGGCTTATGTCGAAAAAGATGGCCGCTTGGTTAATTCGGCACAGTTCACGGGCATGGATATGCATGAAGCCGTCAAGGCTATCATGGACTATGCCGAGGAGCAGGGATTCGGTAAGCGCAAGGTCAACTTCCGCCTGCGCGACTGGCTGATTTCCCGTCAGCGTTATTGGGGTGCACCGATTCCGGTCATCAACTGCCCGCATTGCGGCGAGGTTCTCGTACCGGAAGAGCAGCTGCCGGTTATGCTGCCCACGGATGTATCTTTTGAGGCTGGTTCGGTTTCGCCGCTGGCCAGCAGCGAGAAATTCCTGCATTGCAAGTGCCCGAAATGTGGCGCTGATGCAACCCGTGAGACCGATACGATGGATACCTTCATCTGCTCGTCTTGGTATTTCCTGCGCTATACGGATCCCCACAACGACAAGGCTCCCTTTGATAAGGATAAAGTCAACTACTGGGCACCGGTTGACCAGTACATCGGCGGCATCGAGCATGCTATCCTGCATCTCTTGTATTCCCGCTTCTTCACGAAGGTTCTCAAAGACGCTGGCCTCGTGGATTTCGATGAGCCGTTCAAGAATCTGTTGACGCAGGGCATGGTCCTCAAAGATGGTTCGAAGATGTCGAAGTCCAAGGGCAATGTCGTGTCACCGGAAGAAATCATCGGCAAGTACGGTGCCGATACGGCCCGCCTGTTCATTCTGTTCGCAGCACCGGTTGACCGCGACCTCGAGTGGAGCGACCAGGGCGTCGAAGGTGCGTACCGTTTCCTCAACCGCGTATGGCGTATCCTCGGCCACTTCGAAGAGGCCATCAAGGCTGGCAAGGACAGCTATGATGTATCGGCACTGACGAAGGACGAGAAGGAACTGCGCCGCATCCTCCACGTCACCATCAAGAAGGTAACGGAAGATGTTCGCGACCGCTTTATGTTCAACACGGCTATCTCCTCTGTCATGGAGCTGGTCAACGCCTTCTATGGCTTCCAGGACAAGGAGCTCAATGCAGGCCTTGCCCGTGAGATGGCTGTAAACCTCGTCAAGATGCTGGCACCGTTCGCTCCGCATATCACGGAGGAGCTTTGGAGCCATCTGTTCGTCGAGGGCAGTGTCCATCAGCAGAAATGGCCGTCGTATGACGAGGCAGCCATGAAACAGGATGAGATTGAGATCGTCCTGCAGATCAACGGCAAGGTTCGCGACAAGATCATGGTATCGCCGGATCTTGACCGTGAGTCTATGGAAAGGGCAGTCATGGAACTGCCGCGTGCCAAAGAGCTCACCGCTGGCAAGCAGATTGTCAAAGTTATCTGCGTGCCGAAAAAACTCGTCAACATTGTCGTAAAAGGCTAACGTCTTTTAATAAATCGAAAGGGACTGTGAAAAATCCCTTTATATTGGCATAAAATATAGAAGCCTCCATAAGATGGATTCATCTACCTTATGGAGGCTTCTATGAATTTATCCACGCATTTTTTACAAATTACAGTTTGCAGGGGAGTAGTACCCAGTTCGTGTTCGAGGTAAGTCGCCGGCGGCGGGGGCCCCATTACCAACGCTCCACCGGTGACAACCCGCTACAAGAAATTTTTGCCTTTTAATTAAGAGTTGGAAAACAATTAAACGCGCTTCGCTTGGACGAAACTGCTTTTCCAACGAGAACGCAGGCAAAAATTTCTTGCTTCACGCGGAACGTCAAGGCTACGCTTATGGTACTGGGGCCCCCGCTGCCTCGGTTAGAGCCGGTACGAATTACTGCGCCCTCGGAGGGATTAGCCCTGCGAAACTTGCCACATCCTCAGCCGCCGCTAGGGGCAGTGCAATAAACGAAGCGTTTGATGTTTTCCGTGAAGAACGAAATTTTTATCCTCACCGTTCGTCGAAAAATTGCTACCGTTCAAGCGAAGCGCGTTTTGCAACTTTTTCGATGCTTAATTTAAGATAAAAATTTCGTTTAGGAAAACATCTCCCGTGGAGTGTTGGCACT
>NZ_JAILKR010000010.1 GCF_024693525.1 Selenomonas sp. | reverse complement strand
GGGATTTTCTTCAGTACAAGCATACCGACCTGTATTATCGTGCTGAAAAAAGACCATGTGAGCCGTGATGTGCTCTTTATTGACGCGTCAAAAGAGTTCCGCAAGGAAAAGGCGCAGAACTTTATGGATGCGGAGCATATCGACAAGATCATGGCGGCTTATGATGAGCGGCAGGATGTGGATAAATTCGCACATTTGGCTACCTTTGAAGAAATCAAGGAAAATGACTACAACCTCAATATTCCCCGCTATGTGGATACCAGCGAGCCGGAGCCGGAAGTTGACCTTAAAGCTGTATGTGCAGAGATGCAGTCGATTGACGCTGACATTCAGCAGACGGCCAAGGAACTTTTTGACATGTCAACAAATTTGACTTGTCAAGATAGGGAGACGGAAGAATCTTTGGCAGAGCTTCTCAAGGTATTGCAGGAGGGCTGAAATTTAGTGGAGTTTCGGGGCCTTGTGGCGATGTGTAACTTGCTGTTGAGTGCGTCCAATGTGCTGAAAAATCGCTATTTGCATGTGGATTGGAAAGAAGAAACAGCACATTGGGGCAAAAAACAGCCTGTCCGCCAGATAAGAGATAGCCAAAGTCAATATAAAGACCCAAAATAATATAATCACCTTGTATAAGACTTTTGGCAATGAAAAGATATTTGGACGTGGTGATGTGGTGAGTGTATTGCCAATCATGGCTCGTCCTGTAACAGACTTGATAAAGAAAATGCAGGCTTTAGGGTTGCTGGAAAGCGTACACGGCTTAGGAAAAGGAAAATATCGTTTTGTGGTCAAGGACGCTGACTGACGGAATTTTAGGTCAACGCGATTGACATTTGACTTTTGACAAGTCAAACAGGCGATTTTGACTTGTCAAGTTAAAGACGAATAATGATGAATGATGAGGGATGCGTATGCCTAGATTGCGATTTAAGGGATTTACGGACGATTGGGAACAGCGAAAGTTTGGTGAATTTGCACAAAGGCAGTCAGAAACAAGAATGTCAGATAATGAAGTTCCTTGTGTAGAATATGAAGATGTCATAGCAGAGCAAGGCGTTCTCAATAAGAATATACGAGCAAAGGAAAATAACAAGACAGGGATAGTATTCTCTGAAGATGATGTACTTTATGGAAAATTACGTCCATATCTTCATAATTGGTTAAATCCTGATTTCAAAGGCGTAGCTGTTGGGGATTGGTGGGTTTTGAAACCACAAGATATGGATAAGAATTTCTTGTATAGATTGTTACAGACACCTCAGTTCGATGATGCTGCTAATCAATCTACAGGAACAAAAATGCCAAGGGCGGACTGGAAGCTGATTTCAAATTTGGAATTTAGAATTCC
Organism: Selenomonas sp.; assembly: GCF_024693525.1. The sequence goes on along the minus strand of NZ_JAILKR010000010.1, from coordinate 4,052 downwards.
TGGTTCGATAGAAGAGCAAGCAAAACTAGGGAAACATTTCAACAACCTTGACAACCTTATCACTCTTCATCAGCGTAAGTGTGATGAACTGCAAAAAGTAAAGAAGTATATGCTTCGAAAAATGTTTCCGAAAAAAGGAGAAAAAGTTCCAGAGATTCGCTTTGCTGGATTTACTGGTGATTGGGAACAGCGGAAGTTAGGGGATTGTGCTAATTTTAGAAGAGGTTCTTTCCCTCAACCATACGGAAATAGAGAATGGTACGATGGTGAAGGCGCCATGCCATTTGTTCAAGTAGCTGATGTTGCCAATGATATGAGGCTAGTTGATGATACCAAACAAAAAATAAGTCAGCTCGCACAACCCATGAGTGTTTATGTAGAAAAAGGCTCTGTATTAGTGACATTGCAAGGTAGCATAGGACGGGTAGCAATAACACAATACGATGCGTTTGTAGATAGAACTGTTTTGATATTCGATAAGTACAATGAAGATATAGACAAAGTGTTTTGGGCATATATCATCAAAGAAAAATTTATTGAAGAAGCTAAGAAAGCACCTGGAGGAACAATAAAAACGATAACTAAGGAAGTACTAGCTGATTTTGATTTAATATTACCAAGTTATGAAGAGCAAAAAAGGTTGGGAAAATACTTGTCAAAACTTGACAGGCTTATTTCTATTCACCAGAGTAAGTGCGATGCATTAAAAGAATTGAAAAAGGGATTCCTTCAAAAGATGTTTATATGAGCTAGTAAATAAATAGGGGAGATGGATGTATGGCACAGAGCGAAGCATATATGGAAAAGGAGCTCATAAGACAACTTACACAGGATGTATCGCAGTGGACGTATCGTAAAGATATTAAAGATGAAGATGCTTTATGGGAGAATTTTCGCAAGAAATTAAATCAAAATAACTTGGCTGTATTGGATAATGAGCCTATAACGGATGTGGAGTTTGGGCAGATTCAGCAGTATATGCTTGATGTGGCCAAATCGCCGTATAAAGCAGCTCTTTGGCTTGCCGGCGAGAATGGTGAAGCGGTCATCCCGTTAGTTCGTGAAGATGCGTCCAAGGGTTCGATACACTTGATGGCTATTAGCAGCCGCGAAATAGCAGGCGGTCGTTCCTCCTATGAGGTTATCAATCAGTTCGTATCGGATAAGCAGGATGCAGATGACCGCGAGCGTCGCTTTGATGTGACGCTCCTTATCAATGGCCTGCCGATGATTCATATCGAACTCAAGAACCAAGACCATCCGTTCATGGATGCGTTCCGTCAGATAAAAAAGTACAGCCTGGAAGGTAAGTTCCGGGGCCTTTTTGGCATGGTGCAGATGTTTGTAGTCAGCAACGGCAGTAACACGCGATATATTGCTGCCGATACTGGCTCGAATCTCAATGAGAAGTTTTTGACTTCCTGGGTCAACAAGCACAATGAGCCTGTGGAGAACTATCTGGAGTTTGCGCGGGAAGTCCTGCGCATTCCCGCGGCCCATGAGATGATTGGCCATTACAGCGTCGTCGATGCCGAGCGTCATAAGCTCATCCTGCTGCGGCCTTATCAGGTACATGCCATTGAGTCGGTCAAGCGGGCGTCGGCTAGACAGGAGTCGGGCTTTATCTGGCATACGACAGGTTCGGGCAAGACGCTGACCTCCTATACCGTTGCCAAGAATCTTTCGCTTATCCCGGGCATCGACAAGACGATTTTCCTGATTGACCGCAAGGATCTTGACCAGCAGACATCGCTCGCGTTCAAGGCTTATGCCGAAAATGACATCATCGATGTGGATGATACGGATAACGTCCACGAGCTTTTGCAGAAGCTTAAGAATAAAGACCGGCTGGTGATTGTCACCACCATCCAGAAGCTGCAGATCATCATGAAGCGCTACAATGGCGAGGCCAAGAAGGATTCAGCGACGGCGAAGCGCTTCCATGGATTGTGCATCGCCTTTGTGGTGGACGAATGTCATCGCACGGTCACGCCGGAAACCCAGCGGGAGTTGCAGAAGTTCTTCCACAATTCCCTTTGGTATGGCTTTACCGGCACGCCGATTTTCGACGAGAACAAGCGCCAGCGCAAAGGGGATCTGGCCCGCACCACGGAGGCCCTCTATGGGCCCTGCCTGCATAACTACACCATCAAGGAAGCTCTGCAGAACAAGGCCGTGCTGGGCTTTCAAATCGACTATAAGGATTCCCTGTCGGAGGATACCATCCTGACAATCGGTGAGCAGTTGGGGGCAGGCAGCTACACGGCGCTGGCAGGGCAGGATGCCGTGGTGCGTGAGCGCAGTGTCCTGCAGGCTTATTATAAAAATGAAGGGGAAGACGCCTACGATAACGACGAGCATCGCCGTGGCGTAGTCGAATACATCCTCAACAAGACGGCGGGCAAATTCCGCTTGCAGGCACCGCAGGGTGAGGCCTATGAAGCCATCCTTACGGTGCCATCCATCGCGATTGCCCAGAAGTATTATGCCTTGTTCCAGCAGTATATCGCGGAGGGGAAGATTGCGGCCTCGGTGCGCGAGAAATGTGTCGATTTCCCGCGGATTGCCATTACCTATACCGTCACGGAGAACGAGGAAGATTCTATCGATAACCAGCAGGCGATGAAGGCATCCCTTGACGATTATAATGCGATGTTTGGGACGAAGTTCGGGCTGGACAGCCTGGCGGCCTATAATACGAATCTCAATGACCGTCTGGCCCGCAAGAAGGGCCGCTATCGACAGCGCAAAGAACAGCTTGACCTCGTCATCGTGGTGGACCGCCTGCTCACAGGCTTTGATGCGCCGCCCTGTGCCATCCTGTTTGTGGATCGTCCACCCATGGCACCGCAAAATATCATTCAGGCCTTCAGCCGTACCAATCGCATCCACGACAAGAGCAAGCGCTATGGCATGATTGTCATCTTCCAGCGGTCGGCGGAGTACAAGGAAGCGGTGGATGGTGCGCTGTTGCTTTACAGCCATGGCGGCACCAACGAGGTCAGTGCGCCAGCTTTTGCGGAGCTGGAAAAAGAATTTCGCGAGGCGCTCTCTGAGCTCAAGAGCCTCGCACCATCGCCCGAGGCTGTCGATGGGCTTACGGATCGCAGTGCTATGCAGAAATTTGCCAAGGCCTTCCAGAAGGTTGACCGCCTCAGCGGTGAGCTGCAGGTCTATCAGGAGTGGGAAGACCATGACTTTTCGGAGTATCATGTCGATAGGGAGGAGCTCAACGATTACAGCGGCAAGTACCGCAACGTCATCGAGGAGCTGCGCAAGCCCAAGGAGGATGGGGATGAGCCTATCCATATCGATATCGGCTATGAGCTCGAGAACATCACCAGCGTGACCATCGACTATCGCTATATCCTCTCGCTGATCCAGAACTACATGCCTGAGGAGGATGTCATCATCGCTGCGCCAATCGAGGATGAAGCCATCGATAACCACATCGCTAAACTTCGTGAGACGAATCCGGCGCTGGCCGATGTCATTGGCGGATTCTGGGAGGATATGAAGCAAGACCCGATAAAATACAAGGGCCTTGATGCGGGGACGGTGATCGAGACGCGCATCGAGGAAATCATCGCCAACCAAATCAACGATTTCACGAAGGAATGGTGTGCCCAGAAAAAAGACGTACTGGCCATCTTGAATACCTTCAAGAAAGGCGACAAGATTTCTCTCGTCACCGACTACGATGCCTATAAGCAAAAGCATGAGGGCGTCAGCAAACTAAAATACAGCCGCAACGCCAAAGAGGCTGTGATCGAGCTCATAGAGAAAATCCGGCCGTTGCGGGAAAAGTGAATGCAAAATGAGGATAATCGCTGATGCGATTATCCTCATTTTTTTATTTGCAGTTTTTTTCGCGTTGCACTTGGACTTCTATTTTGCCGTTAAACGCTTGTGGTCAAAGATTCAATGGAAGCGGCCCAGGATAATGATGAGGAGGAAGACCAGGACTCCGAAAAGATAGGCGGCGCCAAAGAAATATGAGAAGAAATGACGATGACCGGTCAATTTTTCCCGACGATATAAATAAATTGGCG
>NZ_JAILKR010000009.1 GCF_024693525.1 Selenomonas sp. | reverse complement strand
CATCGACGGCGCACTTATTGAACGCATCACCGGCAGGCCCGTTAAGGCCGGCAAAGCCAAGAGCCAGCGCCCGCTCTGCAACTGCGTGGAAAGCTTTGACATCGGCCAGTACGATACCTGCATCCACGGCTGCCGTTACTGCTACGCCAACGCCAGCATGGAAAAGGCGCAAAAGGGCTTTGAAGCGCATACGCCCGCAGCAACGATGTTGGGCGGTATGTTAATGGGGGATGAGAAGATTACCGTGCATGGCGACGCTCAAGGTGACGCCTAAGGTGACGCTCAAGATGTCGCTTAAAGATAATAGTTCGGAGAAGTTCGGAGAAAGTTCGGAGAAAAATGGCGGTGATTGGCGGTGAAATAGCGGTGAAATACAGGAGCTGATTATTGAAGCTATATGTGAGCATAACAAAAGGCGATAGCCATCCGCTAAGGAACGGAAGCTATCGCCTTTTTGAAAACCAAGAATAAATCTAGTATAATAGATGCCAATGGTACAAGATTCTGATTAATTAAGGCAAGGGATGATAGAGATATGGCATCACAGGAATTGAATCAGGCGCTTTGGAATGCGGCTAATGTTATGCGCAGCACGATGAGTGCGGATGAATATAAGGATTATTTGCTCGGCATGATTTTCTATAAGTATCTGTCTGACCGTCAGCTTTATGCTGTGGTTGACCTGCTGGAGGATCGTAAGCCGGAGAGTTTGGATGAGGCGCAGCAGCTTTATGAGGAAGCGCGGCAGAGTGAGGATTGGGAGGATTTGAAGGCGGAGCTGGAGGAAAATTACAGCTTTGCGATTGAGCCGCAGTATACTTTTACGGCTTTATATAATGAAATCAACAACAAGACGTTTACTACCGACCATTTGCGTCAGGCCATGCGGGATATTGAGCAGGGCGGCGAGGCCATCCGTGGGCAGAAGCTCTATGAAGACCTGTTCGAGGATTTTGATATTGATTCCAAAAGCCTTGGCACCACGCCGGCAAAGCGCAATGCGATGCTTTCGGATGTGATGAAGGAGCTGGCGCATATTGATTTTACGCAGTATGGCGCGGATGCGCTTGGCGATGCGTATGAGTTTTTGATTGGCCAGTTTGCTGCTGGCTCGGGCAAGAAGGCGGGAGAGTTCTATACGCCACAGGCGGTTTCGGAGCTTATCACACGCATTGTGACGAAAGACAAGGAGGGGGAACCTGCTTTTTCCATTTATGATCCGTGCATGGGGTCTGGTTCTTTGCTGTTGCATGCCCGCAGTTATATCAACGAGGACTGCCGCAATGGCATCCAGTTCTTTGGGCAGGAAATCTCTCATACCACCTACAACTTGGCCCGCATGAATATGATTTTGCATAATGTGCCGTTCCAGTATCAGCATTTCCGCAATGGCGATACCCTGGGGGCTGACTGGCCGACGGAGGAGCCGACGAACTATGATGGTGTGTGCATGAATCCGCCGTATAGCCAGCATTGGAGCGCGGCGGCAGGCTTTTTGACTGACCCGCGGTTCCAGCGGTATGAGAAGCTCGCGCCGAAGTCAAAGGCGGATTTTGCCTTCCTGCTTCATGGCTTTTATCATCTGAAGGAAAATGGCACCATGGGCATTATCCTGCCTCATGGTGTATTGTTCCGCGGGGCGGCAGAGGGGACAATCCGCAAGCACCTGCTGGAAGATGGCAATATTTACGCCGTTATCGGCCTGCCTGCGGGGATTTTCTTCAGCACGGGCATACCGACCTGCATTATCGTGCTGAAAAAAGACCATGTGAGCCGCGATGTGCTCTTTATTGACGCGTCAAAGGAGTTCCGCAAGGAAAAGGCGCAGAACTTCATGGATGCGGAGCATATTGACAAGATTTTGGCGGCTTATAATGAGCGCAAGGATATGGACAAGTTTGCCCATCTGGCCACCTTTGAAGAAATCAAGGAAAATGACTACAACCTCAATATTCCCCGCTATGTGGATACCAGCGAACCCGAGCCGGAAGTTGACCTTAAAGCTGTCTGTGCCAATATCCAGTCGATTGACTTTGACATTAAGCAGGTAACACATGAGCTGCTTGACATGTCAAATACTTTGACATGTCAGGATAAGGAAACGGAAGAAGCTCTGGCGGACTTCATTCAGATATTGCAGGAGGGCTGAAATGGACGATTTGGAACACAAGGACCCTTTTGCCAGTTATTATGAATCTGGTGAGCCTGACAAGGCAGCGAAGGCTTACGCATGGCAGACGGCTATTGGCTTGCAAAAGGTCGATAACCTGCAAACATCCGCTTATTTGCTGAAAACTGCACAGGATAATATCGAGGGGCGCATCAGTATTGGTGAGGCCAAACAGCTTATTGACAGCTATTACAAACAGGATAGAGCAAAAAGTGAGCCGGAGCGGACAGAAGAAGCAGATAAGGTAGCTGCAAGGATAACGGAAATTCTGGCGGAGGACTCTTTTGTTTTTTCGCCAGCGCAGTATATTGCGATTCATCAGCGGCTTTTTACTGGGGTGTATTCTCATGCAGGCAAAATTCGTGATTACAATATAACGAAAAAAGAGTGGGTGCTGAATGGTGCTTCGGTGACTTATGGCGGTGCATTGGAGTTGAATGCCACCTTGGATTATGATTTTCGTATCGAACGGGATTTTAGTTACGAAGGTTTGGGAATGAGCGAAATCATCAAGCATCTGGCTAAATTCGTGGCCCGTCTCTGGCAAATTCATGTGTTTGGTGAAGGTAATACGCGGACAACGGCGGTGTTTTTCATCAAATATTTGCGGAGTCTGGGATTTGATGCTGCAAATGATATTTTTGCAGCCAACTCGTGGTACTTTCGCAACGCTTTGGTGCGGGCGAATTATAACAATTTGCAGGCAGGCGTTCACGAGACCATAGATTATCTGGAAAAATTCTTGCGTAACTTGCTATTGGGTGAGTCCAATGTGCTGAAAAATCGCTATTTGCATGTGGGTTGGAAGGAAGAAACAGCACATTCGCTTCCAAAACAGCACATTGAACAGCACATTGGGGTAAAAAATAGCCTATCCGCCAGATTAGAGACAGCCAAAGTCAATATAAAGACCCAAAATAATATAATCACCCTGTATAAGACTTTTGGCAATGAAAAGATATTTGGTCGTGGTGATGTGGTGAGTGTATTGCCAATCACGGCTCGTCCGGCAACAGACTTGATAAAGAAAATGCAGGCTTTAGAGTTGCTGGAAAGTGTACACGGCTTAGGAAAAGGGAAATATCGCTTTGTGGTCAATGACGCTGACTGACGGAATTTTAGGTCAACGCGATTGACATTTGACTTTTGACAAGTCAAGTCGAAGAATAATGATAGCAGATATAGATATTTTCAAAATTAGAATGATGAGGGATGCGTATGCCTAAATTACGATTTAAGGGATTTACGGATGATTGGGAACAGCGAAAGTTAGATGATGTTGTAGATTTTCTTGATACAATGCGAAAACCATTGGAAGAAGCTACAAGGGTCGCAGGCCCGTATCCATATTATGGTGCATCAGGAATTGTTGATTATGTCGATGGGTATATCTTCGATGAAGAATTGGTGCTATTAAGCGAGGATGGCGCTAATATTACAGACCGCAATTATCCTGTGTGTTTTTTAGCCAGTGGAAAATACTGGGTTAATAATCACGCGCATGTTCTGAGAGTAAAGGAAGGAAATGAAAATAATTTCGTATGTAACTCGCTAGAACGCAAAGATTTTAACCAGTATAACTCTGGGATGGCTATGCCTAAGCTTAACAAAGAGGTGTGTAAGGGGATACCGATTGCCTGCCCCCTATATGACGAGCAGAAGAAAATCGGTGACTATTTCCGCAATCTCGATAACCTTATCACCCTTCATCAGCGTAAGTGCGATGAACTGCAAAAAGTAAAGAAGTATATGCTTCAAAAAATGTTTCCGAAAAAAGGAGAAAAAGTTCCAGAAATTCGCTTTGCTGGATTTGCTGGCGATTGGGAACAACGTACGTTGGGGGATGTTGCGACATTTATAAATGGGCGAGCCTATTCGCAAGATGAGTTACTTGATAATGGGAAATATAAAGTCCTTCGTGTGGGTAATTTCTACACCAATGATTCATGGTATTTCTCGGATATGGAGCTTGGAGAGAAATATTACGCAAATGATGGTGATTTGCTATATACATGGTCTGCTACTTTTGGTCCGCATATATGGCATGGTGACAAGGTTATTTATCATTACCATATTTGGAAAGTAGACCTGTCTGATAAGCTGGATAAAATGTTTGCGTTACAGCTTTTGGAGCAGGATAAGGCAGCATTGCTTGCAAACACAAATGGCTCTACAATGATTCATGTAACCAAGGCAGGAATGGAAGGAAAGCAGGTGCTATTGCCAGCTGACGTTACGGAACAGGTCAAAATTGGTGAATATCTGTGCAGGCTCGATAACCTTATCACCCTTCATCAGCGTAAGCATGATACCCTTAAAGAAATCAAGAAATATATGTTGCAAAATATGTTTCCTAAGAATTAAAGGCGTTGGGGGTGAATCGGTATGAATGAAATTGAGAAGGTATCGCAGGATATTTACGGTGAAATCAGACAAAGTATAATCCATGTACAGTATAAGGTACAACAGACTGTAAATACTGGCATGGTGCAGATATATTGGGAAATTGGTCAGCAGTTGGATAAGGCTTTCCAATTTGAGTTGGACACATTACTGTATGCTGATGCGGGTAGCGGATTCTAAGGCTAGGGCGTTTTGATGCAGAAGATTTATAAAAAATAGAAGAGCGTTTCGATGTTGTAGTTATCGTGACATCGAAACGCTCTTTGTGCTATAATATCCGTGGTGCTATCACACAGGAAGCGGTTAGCCCTCTGCGGAGGAACTGTGACCCTCCGATTACATAGAAATCCCTTTCGGGAAATATGTATGGGGAGGGATGTCTGATGACAATAGAGTCTTTGTTGGCCGTAATCGGCTTTGCAATAGCCACTTTTAGTTTAGGCTATATGATCGGAAAAGACTGGAATACAAGAAAATGACCGCCCCTAGCCTGCAAAACTAGACGGTCATTTTTCTTGTGACTATCAAAACGGGCTAATACCCTTGTGTGAAGCACCCTTTGCTATATAAAATTATAGCAATAAAATAAATCCTCGTCAATGACGAGGTGATAATCGAGGTGCATGAACATGGCGCAGAGCGAGGCTGTGATGGAAAGGGATTTGATACGGCAGTTGACGCAGGATGTGTCGCAGTGGACGTATCGCAAGGATATTCGGGATGAAGCGTCGCTTTGGGCGAATTTCCGCGATAAGCTCAATCAGAACAATCAAGCCGCCCTTGATGGGGAGCCTATAACCGATGCGGAATTCCATCAGATTCGGGAGTATATGCTCGATGTGGCCAAGAGCCCTTATAAGGCGGCACTGTGGCTGGCGGGGGAGAATGGCGAGGCGGTTATCCCGCTTACGCGCGAGGATGCCAGCAAGGGGACGATTCATCTTATGGCAGTCAGCAACCGTGAGATTGCGGGCGGCCGTTCGTCCTATGAGGTCATCAACCAGTTCGTTTCCGATAAGCAGGATGCGGATGACCGCGAGCGCCGTTTTGATGTGACGCTGCTCATTAATGGCCTGCCGATGATTCATATTGAGCTCAAGAATCAGGAGCATCCTTTTATGGATGCATTCCGTCAAATCAAGAAGTACAGTCTCGAGGGCAAGTTCCGCGGGCTCTTTGGCATGGTGCAGATGTTTGTGGTGTCCAATGGCAGTAATACGCGCTATATAGCGGCCGATACGGGCTCGAATCTCAATGAGAAGTTCCTGACGGCTTGGGTCAATCAGCAGAATGAGCCGGTGGAGAATTATCTGGAGTTTGCGCGGGAAGTCCTGCGGATTCCTGCGGCTCATGAGATGATTGGTCATTACAGTGTCATTGATGCCGAGCGTCATAAGCTCATCCTGCTGCGGCCCTATCAGGTCCATGCCATTGAGGCGGTCAAGCGGGCGTCGGCCAGACAGGAGTCGGGCTTTGTCTGGCATACGACCGGTTCGGGCAAGACGCTGACTTCCTATACCGTAGCCAAGAATCTCTCGCTTATCCCGGGCATCGACAAGACGATTTTCCTCATTGACCGCAAAGACCTTGACCAGCAGACGTCGCTCGCGTTCAAGGCCTATGCCGAAAATGACAGCATTGATGTAGACGATACCGATAACGTGCACGAGCTTTTGCAGAAGCTCAAGAACAAAGACCGGCTGGTGATTGTCACGACTATCCAGAAGTTGCAGATTATCATGAAGCGGTACAATGCGGAGGTCAAGAGGGATTCGCCGACGGCGAAGCGCTTCCATGGATTGTGCATCGCCTTTGTTGTCGACGAATGCCATCGCACGGTCACGCCGGAGACCCAGCGGGAGCTGCAGAAGTTCTTTTGCCATTCGCTTTGGTATGGCTTTACGGGAACGCCAATCTTCGATGAGAACAAGCGCCAGCGCAAGGGCGATTTGGCGCGCACCACAGAGGCCCTCTATGGGCCCTGCCTGCATAACTATACCATTAAGGAAGCCTTGCAGAACAAGGCGGTGCTGGGCTTTCAAATCGACTATAAGGACTCCCTGTCGGAGGATACCATCCTGACAATCGGTGAGCAGTTGGGGGCGGGAAACTACACGGCGCTGGCAGGGCAGGATGCCGTGGTGCGTGAGCGCAGTGTCTTGCAGGCTTTCTATAAAAATGAAGGGGAAGACGTCTACGATAACGATGCGCATCGGCGTGGTGTGGTCGAATACATCCTCGACAAGACGGCGGGCAAATTCCGTTTGCAGGCACCGCAGGGAGAAGCTTATGAAGCCATCCTCACCGTGCCATCCATCGCGATTGCGCAGAAGTATTATACTTTGTTCCAACAGTATATTGCGGAGGGGAAGATTGCGGCTTCGGTGCGCGAGAAATGCGTCGATTTCCCGAAGATTGCCATTACCTACACCGTCACGGAGAACGAGGAAGATTCTATCGCTAATCAGCAGGCGATGAAGGCATCCCTTAACGATTATAATGCAATGTTTGGGACGAAGTTCGGGCTGGACAGCCTAGCGGCCTATAATACGAATCTCAATGACCGTCTGGCGCGTAAGAAAGGCCGTTATAAACAGCGTAAGGAGCAGCTTGACCTCGTCATCGTGGTAGACCGCCTGCTCACTGGTTTTGATGCGCCGCCCTGTGCCATCTTGTTTGTCGACCGTCCGCCCATGGCGCCGCAGAATATCATTCAGGCTTTCAGCCGTACCAATCGCATTTATGATAAGAGCAAGCGCTATGGTATGATTGTCATCTTCCAGCGCTCGGCGGAGTACAAGGAGGCGGTGGATGGCGCGCTATTGCTTTACAGCCATGGCGGCACCAATGAAGTCAGTGCGCCAGCTTTTGTGGAGCTGGAAAAAGAATTCCGCGAGGCGATCTCTGAGCTCAAGAGCCTCGCACCATCGCCCGAGGCTGTCGATGGGCTTACGGATCGCAGTGCCATGCAGAAATTTGCCAAGGCCTTCCAGAAGGTCGATCGCCTCAGCGGGGAGCTGCAGGTCTATCAGGAGTGGGAAGATCATGACCTTTCGGATTATGGCGTCCATAGAGAAATGCTTAACGATTATAGCGGCACATACCGCAATGTTATCGAAGAACTGCGCAAGTCAAAAGAAGATGAAGACGAGCCGATTGCCATCGATATCGGTTATGAGCTTGAGAACATCACCAGCGTGACCATCGACTATCGCTATATCCTTTCACTGATTCAGAGCTATATGCCCGAGGAGGATGTCCTCATCGCTGCGCCTATTGAGGATGAAGCCATCGACAACCATATTACTAAACTTCGTGAGACGAATCCGGCATTGGCTGATGTCATTGGCGGATTCTGGGAGGATATGAAGCAAGACCCGATAAAGTACAAGGGCCTTGATGCGCGGACGGTGATCGAGACGCGCATTGAGGAAATCGTTGCCAACCAAATCAACGATTTCACGGAAGAATGGTGTGCCCGGAAAAAAGACGTACTGGCTATCTTGGATACTTTCAGGAAAGGCGACAAGGTTTCGCTCGTCACCGACTATGATGCCTATAAGCAAAAGCATGAGGGTGTCAGCAAACTAAAATACAACCGCAACGCCAAAGAGGCTGTGATCGAGCTCATAGAGAAAATCCGGCCATTGCGGGAAAAGTGAATACAAAATGAGGATAATCGCTGATGCGATTATCCTCATTTTTTTATTTGCAGTTTTTTTCGTGTTGCACTTGGAGTTCTCATCCGCCGTTAAACGCTTGCGGTCAAAGATTCAATGGAAGCGGCCCAGGATAATGATGAGGAGGAAGACCAGGACTCCGAAAAGATAGGCGGCGCCAAAGAAATATGAGAAGAAATGACGATGACCGGTCAATTTTTCCCGACGATATAAATAAATTGGCG
>NZ_JAILKR010000110.1 GCF_024693525.1 Selenomonas sp. | reverse complement strand
CAAGATTGTTGCCACGACCATCGAGGAGCAGGCTGAGCAGTGCTGCAAGAATATCGAAGCCGTGCTCAAGGCTGCAGGGACAGATATGAAGCATGTCGTCAAGACGACCTGTTTCCTGGCTGACATCGCTGACTTCAAGGCGTTCAATGAAGTCTATGCCAGACACTTCATCAGCAAACCAGCCCGCAGCTGCGTAGCGGTCAAGGACCTGCCAGCAGGCGCGCTCTGCGAGGTTGAGGCACTGGCTGTCATCGCGTGACATCGTTCATGGTATTTTCTGGCTGGTTGGTGTAAAATAAGAAACGGTGCGGGAATTGCCCTTGCGGAAAACGCAAGGGCAATTTTTTTTCGACTGAAAAAATTTTCAAAACATGAAAACACGCACAAATGATTCCAAGCTATAATGAAAACTGTAAAAAAGAAGAGCAATGTAAGGAGCGCTTCGAAACTAACGGTTAGAGAAAGGAAATCATCATGGACAAATTAATCAAGATGGTAGAAACTATGAAGCCCTTTTTTGAAAAGGTTTCCAACAACATCTACCTGCGGGCTATCCGGGATGGCTTTGTAAGCTGCATACCGGTTATCCTGTTCTCGTCATTATTCATTTTGGTCGCCTGTGTACCGGAGATTTTCGACTACAAATGGCCGGAGGCAGTCAGCTCGGTGCTATGGCAAGCGTATAACTACAGCATGGGAATGCTTGGCATCCTCATGGTAGCGACTATTGCGAAAAGCTTGACGGATAGCATCAATACGAAGATGCCGAAGCTTCGGCAGATCAACGATGTATCCGTCATGATCGTATCGATTATCTGTTTACTGCTCTTGGCGGTGGCTCCTGTGGACGGGGGCATTTCTACGGAATTCATGGGGACGAAAGGCTTGCTTTCTGCATTTGTCGTGGCCTTTACCGTCCCGAATATCTATAAGTTCTTTGTAAAACGCAACATTACCATAAAACTTCCGGACGAAGTTCCGCACTATATTGCTCAGACCTTTGCCGATCTTATTCCTCTGTCGGTAGCGGTTATGGTTTATTGGATCTTTGGTATTGTTTTCAAGGAAGCAACGGGCATGATGTTCGGTGCTTGGATCCTGGAAGTTTTCAAACCCCTATTTGTGGCGGCTGACGGCTACATTGGCGTTGCGATAATCTACGGCGCCATGGCGATGTTCTGGTTTGTGGGTATTCATGGCCCCTCGATCGTGGAACCGGCTGTGACGGCAATCTACATCGCCAACATCGAAGCGAATCTGCAGATTGTCAGTGCTGGCGGTCATGCCACCAATATTCTGACCCATCCTACTTCTTACTTTGTGGCGACCCTGGGTGGTACGGGAGCAACGCTGATGTTCTGTGCGATGTGTGCTTTTATCGCTAAGTCCAAGCAGCTCCGTGCTGTGGGCCGGGCATCCATCATCCCTGTAACTTTTGCCGTAAACGAACCAATCCTTTTTGGTGCACCTATCGTCTTGAATCCGGTGTTATTTGTCCCCTTTATTTTGGCACCGATTCTTAACGTTTGGATTTTCAAATTCTTTGTCGATGGTCTGGGCATGAATGCTTTCACGTATATCCTGCCATGGACCACGCCGGCACCGATCGGTCTTGTCATCGGCACCGGGTTTGCGAAGCTGGCCTTTGTGCTGGCACCGCTGCTCCTGGTGGTGGATGCTGTACTGTATTATCCGTTCTTCCGGGTCTATGATGCTCAGCTGGTAGAGAAAGAGAAAGCTGGCGCAGTGGAAGCTGCAGACGAAACGGCGGTGGCTGTCCCCGCTGCCCCTGTCGTGACGGAAGCAGACCTTCCGAATGATGAGAAGCGCGTGCTGGTGCTCTGTGCCTCTGGCGCTACGAGTTCAATGCTGGCAAAGGCTATCACGAAAGGGGCAGAGCATCGTCATGCCCCCGTAGAGTCCATCGCCATGGCATATGGCCAGCACAAAGACATCATCACGGATTTCGATCTTATCGTGCTCGCGCCGCAGATGGCGTCCATGTATGATGAACTCAAGAGCGATTGTGATGCGAAAGGTGTCAAGAGCGCAACAACCAGCGGGCGGGAGTATGTGGGCCTCACCCGTGACCCCGATAAGGCTTTGGATTTTGCCTTAGCCTTGATGGCACATTAATTGAAGTAGGAATTTACTCCTGCTGCCACTGTACTCTGGCAACAGTGGTGGCAGGAGTATTTTTATGCCTAAAATCACAGAAGATTGGGACTATTAGGAGGAGAAAAGATGAAAAAATCAGTTCTTATTGCAGCAGTTTTGACGGCAACTGCAATCAGCGGTTCAGCAATGGCAGCAGTCAATCCCTTCAAAGATTTGCCGGAAGGGCATTGGGCATATGATGCGGTAGCAATGCTGGCCGAGGATGGTGTGCTTGATGGCTATGGCGATGGGACGTTTCAGGGCGGCAAAACCATGAATCGTTACGAAATGGCAGAAATCGTAGCTAAGGCGTCGGAAAAGTATGGCACGGCGGCACTCAAGGACAAGGGAGTGCTCAAAAAGCTGGAACGGGAATTTGCGGCAGAGTTAAAGGATATGGATGTGCGCCTCACCGCTGTGGAAAGCGATGTGAAGGAAATGAAAAAAGGCATGTCCAGTTTCAAGTGGTGGGGCGATGCGCGTATCCGCCATATGCGCAATAAGAACAGCGTTGGTGTATCTGGTGGCAGTGAAGCGGCCAGGAGCGAGATCGGTACGAAGAGCCAGAATGAGATGCGTATCCGTTTGGGCTTATATGGAGAACCGGCAGAAAACCTGTCGGTTACGGGGCAGCTCAAGGCGGAGAATGCCAATATCGCGCGTTCTGACTATAGCCATGACCATTATGCGGGTAAGAATGATGAGAAGATGAGTTTCAATCGTTTGCAGCTTGACTGGCATGCCAAGAATGGCTATACGCTCTCGGCTGGGCGCAACGAGGTAAAACTGGGTCAGGGACTTATCTATTGGGAGAATCCCATCGATGGAATCATGGTCCGCAAGGATTTCAAACAAGCCAGCCTATTGTTAGGTGCTGGTGATGCTGCCGCAGCGACTTGGAGTGACAAGGCCGAGCATGCTGTTTTTGCGGATTTGCGCGTACAGGTAAGTCCGGCGGTAGAGGTTACGGCGGCCTATTACAATTCGCATTCGGATGCGGATAGTTCGGTGAATTATGTCGAGACATGGGATAATGGAGCAACTTGGTGGAATAAGTGGTCGAAGAAGAATGTAAGGCGTAATTTCCAGCAGATGGCGTTAGGTGTCAATGCGCAGCTGGCCGCGAAATGGAATCTTATTGCCGAAGGCGTTCATAATGGTGCCGATATTACCCGCAGCCAGACCATTGGCACTGGTGGTGGTGGCAATGCTGATATCGCTGACCGCAATCATCGCAATGGTTTCTGGACGCGCCTGACTTATGGCAAACTGATTTGGGATAAGGCAAATACTTGGAATGTCTATGGCGAATACTTTGCGCTGGGAAATCTGGCCATTGATTCATCGGGGTGGCCGCATCGTCTCAATATTGCTGGTGGCAATGGTTATGGCGGTGCCGGCGCCAGAGGGTTTGGCCTTGGTATCGGGTATATGCTGGCACCGAATACGAACTTTGAGCTGACGTATTACCGGTTGAAACCGTATGATACAGGCGCTACGGCATTTGACCGTTATGATGATACTGGCTATGCATCTTTGACGTATAGCTTCTGATGAGGTGAAAATCATGCGTAAATCTATGTTAAAATCATTGGTAATTTCTACACTGGCAGCGAGCTCGTTGCTTATGACCAGTCCTGCCGATGCAGCTGTGCAGATAAATCCGATAAAAAACCTTTCCGCTGACTTTATCAAGGGAGCTGATGTATCCATGCTGCCGGAACTTGAGGCACTGGGCGGCAAGTTCTACGATATGGATGGCACGGAGATGGATGAGCTGGTATTGATGAAGAAATATGGCATCAATTGGATTCGCGTGCGCATCTGGAATAATCCTGACCATGCCAATGGCGGTGGTTATACTACGGCGGAGCGGGCACTGGCAATGACGAAGCGAGCGCATGAATTAGGCATGAAGGTGCTTATCGACTTCCATTACAGCGATTTCTGGGCAGATCCTGGCAAGCAGTATGCACCAAAGGCTTGGGAGAAGCAGACAGCTTCGCAGGTCAGCAAGAGCGTTTATGACTATACGAAAAAAGTGCTGGGTGATTTCAAAAAAGCCGGGCACTTGCCGGAAATGGTACAGGTGGGCAACGAAATTACCAATGGCATGATCTGGCCGCTTGGCAAGCTGCCAGCCCAGGATGACGGCAAGACGCTGGCTTTGTTCGTGGAAAGCGGACTTAAGGCTGTACATGAGACTGACCCGCATATCAAGACGATGATTCATATTGACAAAGGCGGCGATAATGCAGCTTCGCAAGCCTTCTACAACCAGCTGATCAAGGATAACGGCGTCAATGATTTCGATATTATCGGCCTGTCCTATTACCCCTTCTGGCATGGCAATATGGAGGCGATGCGGAATAATATCAATGATCTGGCCGCCCGCTATGGCAAGGAGGTCATTATCGTTGAAACGGCTTTTGGCTATACCAACGAAAACTTTGACGATACGAAAAATCCCTATGATGCACAGGCGGAACTGGTGGGCGGATTCCGCTCCACGGTGCAGGGGCAGGCGACGGGCCTGCGGACAATCATGCAGAGCCTGGCAGATGTACCGGGCGGCAAAGGCATCGGCATGTTCTACTGGGAACCGGACTGGTATGCTGTACCGGGAGCCGGAGCCTTCAAGGATAAGGGCGATGAATGGGATAATCTTGTGATGTTCGACAACAAGGGCAGGGCGCTGGAATCGTGGAAGGTATTCAACGATGTCAGCAATCAGAGCTTGCCGACTATCAAGCCGGTGTTCAAGGAAGCCGATATGGTGACGGGCGAAGCCGGCAGAGGTGTACCGGCTAAGCTGCCCGTAAAGACCCGCGTAACGTTCTCCGATGACCATGCGGAAAATCTCGCTATCACTTGGGACAACCCAGCACCAGTATTCGAGCAGGCTGGCGACTATACGGTCAAAGGAACGGTTATCGTGGATGGGGAAAAACATCCTGTGACAGGACGGATTACGGTTATTGACAAGGTAAACTTGTTTAAGAATGGCAATTTCGAACAGGCGCAGAATCTTGCTGGCTGGAAGATTGCTGGCGATCAGGTCCTCAATGTGGTAACCAAGGCCGGCGATGCGCTGGATACCAGCGCCATGCACTATTGGAGCGACAAGGCTTTTAAATTTACAGCCAGCCAGGAATTCACAGGTCTTGCTGATGGCAAGTATACCGTAGCGGTGTCGACCCAGGGGGGCGGCGGCCAGAGCAAATACCAGCTTATGGCTGTGACTAGTGCCGGCACGCAGGTTGTCGATATCAAGGATACGAAGTGGAATGAATGGCATACCTTTACCATCAGGGATGTGGAGGTAAAAGACGGCAAATGCACCGTGGCCGTGACTATGGAAGCTGCCCCGGGATCATGGGGATCGCTGGATAATTTTGAGTTCTATAAGCAGAAATAAATAAGCGGCGGAAGCGGTTCAAGGAAAATATCCTTGGACCGCTTTTGGCTGGCAGGGTTATGAAAACCGTTCCAAAAGGCGAAAACAAAGGCGGTGGTACAGTATCTATAATGAAAGCATAAACGGAATATCTAATACAACGAATAGCGATTTCATATGAGGGAGAGGTTATCATGAAACTGCACAATACCAATGATATGCTCAAAGATGCACAGAAAAAACATTATGCGGTACCAGCGTTCAATATCCACAATCTGGAAACCTTTCAGGTGGTAGTGGACATGGCAAGTGCTATGCGTTCGCCGGTGATTATCGCGGCTACGCCGTCGACGGTACGTTATGCGGACAAGGATTATCTGGTGGCGCTTACAGGCACGGCTATGGAGAAGTACGATGTGCCGATGTCCTTTCATCTTGATCATCATGAAGATGTGGCGGAAATCGAGAGTACGGTGGCAGCTGGCTGTCGCAGTGTGATGATTGACGCATCCCGCCTGCCGTATGAGGAAAATGTGGCCAAGGTAAAAGAGGTGGTAGCTTTTGCCCATACTTGCGGCGCTTCGGTGGAAGCAGAGCTGGGCAAGCTGGTTGGCCAGGAAGACGATTTGGTGGTGGAAGATGCGGATAGCGCGTATACCAATCCCGAAGACGCTATGCGGTATGTGGAAGATACGGGGATTGACAGTCTTGCTGTAGCCATCGGTACGGCGCATGGCCTTTATAAAGGAACGCCTAAGCTGGATTTTGACCGTTTGACAGAAATCCGCAGCCGGGTAGAGATTCCGCTGGTGCTGCATGGGGCATCTGATGTGCCGGATGAATTGGTGCAGAAGGCTATTTCCTTGGGAATTTGCAAGGTCAATGTAGCTACGGATTTAAAGATTCCGTTTTCGCATGCGGTCAAGGAATTCTTCAAGGAAAACCCAGAAGCCAATGATCCTCGCAAGTATATGACGCCGGGTAAAGAAGCAATGAAAGCTATCGTCCGCCATAAGATTGAGGTTTGCGGCAGTCAGAACCGTTATTGAATGTGGGTGCACAGGGAAGGAATAGTTTATGATACTCGTGATAAATCTCAATGCCTCATTGGATAAGCGGTATGAACTGGTGGATTTTGCCAAAGGGAAAATCGTGCGGGCAAAATCCGTAGACAATACCCCAGGGGGCAAAGGCATTCATGTGGCCAATGTGGATACCATTTTGGGTGAAGAGACTGTGGTGACGGGATTCCTGGGGGGCAAGACTGGAGAATATGTAGCGGGAAAACTTTGTGATTATGGCATAGAAGGCGATTTTGTCCGTGTAGCTGGGGAGACGCGTTCTTGTTTAGCGTTGCTTACGGAAGATGGTGCCCAGACGGAAATTTTAGAGCCGGGGCCAGAGGTAAGCAGGGAGGAAATAAAAAAGTTCCGGCAAAAATACGCGGAACTTTTGGTAAAAGCAGATATTGTAGTGGCTTCGGGGAGTGTGCCCCGGGGCGTGCCGGTGGATTTTTATGCTGAGCTGATTGAAGAAGCGCATCGGGCAGGAAAGAAATTTCTGCTCGATACCAGCGGTGATTTGCTGGCAAGAGGAATTGCTGCCCAGCCTGATTTTATCAAACCCAATCAGGATGAGATCGAGGCCCTGCGTGGTTACCGCCTGCAGTGTGAAGAAGATTTTGTGCGGGAGATACGCCATTTCCTTGATGCAGGGATAGAGATGGCAGCAATTTCATTGGGAAGCCGCGGTTCGCTGGTAGGGGTAAAGGATGCGGTTTACCGCGTTACCGTGCCGGAAGTTGACTGTCAGAATCCTGTGGGTTCCGGAGATTCCTATGTCGCAGGTATTGCGGCAGGGCTTTCACGCAATCTACCTGCACAGGAGATCCTGCGGCTGGGGGCAGCTTGCGGGACGGCGAATGCCTTGGAAGCGGAGAGCGGTTTTGTGCGGAAAGGTGTAGTGGAAAAGCTGCTGGCACAAATCGCTGTCGAAAAGATTGCTTGAATTTCATCGATTAAAAATAGTGCTCCTGACGATAAGCCGCCTCTTTTTGGGCGGCTTTTTCGTGTTCCTCTTCCTGCTGTTTCATCAGATAATCGATGATGATGCGGCTGATGACGTAGATGGGCAGGCGGGAGGTAGCATCGACATTTTTGATGGACACATGGCTATGCTTGAAACCATAGGCGGTCAGGTGGGCAATACGGGCCAAGGGAACATCCGGGGCTCCGCAGGTAATGGTGATAATACGCGCTCCTAGAGATGCCGCATTTTCGGCTGCTGTCAAGAGTTCTGGTGTTTTACCTGACAGGCTGAAAATAATCACGAGTTCCTGATTTTTCACGCGGCGTGTCATGTCCTGCATGATGAACGGGTCACTGTTGGCGAAGACATTATAGCCCTGCAGCTGGAGCTTCAGGGCAAATTCATCGGCTACATGTTCCGTAAGCCCGCGGGATAAAAGATAAATCCGTTTGGCCTGCCGGATTTCCCGGACGACTGCCAGGATGGTATCGATGCTGAGATGTTCGATGGTCTGCGTGACTTCCATCAGGCTTTTGTTGAAAATCTCGTTGACTTGGATGCTGTCTTTATGCACGTCCGTTTCTTGGGTAATCATATACCGTAGTTCTGCAAACCCCGAAATTCCGCATTTCTTGATGGTGCGGGATACGGTGGCTGGGGAAGAATAGGTGGCTTCGGCCACATCGCTTATCGACATGGAGGAAATCTTCTCGGCGTTCATATTGATGAAGCCAATGACCTTCTTTTCGGTTTCGGTCAGGTGTTCGTGAAAATCATGGTCAATCTTGATAAGCATGGATTGTTCAGCTCCTTAAATCGAATCTCATGCTTATATTATAAGACAAAATCGGATTTTTAAGAAAGGACAAATGACGAAAATGCTTTCAAATAATGAAAACAAAGAAGAAATGTGTGGCGGTATACTAAGAGCATAACGAAGGTTAAAACAGAAAGGAAGTTATAGGATGAAAGTTGCATTGGCCGCCAATGGTGCTGGCGCAGAACTAAAAGAAAGCATCAAAGTATATTTGACCAGCAAAGGTTATGAAATAGAAGATTTTTCCAATCCGGATATTTTTACGGCGACGGAAAAGGTGGTAAATGCCATTTTAGAGCAGGACATCACTCGCGGGATTGTAGTAGATGACTATGGCGTAGCTCCGTTCATGATTGCGGCCAAGCATCATGGCATCGTCTGTGCGCCGACGTATGAGGATTATACTTCATCGATGACCCGCCGTCATAACAGCACACAGATCATTACGCTGGGAGCCAAGGTTACGGCAGCAGCGCTTTCCTGCGAACTGGCAGAGAATTTCGTCAAGACCGAGTACGATGGCGGGCGGCATCAGATTCGCATTGACATGCTGAATCGGGAACTTTGAATGGGAGGACATAACGATGAAAATTGCAATTGGTTGTGACCATATCGTTACGGATATAAAGATAAAAGCAGCAGAGTTTTTGAAGAAGCAAGGCCATGAGGTCATTGATGTGGGGACATATGATTTTATCCGCACGCATTATCCGATTTATGGCCGCAAGGTTGGCAAGCTGGTGGCTACAGGAGCGGCTGATTTGGGCGTGTGCATCTGCGGTACAGGTATCGGCATCAATAATGCGGCGCAGAAAGTCAAGGGAGTACGGGCCGCCTGTGTAGCTGATGTCCAGACGGCAGTAGCCGCAAAGGAAAATCTCAATGCGAATGTAATTGGTTGTGGTGGCCGAGTGATTGGTATAGGTTCGATTGAGTATATCCTGGAAGCGTTCCTTAAAGCAGAATATAAGCCTACACCGGAGAAGGATGCTTTGATTGCCAAGATCGATGGCCTTATTGGTGATAATGACTGTATTGAAAATGATGCGCTTTTCGATGAATACCTGCAGAAATGGGAAGAAGGCTTCTACCATGATTGATGCGTGGTATAATTGACTACGGTAACGCATTATCTTTATGAGGTGATTGATATGGCAATGACAAAAGATGAAATGGCAATGATTGCAATGGAAATCGTGGCTTATGCCGGCGATGCGCGGACGAAGTTCTTGGCAGCTATGGAGGCCATTGGGGATAAGGATTTTGCCAAGGCTGAGGCACTGATAAAAGAGGGCGATGATTTGATTCTGAACGCGCATAACCAGCAGACGGAACTTATCACGAAGGAAGCAGCGGGCGAGGAGATTGAGATCGGGTTCCTTACGGTTCATGCCCAGGACCATCTGATGACAGCAATGCTGCTTTCCGATATGGACAAACGGTTCCTGAAAATGTTTAAGGAGAAATAAAGCTATGGCAAAGAAATTTCCCGCCAACTTTATCTTTGGCGGAGCAACTGCTGCGTATCAGGTAGAGGGCGCAACCCGTGAGGATGGGCGTGGCCCCTGTGTCTGGGATGAATATATGAATCGCCCTGGTGCACGGTTCAATGCGGACCCGGCTTCGGATTTTTATCATCAGTACCCGGCTGATCTGCAGCTCGCGCATGATTTTGGCGTGAATGGTATCCGCATCTCGCTTTCCTGGACCCGAATCCTGCCAGAAGGCGAGGGCAAGGTTAATCCTGCGGGTATTGATTACTACAATAAACTCATTGACGAGTGCATAAAACAGGGGGTTGAACCCTTTGTGACGCTCCATCATTTCGATACTCCCCTGAAATACTTTCAGAATGGTCATTGGTTGAATCGGGATTTGATTGATAAATTCGTTGCTTATGCTAAAATCTGTTTTGAAGCTTTTGGTGATCGGGTGATGAAGTGGGCTACGTTTAATGAGCCGTGGTCGATTGCTCAGAATGGTTATCTGGCAGGTAATTTTCCCCCGAATGAAACCTTTCAGATTGAAAAGGCCATTCAGATAGAGCATAATCTTATGGTCGCTCATGCCCGCGCCCTAAACTTGTACAAGAGCATGAATTTGCCGGGACGCATCGGCATTGTTCATACCCTTGAAGGGAAAGAGGCTATTACAGATACACCAGCGAATAAACATGCCCGGGATTTGGACGATGCCATTTCCAACCGGTTTATGCTGGACGCCTGCTATCTGGGCAAGTATTCCACTGCGACGATGGAGCTGATTGGCGAAATCCTGCAGAAAAACGGCGGACAGCTATATACTGAGCCGCAGGATTTTGACGACTTTGCCAAGGCAGCAGAGCAGATTGATTTCCTGGGCATGAATTATTATTCCAGTCATTTTTTGCAGGCCTATGAGGGCGAAAGCCAGGTAGTCAATAACAGCACTGGGGAGAAGGGAACCAGCGTGTTCTGTCTCAAGGGCATCGGGGCGCGGGTCAGCAACCCAGAAGTGCCAACCACGGACTGGGATTGGCCCATTTACCCTGAGGGCTTGTACAGGCAGCTGAAGCGTATTGCCCAGGATTATCCGAACTACAAGGAAATCTTCATTTCGGAGAACGGCATGGGCTATAAGGATGACTTCGAAGACGGCAAAATCGATGACACCCCTCGTATCGAATATGTGAAGAAGCATCTGGAAGCCATCCTGAAGGCTGTCGAAGAAGGCGTCAACGTGGGCGGCTACTATATCTGGAGCCTTATGGATGTATTGTCCTGGAGCAATGGCTATAACAAACGGTATGGATTGTTTTATGTAGACTATGCGACGCAGAAACGTTATCCGAAGAAAAGTGCTTACTGGTATAAGGCAATGAGTGAATGCGGCGAATTACTCACCAAATAAAATATCAGCAAAATGCAAGAATGGGGCTGTGAAATAACACATCCCTAATAACAAAGGCGGTCCGCTGACTCGAAAGAGTCGGTGGACCGCCTTTTGTGGTAAAATTTACGTGTCAAATAAAAATTTAAACCACCAACCATTTTAAACCAAAATGGAAGGTGCATGAGCTGGCCAATTGTCGAAAAGGGATATGGAGCGTGGCGAAAATGTTGAACCAAATCCTAACCCCAAAAGAAATAGCCCGCCAAGGCTATATAAGCCTGACGAGCTATTATTGAGCAATTCACTTTGGCAATAGCCCTTTTGTTATAGCGATCCGATTACCAGGATCATGCGGTTTTCATCGCCGCTGCTCCAATACGTGCGGCGGGGGAAACTGGCGGTAATGGATTCAATGAAGTATTCACGGAAGGAAT
>NZ_JAILKR010000074.1 GCF_024693525.1 Selenomonas sp. | reverse complement strand
AAAATTTCTTGCTTCACGCGGAACGTCAAGGCTACGCTTATGGTACTGGGGCCCCCGCCGCCTCGGTTAAAGCCGGCACGAATTGCTGCGCCCTCGGAGGGGGTAGCCCCGCGAAACTTGCCACAGACTCAGCCGCCGCTAGGGGCAGTGCCATAAACGAAGCGTTTGATGTTTTTCGTGAAGAACGAAATTTTTATCCTCATCGTTCGTCGAAAAATTGCTACCGTTCAAGCGAAGCGCGTTTTGCAACTTTTTCGATGCTTAATTAAAGATAAAAATTTCGTTTAGAAAAACATCTCCCGCGTAGTGTTGGCACTGCCCCTAGCGGCGGCGAAGAGTTGCTTCGAATAAGGCTCCACAGGATTACTGACAACTGTATGCACACGGAAATATTTATCAAACTGCCGCCGCTGCCTTTGCCAGCAGCATGCTGACGCTATTGCTTCACCGAACCACCTGCGCCAAAACGCCCTTGCGCCGGAAAGATATTCCCGTATAAACGGCCACCACCAACAAACCAATGCCAAAGGGCAGGAAAATTATATTCAGCTTCAGATATTCTCCCAAAGCCCCAGCCGCCACAACACCCAAAGGACTTGCTATATACGAGGTACATTTAAAGACACTGAAAACTCTGGCCATCATTTCTTGCGGCGTTTTTATCTGTATGAGACTGGCATTCAGCACCGAAACAAAACCTTCCGACAGGCCGATTAACCATGCGCATACATAAGGTACCAGCCCTCGATTGACATACAGGCCAGCGATACCAAGCCCGCCTAGCAAAAAGCCTCCCGCCAGCATTCCCCCTAATCTAGATACCTCCAGTTTCGCATTTACTTTCGCCACCCAGTAGCTCCCCATAACACTTCCCACTGCTGCCAGCAGCATATACCGGGAAAAAGCGGCCGTATCAAATTGACTCTCAGAAAAATAAGCCGGCATCAAGGATTCTGTCGGCGCGGAAAAGAAATTTCCGCCAAAGGTCACCAACATGACGGCCAGGATAATCTTTTCTTTCTTGATAAAAGCAAAACCACGGTTCAACTCTTCCCGGAAGGAAAAATCCTGCCGCCCCTGTTCTTCTCTCTCTTCTTCTGGCAGCTTCAATCTCAATAAGAGCAGGGCCGCTAGGACAAACGATAGACTATCGATAGCCACAGCTCCTGTAACATCGAAACGAGCAATCAAGATTCCGGCAAAGAAATACGCGGTAATCTGCAAAACCTGCATGACGACACTAAGGGATGCACTAGCTTTTACCAAGTCCTCCCTGGGGACAAGCAAGGGAATAATCGCATTCCTGGCCGATATAGAAAGGGTACTGAACAGTGTCTGAAACACGATAAAGAGGAACAGCAGGCCGACGTTCAAGCTGTTCTGGGCGTATAAACACCCCAAAACCATCAGGTTGAAAGCCTGCACCAAAGACGACAGTACCAATATTCTCTTTTTCTTCCACCGGTCTACCAAAACCGAGGTAAACAGGGATACGACAAGAAACAGGATTTTTATGACGAAAACACAGCTCATGAGAAGGGTTGATTTCGTTACATAAAACGTCAACTGGGCTAAGGCGACATCATCAATAAAATCACCACCGGAACTAATGAAAATTCCCATAAAGTAATAGAAAAAATTTTTATTATTCCTCAACAAACCTATCATTTTACCTGCCCCTATCTTCAAATCTTTTCCCTGTCGCAGGTAGGGGTATCAAGTATCAAGCCCCTGTTCCTAAATCCTATCCTACTCCTTTTTTATTTTTTCGTAAATGTGACTTGCCATCATTCAATATTTTAGTTGATAAATCTTCTCAAATATACTAAAATACTAATGTTGATAGCATTTCTCATTTACCTATTTATATGCAGGAGGTACAACATGAAGGAATATTTGAAAATCATGCAGGTCATCGGCCGGGAGATCATTGACTCCCGCGGCAATCCAACCGTCGAGGCCGAGGTCATTCTCGCTGACGGCACCATGGGCCGTGCAGCTGCGCCGAGCGGTGCTTCCACGGGCGAGTTTGAAGCTCTGGAATTGCGCGACGGCGATAAGGCAAAATTCGGCGGCAAAGGCGTTTCGAAGGCTGTGGCCAATGTCAATGAGATAATTGCACCGGCACTCATCGGCGCTGATGCTTCGGACGGCTATGCCCTCGATGCCATCATGTTCGAGCTTGACGGCACCGAGGACAAATCAAAACTCGGCGCCAACGCCATCCTGGCCGTTTCGCTGGCAGCTGCCAAGGCGGCCGCTAAAGCCGAGGACATCCCGCTCTACCGCTACTTTGGCGGCATCAACGGCAACCAGCTCCCTGTCCCGATGATGAACATCTTAAACGGCGGCGCCCATGCCTCCAACTCCGTCGACACCCAGGAATTCATGATCATGCCTGCCGGCGCCCCGAGCTTCCGCGAAGCCCTGCGCTGGTCGACAGAGGTGTTCCATGCCCTGCAGTCCCTGCTCAAAAAAGAGGGCGAGACAACGGCCGTTGGCGATGAAGGCGGCTTTGCCCCGAACCTCAAATCCGACGAGGACGCCATCGAACACATCCTGCAGGCCATCAAAGACGCCGGCTATGAACCGGGCCGCGACTTCGTACTCGCTATGGATGCCGCTGCCTCCGAGTGGAAGAGCGAAAAAGGCAAAGGCTTCTATAAACAGCCGAAATCCGGCCGCGAGTACACCTCCGATGAGCTTATCGCCCATTGGGAATCCCTCGTCGACAAATATCCCATCTACTCCATCGAGGACGGCCTGGATGAGGAAGATTGGGACGGCTGGCAGAAGATGACGGAAAAACTCGGCCACAAAGTCCAGCTCGTGGGCGATGACCTCTTCGTCACGAACACGAAACGCCTCAAGAAAGGCATCGAACTGGGCTGCGGCAATTCCATCCTCATCAAGCTCAACCAGATTGGTTCGCTCTCTGAGACCCTCGAAGCCATCAAGATGGCCCACAAAGCCGGCTACACGGCCATTGTCTCCCATCGTTCCGGCGAGACCGAGGACACGACGATTGCCGACTTGGCCGTAGCACTCAACACCGCCCAGATCAAGACCGGTGCCCCGTCCCGCTCCGAGCGCGTAGCCAAATACAACCAGCTGCTGCGCATCGAAGAGCAGCTCAATAGCAGCGCTGTCTATCCGGGCAAGAATGCCTTCGGCTTTAACCGTTAATATATGAGAGTCTGTCCCTAACCCCTATTCTCAACCAAAAAACGCAATGGAGAAAACTCCATTGCGTTTTTTTGCATTGCCCATCAGCAAAACCGGACAAAGGATGCCTGCTTATCCATCTGCCAGCGGGTCGCCATCTCCGGTTCAAGGCTTCGATTATAGGATACACAGACCGCCTGTCCCGACCCCCAGTTTTTCTCCTGAAGCCGTTCCCGTAAAGCCTCCATGAAATCCCTGGTCGCCTGCGGGCTGGCGCCATCCGAAAGCTGCTCCAGTGAGATGGAATCTGTCACCCTGTCATAATGAATCCGTCCGTCAAGATTCATGTCCGTCCCCAGGCTGTAGGCGATATCCATCGCATTATTCTTCTCCCGCAAAACTTCTACCCAAGCAAACATGCTCATCACGCTCCTCTGCTGATCTTGCTCTTGTATACAGTATACTACTATCACCTCGGTTATACAATTACTTTTTATGAATGCTTATTATTTAGTATCATATATACCATATATCGCGCCGCACCACACCTCTTGAAAACCCCTTACCTCACATTGCCTATGGCAAAACCTGCGCAATGGCGGTATAATTACGCCTATGAGAAGTTTGCCAGCTGACAGGAAGAGAAGGTCCATTATGAATCATGATGAAGTAAAGCGTCTCGAAACAATCGTCAAAAAACTCCAATCCGAGGATGGCTGCCCTTGGGACAGTACCCAAACCCACGAAAGCGTAAAACCGGGCTGCATCGAAGAAGCCTGCGAAGTTTTGGCCGGTATCAATATCCTCCGGGAAACCGGCAATGCCGAAAACCTGAAGGAAGAACTAGGAGATCTGCTGCTGCAGGTGGTTTTCCATGCCTGCCTGGCCGAAAAAGAAGGGCTCTTTACCTTGCAGGATGTGGCCAAAGCCTCGGCGGGCAAAATGATTCGCCGTCACCCGCATATCTTCCACGAACCGCTGACCGATGAAAACGGCGATCCCGTTACCGATTGGAAAGAAATCAAGAAAATGGAAAAACGCGGCCGGGAATGGGAAGACGACTTTCTGCCCGCCGCCTTCCGCGAAGGGCGGGAACTCATCGCCCGGGCTGAAAAGAGAAAGGGCCTGCAATAAGCCTTTATAAATTGCACACAAAAATGGCGATTCGCATGAGCAGTACGAATCGCCATTTTTGCTGTGTATTATATTTTAGGAGAGCTTGGTGCTAAATGCACCCGACAACCGGAAGCGCCTCCACGCTCCAACCAATTGCCTTAACGAAAGCCTATAGATAATATACCCCAATTGATAATCATTGTCAATAGTGTAATGAAAATTTTTCTCACTTTTTTACAAATTTCTACACCAAAGAATCCATTGCACAAATACAGGCCAACCTGTTAAACTAGTAGGCATGAAACAAGACTTAGGAGTGTATAATCTGTGAAAACAAACCTTACCTGGGGAGAAACCCTCTCCATTACCAGCATGCTATTCGGCCTGTTCTTCGGGGCCGGCAACTTGATTTTTCCGGCCTTTATGGGCCAGGAAGCCGGCAGCAATGTCTGGTATGCGCTGGCCGGCTTTCTCATTACCGGCGTAGGCATGCCTATGCTGGCCGTGACAGCACTGGGTATTACCGGCAGCAGCGGCCTCTTGAATCTAAGCCAGCGCATTGGCCGCCGGTTTGGGCTAATCTTTACCTGTGCCCTGTATCTCACCATCGGCCCCTTCTTTGCCAGCCCCCGCTGTGTTACCGTCCCTTTTGAAATCGGCGCTAAAGCCTTGCTGCCTGCTGGCTTTAATGAACAGCTGGCCTTGTTCCTCTTTTCTCTGGCCTTTATGGCCGCTGCCCTCTGGTTCTCCCTGCGCCCCGGCAAAATACTTGTCTGGACCGGCAAAATCCTGACGCCGCTTTTCCTCGTGGTACTTGGCATCCTGTTGGTGGCAGCTCTCACCCAGCCCACCAGCCCCATCACCGCCTTTACCCCCACACCAGCCTATACCACGGCGCCAGTTCTCCAAGGGCTGCTTGACGGCTATAACACCATGGATACCTTGGCAGGACTTGCCTTTGGCATCATCGTCGTCGATGTCATCCGCAAGCTGGGCATTAAGGATTCTGGCGCCATCGCCAAAAACACCGTCAAAGCCGGTGTATTCAGCTGCCTGCTCATGGGTATCATCTACATCCTCGTATCCCTTGCCGGTGCGGAAAGCCGCGGCTATGCCCCCATAAACGGCAATGGTGGCGCTGTCCTCGCGTCAATTTCCTCTTATTATTTCTCAGACGCCGGTGCGGCCTTACTGGCTCTAATCGTACTTTTCGCCTGCCTCAAGACCGTTATCGGACTGATTACCAGCTGTTCTGAGGCCTTAGTGGCGATGTTCCCCGGCAAATTCACCTATGAGCAGCTGTCTATAGCCTTTGCTATTATTACCTTTTTGATTGCCAATGTGGGCCTGTCGGCCATCATCCAATTTTCCATTCCCGTGTTCATGATGCTTTATCCCATTGCCATCATGCTGACACTGACCTCGCTGGCGGGTCATATCTGCGGCCTTGACCGCCTGGTTATCCGCAGTATCATGACCATGGTAGTGTTTAGTTCCGTCTTTGACTTTATAAAAGCACTGCCACCAGCCTGGCTCACCGCTTTCGGCCTTAATGAATTCGTGACTGCCCTAACCGCTGTCCTGCCTTTTTTCGCCCAAGGATTTGGCTGGATTCTCCCCGCCCTGCTAGGACTTGTCATCGGCATTATCTTAAAGATTCTTCGCACAAAAACAAACTGTTCCCAATAAAAGGGATGGTAAAATTACAATTTGTAGGTTCGTATTAGCGAGTTCGTGTTCAAAGCCAATCGCCGGCGGCGGGGGCCCCAGTACCAACGCTCCACCGGTGACAACCCGCTACAAGAAATTTTTGCCTTTTAATTAAGAGTTGGAAAACAGTTAAACGCGCTTCGCTTGGACGAAACTGCTTTTCCAACGAGAACGCAGGC
>NZ_JAILKR010000043.1 GCF_024693525.1 Selenomonas sp. | reverse complement strand
GCCACGGCACCGACGAGCGAGTATGGCAAAACGGAAGTCACGATTGCGGAGCAGGGCTCGAAGCTTTTCCAGGGCGTCGATGAGAAGACGATCTGCTGGATGAGCCATACCGACTACATTGCAGAGGCACCGGCAGACTTTGTGGTAACGGCTTCGACGCCGGTATGCCCGGTGGCAGCTATGGAAAATGCAGCCAAGAAGCTCTATGCGACCCAGTTCCACCCGGAAGTCATGCACACGGTTCAGGGCAAGACGATGCTCAAGAATTTCGTTTACGAAGTCTGTGGCTGTGCAGGCGAATGGAAGATGGATTCCTTCGTCAAGAGAACCGTCGAAGAGCTCAAGGCGAAAATCGGCAGCGGCCGTGCTCTTTGCGCCTTGTCCGGCGGCGTTGATTCCTCGGTGGCTGCAGTCTTGCTCTCTAAAGCCATCGGCAAGCAGCTGACCTGCGTATTCGTCGACCATGGCCTGCTGCGCAAGGATGAAGGCGATCAGGTTGAGGCGGTATTCGGACCGAATGGTTCTTATGATGTCAATTTCATCCGTGTCAATGCCAAGGATCGTTTCTATGCGAAACTGGCTGGTGTCACGGAGCCAGAGCAGAAGCGCAAGATCATCGGTGAGGAGTTCATCCGCGTATTCGAGGAAGAGGCCAAGAAGATTGGCGCTGTCGATTATCTCGTACAGGGTACGATCTATCCTGATGTCATCGAGAGCGGCCTGGGAAAATCGGCAGTCATCAAATCCCATCATAATGTCGGCGGCCTGCCGGACTTCGTCGATTTCAAGGAAATCGTCGAGCCGCTGCGCCTGCTGTTCAAGGATGAGGTTCGTGCAGCTGGCCGCGAGCTCGGCATTCCCGAGTATCTCGTCAACCGTCAGCCCTTCCCGGGGCCGGGCCTTGGCATCCGCATCATCGGCGAGGTAACGGAAGAGAAGGTCAAGATTGTCCAGGAGGCTGATGCCATCTATCGCGAAGAGGTGGCCAAGGCTGGTGCTGACAAGAATCTCGGCCAGTATTTTGCCGCCCTTACGAACATGCGCAGCGTCGGTGTCATGGGCGACGGCCGTACCTATGACTATGCGATTGCCCTGCGGGCGGTCATGACTAGCGACTTCATGACCGCAGAGAGTGCGCAGCTTCCGTGGGAAGTCCTGCAGAAGACCACGACCCGTATCGTTAATGAGGTAAAAGGTGTCAATCGCGTCATGTACGACTGCACGGGCAAACCGCCAGCAACAATTGAATTTGAATAATTGCTGGCATAAAGTGATGGGATAGCCCTTTACAAATAAAAGGAAATGCCGTATAATAGATTTTGTTCGGGACGTAGCGCAGTTTGGTAGCGCGCTTCCTTGGGGTGGAAGAGGTCGTGGGTTCAAATCCCGTCGTTCCGACCATTATATGATATTAAAAAAGTGATTCAGCCTTGGCTGAATCACTTTTTTCGAATGAGGGATCATGCAGGATGAGGTGATACCGGTGATTAAGGATTACTATGAGTTGTTGCAGGTTCATCCGAAAGCGTCGGCGGATATTATAAAGAAAGCCTATCAGACCTTGGCGAAAAAATATCATCCGGATTTATCGAAACTGCCGCTGGAAGAGGCCGGTCGTCATATGAGTGAGCTAAATGAGGCCTATCGGATTTTGTCGGATCCGTTAGCCCGCAGGCAATATGATGAGGCAAGACGGCAGGAACAACACCAGGTGCGGGAACTGCCCCGGGAACAGCAGCCGATACATCAGAACAACATTCCCCCGCGGGCTGCCCGCAGACATTCAGTTCGGGAGCACCAGGCTGAGGAATTGACTGGCTTTGTTGCTGGCAAACTCAAGTATCTTCTTATTGGTTTGATTGTGCTTTTGGTCGGGGGCTTGGTTTGGTTCCTTTGGGAGAACGATGATGATGGCGAAGTGCATTATAAGAGCTTAAAGGGAAATCCAGCGGTGGAGGACCGCTCGAGGGAAAGCAGCAAACCTGCGGAGGTTCCATCACCCTCCTATGACGCCAATGAGGAGAAACTTCATCCAGGAAATTCAAGGGGAAATAGTAAGGCGGCAGAAGAGACTCCGGGTAGTTCGGTGGTGATTGATGGCAAGGAAATTGCCCCTGAGGGAAATCAAGAAAAGAATTCAGAACCACGGAATGAGCTGAAAGAGCGGCCGGGAAATAAATCATCAGGTGGTGGTGAACCCGCTGATGTGGGAGAAAAACTTTGAAAGGAAGTAATATATGAGCATATTGAACGTATCCCATTTATCGCATAGCTATGGAGGCCGTGAGATTTTTGAGGACGTTAGTTTCCGTTTGCTGAAAGGTGAGCATGTTGCCTTGGTGGGCGCCAATGGTGAGGGAAAATCTACGTTTCTTTCCATTATCACCGGTCAGCTTACGCCAGATGCGGGAACGATTGAATGGGC
>NZ_JAILKR010000036.1 GCF_024693525.1 Selenomonas sp. | reverse complement strand
GCTCAGAAACTATGACTCTTTCACAATGTCACTAATACAATTTATCACACTTGCTACAGGCTGTCAATAAAAAAACCTTGACAAGGTGAAATTATTTTTCGACATTATACATAAATAAAACCCCTTCTACAGGGGTTCATTCGTAAAATTGGTGGCGGCGAAGAGATTTGAACTCCTGACACTGCGGGTATGAACCGCATGCTCTAGCCAACTGAGCTACGCCGCCGAATATATGGAGCTGATAACCAGGATTGAACTGGTGACCTTATCCTTACCAAGGATACGCTCTACCGACTGAGCTATATCAGCATTTCCAGCATTTGGTTGCGGGAACAGGACTTGAACCTGTGACCTTCGGGTTATGAGCCCGACGAGCTACCGACTGCTCCATCCCGCGATAATAAAAATTATCTTCGAATGTTGGGTATTATCATTTGGTTGCGGGGACAGGACTTGAACCTGTGACCTTCGGGTTATGAGCCCGACGAGCTACCGACTGCTCCACCCCGCGATATTTCGTGGCCGCCATGCTTTACTTTCGCATCACCGGCTGACAAGAAATTATTATAGAGCATGTCATCGTATCCGTCAACCCCTTTTTCAAAAAAAAATAAAAAAATTAGCAGAAGATATTTCTCCTGCTAATTTAATGCCGATTCATAGGCGAACTTATTTCTTTTTCTTAGATACCCCAGCTGCTTTTTCTTCTTTATCATCGAAGAGGTACCGATAGCGTTCTTTGAACTTTTTCGGCTCCATACGATAAGCGTTGGCAAGGCCCGGATCATCGAGGTCCGCTCTCTCTAACCGCATCATGAGACCGCGGGCAATCCGATACTGGATGGATTCGATGTTGACCTTGCGTACCATCGTTTTCCCCGTTGCCGGGTCTTTGATATCCTCAAAGCGCATGGGAACAGCTTTATTGTCCTGAATCGTAATCAGAGCACCGCTGTCCCCCGCCATAAGGAATTTAACGGCGGAATAACCAAGGGAGCGTGCATAATCGATATCGTAAGCAATTGGCGCCGTGCAACGAAGCTCATAACCGATTTCTTTATCAATAACCGAGATCTTGATTCCCAGTTTTTTGACTTCTGCCAATACGGCCTGTTTGAGAATCTCACCGAAGTCCAGCTCACTGTAGCGGATATGTCCGTGTTCATCCTTGACTACCGTCCCCAACTTCTCGAAGTCTTCCGGCGCGATTTTCTCAATAACACCTTCGGCGATAACGGCAACACCGTAATTCTTACCCGTTAAGTAACGTTTGACCACCGAACCTGTAATGATGTCGACAATCTGCTGAAGCGGAATCTTATCCTCGGGGAACTCCTCCGGAATTACCGTCAGGGCAGCTCCAGCACTGCGGCCCATGCCCAGTGCCAGGTGGCCAGCCGTACGCCCCATAGCAATGGTGAAATACCAACGATTGTTGGTCGTGCGGGCATCTTCCATGAGGTTTTCTATTTCCGTTGTAGCAAAAGCGCGGGCCGTTTCAAAGCCAAAGGTCGGAACCCCTTCCGGAAGTGGCAGGTCGTTATCAATTGTCTTCGGAACATGAACGACATTGATGGTACGTCCCATCTTCCGCGCGTATTCCGAAACTGCCGCTGAACTGTAAGCGGTATCATCGCCGCCAATCGTCACCAGATGCGTTACGCCAAGTTCCGTAAGTGTCTCAACCACGGTGCGAAGATCCGATTCCTTTTTCGTCGGATTGAAGCGCGACATCTTGAGGATGCAGCCACCAGTCAGATGAATCCGGCTGATGTTCTTAGGTTCAAGACGGACATAATTCTTTTCCCCACGACCGATGCGGGAAAAACCGTCGTAAATACCTAAGACATCCCAACCATGACGAGTTGCCTCGTTGACTACGCCTGAGATAACGCTGTTGATGCCTGGCGCCGGTCCACCGCCGCAAACAATGGCAATAACATTTTTGATACCAATCATGGAATCTCCCCCTTTTATTTGGTTACAGTGAAAGTTTTCGACCTTTTTTCAAGATTTCCTGCCTGTTTTGATGGATTTTTTTGAAAATTTACGACAACTAGCCAATAAAAAACTTCCTGATCGAAGATCAGGAAGTTTTTTCATCAATGGCGTCCCATCTTGGAACGATTGCCAAAGTTTGTTTTTGTTTTCTTTGGCGCAGCCGTGCGGCGGCTTCGCCCATTGCGCCCCTTATGGGACGCCCCTTTGCGATTGGCATACTTAGAAAGCGGCTTTGCCTTTTTCTTCTTCTCCTCGCGTTTTTTGCGGATTTCCTGCAGGATTTGCGCCTGCTTCTCCTGGTGCTTATGATGACGCTCGGAATGCTCCTTGCGAATGCGGTTCTTGATTCCCGTCTCGATGCGGCGCAGCAAATCGTATTGCCGTGCATTGACAAAGGTTACTGCCTTACCCTGCTGGCCTGCACGGCCGGTACGGCCGATGCGATGAATATAGCTTTCCGCATCGTGAGGAATATCGTAATTGAATACATGGGTCACGCCCTCGATATCTAAGCCCCGGGCTGCGATATCCGTAGCGCAGAGTATCTGCAGCTCAGCCTTGCGGAAGCGCTTAAGAACCAGGGCACGCTGTACCTGGGACAAGTCTCCATGGAGCTCATCGACAAGATAGCCACGAGCCGCCAGCGCCATGGTAACCATGTGTGCGCGCTGCTTGGTATGACAGAATACCATGGCCAAATACGGATTGTCCCCGTTGATGCATTCGCACAGCCGGTCGATTTTCTGCTCTTCCGTCGTATCCATGATAACCTGCTCAATGGCATCCAGCGTCACATGCTCGCTCTTAATTTTGATGTTTTCAGGCGACCGCATATAACGAGCTGCCAGCGCTTTGATGCGGTCCGGCATCGTCGCTGAAAACAAGGTCAGCTGACGATCGTTGGCAGAAGCCTTCAATAATAGTTCTACATCCTCAATAAAGCCCAGCCGCATCATTTCGTCTGCTTCATCCAAAACGACTTTATTGACTTTTGACAAGTCAATGGTACCGCGGCGCAAGTGGTCAAGCAAGCGCCCCGGGGTACCGATGATGAGCTGCGGATGACGGCGAAGTTTTTGCTTCTGGCGTTCAATATCCTGGCCACCGTAAATGACCAGTGAGCTTACACCAGCAGCCTCCCCCACCACAGCGGCCACCTTGGCAATCTGGATAGCCAGTTCACGGGTCGGCGTTACAACCAGTGCCTGGGCAACGTTAGCTTGAGGCTTGATTTTCTCCAGGATAGGCAACAAAAATGCCAAGGTCTTACCCGTGCCAGTCTGTGCCTGAGCAATGACGTCTTTGCCGGCACGAACCAGCGGAATGGCGGCTTCCTGAACAGGAGTTGCCTCTTTGATTCCCTTGTTGCGCAACGCTTCGCATACGTTGTCGCGGATTCCTAATTCTTTAAATGTTGTCATTACGACGACAATACCTCCGTACCTGTTTCCGTGATGAGAATCGTCTTCTCCCACTGAGCAGACAGTTTTTTATCCTTCGTGCGCACGGTCCAGTTATCGCTGCTGTCCACCGTTACCTGCTTCTTGCCCATATTAATCATCGGCTCCACCGTCAGTACCATGCCCGGCACCAGCAGCATACCGGTATTCGCTTCTCCTTCATGGGCTACAAAAGGCTCCATGTGGAAATCCTTGCCAACACCATGGCCGCCCAAATCCGTTACTACGGAGTAACCGTTGAGGTGCGCAAAATCACCGCAGGCAGCACTGATATCGCCTACGAAATGCCAAGGCTTAGCAGCTGCAATGCCCCGTTCCATGCATTCTTTCGTAACTCGCACCAGTTTCTCTGCTTCCGGCGAAACATTTCCTACCATAAACATACGGGAAGCATCGGCATAGTAGCCGTCCAGCGTCGTCGTTATATCGATGTTGAGGATATCGCCATCCTTCAAAATCGTCTTTGGCGATGGGATGCCATGGCAAACCACCTCATTGATGGAAATGCAACAGCTCTTCGGAAATCCTTCATAATTAAGACAGGACGGATAACCACCGCGCTCCACAATGTAATCGTGAACTGCTTTATCGATGGAAGCCGTATCCACGCCCTCTTTTACCAGGGAACCTGCCAAATCCAGGGCACCATCGTTGATTACGCCCGCTTTGCGGATGCATTCGATATCATGGGCGTTATTGATAATTTTCTTTGGTGGACGGCACTGCCCTAAAAATACATTGAATTTCATCTCTTCCAAACGTTCATCAAAGTCGGCATGGCACTTCTTATATTTCTTGCCGCTGCCACACCAGCACAAATCATTTCTCTGCATAAATTGCAATATCTCCTTTATATATGGAATCAACTTCCGTGGTTCCTAATCAAATACAGCATCTTTTATTATAAAACGAATTGAGATTTTATTAAAGCCCTTTTCTTAACGGATTTGGTAACTTTTTATGACCCAGTTGACCTCTCAGGTACTAACATGATATAATATCAAAAGTTTAAATTGAAAATTAGCGATTAATATGTATTGTTTTGAGGAGGTCTTCTATTGCGTAGAAAAATTGGTGCTATGCTTTTAGCCGCTGCGTTCTGTCTTTCGGTTCCATCGATCAGCGATGCGGCTGCGTTCCGTCTCGGTGACACAGGACAAGAAGTAACAGAAATCCAGCAGGCGCTGGCCAGCTCCGGTTACGATGTAAGTGTTGATGGCGACTTCGGCCCAGCCACCCAGGAGGCGGTCCGCCAGTTCCAGAAAGATAATCATCTCGATGTTGATGGACTTGTCGGGGCACAATCCTATGAAATGCTGCTTCACCGTCCGATGCCAAAAGTAAAACCAGAATCTTATATCAGCAACGGCAATAACGTCATCGATACCGCCCAGCAGTTCCTCGGTGTTCCGTATGTGTGGGGCGGTTCCTCACCGAGTGGTTTTGACTGCTCCGGTTTCGTACAGTATGTCTTCGCCCGCTGTGGCATCGACCTGCCGCGCACGGCAGACATTCAAGCTACTGCCGGCACGCCGGTCAGCAAATCCGAACTTCAGCCCGGCGACCTGGTATTCTTCGCTGGTGACTATGTGAACATTTCCCATGTAGGTATTTACGTTGGCAATGGCAAGATGATTCATGCTTCCACTACCTACGGTATTGCTTACGATGATTTGTCCCGTGATTACCGAGTAGCTCATTACGCTGGTGCCTGCCGCGTACTTCAGTAAAAATCGCATCACAAAACTCCCTGTCCGCTGACGGGGAGTTTTTCATTTGACATGTCCACTTGATTGTATTATATTAGACAGGATTGAATACTAAAAAAGGATGTGTCTACTCATGACAACCTGGATAAAGCGCCTAAGTATCCTTGCGCTTGTACTTTTGTTAGCCGGCTTTGCTGTTTGCGCCTATCTGATGCACAATGCAGCCCGGTCTGTCCCTGTGCTCAATTACCATCAAATCAACGACCGCGATGAAAACGCCTTGACGGTTCACACGGACCAGTTTGAGGCCCAAATGAAATATCTGGCCGACAATGGTTTTCACACCATTACGCCAGCCGAGATGTTCGATGCTTGGGAAAACGGTACCGAACTGCCGGATAAACCGGTTGTTCTCACCTTTGACGATGGGTATGTGGATAACTACCGCAACGCTTACCCCATTCTGGAAAAATACAATTTAAAAGGTACGATTTTCCTGATTTCTGATTATGTGAGCACCTATCCCAATTACCTCACCTGGGCTCAGGTCGAGGAGATGCAGGAAAGCGGCCGCATCGATTTTGAGAGCCATACCCTCTCCCATATGGAACTGGATTCTACCAGTCCCGAAGAAACCTGGAATCAACTTGACGGCTCCAAAAAAGCCTTGGAATGGCACTTGAAAAAAGATGTGAACTTCATCGCTTATCCTTGCGGCTCCTATGATGATGAACTCATCAAAATGACCAAGGATGCCGGCTACCGCGCTGCCTTCACCGTCAATTACGGTGTCAGCAGCCAGACGGAAAATCCATTCGTCCTTGACCGCATTCCTATTTTCGGATGCACCGACCATACGCAGCTGCGCTTCAAAATGCGCCTGGAATATTCTCCGATTTTCGCCCCGTTGGCAAAAATCCACAAGAATCTGGTAGCTGGCGGTCACACTTTCCTCGCAAAGTTTATCCCAACACCATGACATATCAAAAAACAACTACGAAAGCCCATTGACTTACGGTAAAAGTCAATGGGCTTTTGGGTAGATTGCCGGTTGTAGTCTTGCTAAACGCAAAACATCTTGGCGTAATGTTGGCACTGCCACTAGCGGCGGCGAAGAGCTGCCTCGAACCCAAAATCACTAACCTACAAACTGCAATTTTATGCTTTTTCAAAGGTAAAGGTTCCATTCGAGAAGCCAATATTTACCGTATCGCCCTCCTGTACGTCTCCCTTGATGATTTCTTTGGACAATGCCGTTTCCACCGTATGAACCAGCAACCGGCGAAGGGGTCTTGCGCCAAAATTCGGGTCAAAGCCCTGCTCAGCCAAGGCGTCCAGTGCCGCCTCATTCCAGCCCAGGGTAATCTTAACCTGTTTCTGCAAACGCTCACCCAATTTCTGCAAGAGGATGGCGGCGATATTTTTGACCTGTTCCTTGGCCAATGCCTTGAAGACGATGATGTCATCCACTCGATTCAAAAACTCCGGACGGAAATACTCCTTCAAGATACCATCCACAGCTTTCTTGGCCTCCTCGTAATCCTTGTTCAAGATTTCTTGGGAACCAAGATTGCTCGTCATGATGATAACGGTATTTTTGAAGTTAACCACCCGTCCTTTACCATCGGTCAAGCGGCCATCATCAAGAATCTGCAGCAGCACATTGAACACATCCCGATGGGCCTTTTCAATCTCATCGAGCAAAACGACACTGTAGGGACGACGACGGACGGCTTCGGTGAGCTGACCGCCTTCATCATAGCCTACATATCCCGGAGGCGCACCAATCAAACGAGATACGCTGTGCTTCTCCATGTATTCACTCATATCAATGCGAATCATGCTGCGCTCATCATCAAAAAGACTCTCCGCCAGAGTCTTGGCCAGTTCTGTCTTGCCAACCCCTGTAGGTCCAAGGAAGATGAAGGAACCGATGGGACGATTGGGATCCTTGATGCCCGCCCGTGCCCGCAGAATTGCTTCACTGACGGAGCTTACCGCTTCTTCCTGCCCAACGACTCGCGTATGCAGAACCTCCTCAAGATGAAGCAGTTTCTCCCGCTCGCCCGTCATCATCTTGGCAACGGGGATACCGGTCCAACGGCTGACCACCTTAGCGATATCTTCCTCGCCCACCTCTTCTTTGAGCAGCTGTTCATCCTTGGACTTCTTCCCGATTACCTCTTCTTCCTCCTGGAGTTTCTTCTGCAGCTCTGGCAATTTGCCATATTTGAGTTCCGACAAGCGGTTGAGGTCGTAGGAGCGTTCCGCAGCTTCCATCTGGCTGTTCACTTCATCGATTTCCTTCTTGATTGCCCGAACTCGCAAAATGGCCTGCTTTTCTCCCTCCCATTTGGATTTTAACCGTTCCTCCTGTTGCATGAGTTCCGCTTTTTCTGCCGCCATGTTATCGAGTTTTTCTTTGGAAGCGGCATCGTTCTCCTTCTTAAGGGCCTGCTCTTCGATCTCTAGCTGCATGATTTTACGGCGAATCTCATCCAATGGTGCTGGCATCGACTCAATCTCCGTGCGCAGTTTAGCCGCCGCCTCGTCGACCAGGTCAATGGCTTTATCCGGCAGGAAGCGGTCGGAGATATAACGGTCCGAAAGGACTGCCGCCGACACTAGCGCCGCATCACGAATCCGTACTCCGTGATGAACTTCATAGCGTTCCTTAAGGCCGCGCAAAATGGAAATCGTATCCTCCACCGTCGGCTCCCCCACCATTACGGGCTGGAAGCGGCGTTCCAGCGCCGAATCCTTTTCAATATACTTGCGATACTCGTTGAGCGTCGTCGCACCGATGCAGCGAAGCTCACCACGGGCCATCATGGGCTTTAAAAGGTTACCAGCATCCATCGCACCTTCTGCGGCACCAGCACCAACCACCATATGGACCTCATCGATAAAGAGCAAAATCTGTCCATCCGATTTGACGATTTCGCCCAGAACAGCCTTTAAACGTTCCTCAAACTCTCCGCGAAATTTCGCCCCAGCAATAAGGGCCCCCATATCCAGGGAATAAAGCGTCTTATTCTTCAAAGATTCCGGTACATCACCGGCTACGATGCGGCGTGCCAGCCCTTCGACAATCGCCGTTTTACCAACGCCCGGTTCACCAATCAGCACTGGATTATTCTTGGTACGGCGAGACAGAATCTCCACCGTCCGGCGAATCTCATCATCACGGCCAATAACCGGGTCGAGTTTTCCATGACGTGCCGCCTCCGTAAGGTCGCGACCATATTTCTCCAAGGATTTGTAGCCTTCCTCTGGATTCTCATTGGTGACATTCTGTTTGCGGTTCTTTTTGATGGAACTTTGGATACCGCCCTTCGTCAGTTTAAATTCCCGGCAAACTGCCTGAACTTCATCACTGCCATCGGTTACAATAGCCAACAGCAGATGTTCCGTTGAAACATAATCATCTTTCATTGACCCCGCCAGGGCTTCAGCCCGCCCTAAAACGCGAACCATATCCATGCCCATTCCCAGGCGATCCGAACCTTTTACACTGGGTATCTTATTTAAAACCTGCTCCAAGGATGCCTTAAGCAGCGGCAAATCCGTCTGGCATTCTTCAAAAATCGTTGCCAGCAAACCTTCCGGTTCTTTGGCCAGTGCCAGCAGCACATGTGCCGAGGTAATTTCCTGATGATAGCGCATTGCTGCCAGCTGCTGAGCCGACTGCAATGCTGCCATCGTTTTTGTCGTATATTTTTCCTGACCCATATCTATATCCTCCGTTATCTTATACGCATTTTAAACGGTTCCGTTTCTAATTCTTATTATACCGCATAAGGTCAAAAAGTCAAATGCTATTTTGACTTTTTGACCTTAAAGTCATTAATTCAAATTTCGCGATATTTATCCATTTTTGAGGATACCCGATTCAATACAAAACAGGTATAATCAATAGCGTAATAAGAAACATTCATGAGGGGGATACCAAAATGAGCAAGAAAAAATTATTAGCCTGCGCCTTAGCTGCATCCATCGCTTGGGGATTTTCGATGGACACCCAGGCAGCTACCCGCAGTGAGCTGGCAGCTATCCAAGTAAGTTCGGCTAAAGACTTTCACTACTGGACTGCAAATGCACCCGCCAAAGAGCAGCTCATCGCCTATGTAAAAGATGTGACCAACAAAAAGAGCAAAAACTTCATTCCCGTAGAAGACCGCATCGCCGTCTTCGATTGCGATGGCACCCTGCTCTGCGAGACAGCACCCTTCTATTTCGACTGGATGCTCTACATCCATCGCCTGCAGAACGATCCCACTTATACGCCAACCGCTGAGGAAAAAGCCCGTGCCGCCCAGTTCAAAGAAGCTATCGCGGCACATAAAGTAACCGATGAAATGGATGAATTCAAGAATCAGACCTTCCCCAGCGTATTTGCTGGCATGACGCCAGAAGAGTACAAGGCCTATGTAACGGATTACATGAACAAGACCTACGTTGAAGGCCTTTCCAACCTAAAGACCGGCGAGTCCTTCTACCTGCCAATGGTAGAAGTTGTTTCCTATCTCAATAAAAACGACTTCACAGTCTATATTGTCTCCGGCTGCGAACGGGAGACCGTCCGCGCACTTGTCAAAGATGTCATGGATATCGCGCCGAATCACATCATCGGCACGGACCACTCCTTCCGCGCCATGAAGCAGGGCAAAGATGTCCGCGCGGACTTCCATGATTTCCAAAAAGACGACAAGCTTGTCCGAGGGGATAAACTAGAAGATATCAACGTCAAAATGGAAAAGGTTGTCAAAATCGAGCGCGAAATCGGCAAAAAGCCGGTGCTCGCCTTCGGCAACAGCTCCGGCGATTCTAGCATGTTCGAGTACACGATTACCAACAACAAATACAAAGCAGCTGCCTTTACGCTGCTCTGTGACGATACCACCCGTGAATTCGGCAAACCAGCCAAAGCCGATAAAATGAAAAAATCAGCTGAAGCAAATGGCTGGACTACTA
The DNA here is from genome assembly GCF_024693525.1 of Selenomonas sp. The sequence continues at coordinate 13,801 of NZ_JAILKR010000036.1, read as the reverse complement.
TCTCCATGCGAGATGATTTCAAAACCATCTATGGCGATAACGTAAAACGCACCAAATAATCCGCGTTCCCCCAATAACCCTTTATTGATTTTATAACCCTTAACAAAAGAAGTCTTGCCTCCACAAGGATTGGCAAGACTTCTTTTGTTTACAAGCGTTTCCACAGTTCCGTCAATTCCCGGGCTGCCGCCGCGGGATTATCGGCGCCAGCCACCGCGCTGATAACAAAGAAACCATCAACACCGGCGGCTTTTAGTGCCGGCAAATCGGCGGCCTTCACCCCGCCCCCCACTACCACGGGGACCGGACTTATGCGATGAAGCTCCGTCAATTCCGCAATGGTTCTCGTATGGCGGCTGCCATCTGCAGCTACCCCAGCATCCGGTTTTGAAGCAGTTGGATGCAGCGGGCCTGCGCCAAAATAATCAATATCCTGGGTATCAAACTGGCGGACAAAATCCAGCAATTCATTGGTCCGGGCTGAAAGACCAATAATTGCATCCTCCCCCAGATACTTCCGACAAATATCCGGTGGAACATCCTGCTGCCCCACATGGATGCCATCGACTTTGATGCCCTGACTTCTAGCAGCCAGCACCACATCCAAACGGTCATTGACCAGTAGTGTCACCGAATTACTTTTCCCCGCTGAAGCAATGGCCTCAGCTGCCTTCCCACAAAGGCCTATAAGTTCCCGGGCCGAAGCAACCTTTGAACGAATCTGTACGCAGGTAAAGCCCTGTTCCACCGCCATGCGGACAATATCTGCCACGGGGCGTCCCTGCGTATTTTCTGGTCCAACAATTAAATAGGAAGAAATATCCAACGCATTTTCTCGCTTCATGGGTTCCAACCACTTTCCTTTCCTCCGGATACAAAAAACCTGCTATCTTAATGATAGCAGGTTTTTCTTTCTTTATGAATGCTTAAAATCAAACATTCCATCATAACGAATCGATGCAATAAACATGCGATGCCAAGGGAAGGTCACCTGAAGAGAATCCACCTGCTTGAATTCTGGCAGATGGTCTTGACAGAACTGGCGCAGTAGACGGGTGGAGTCGGCCTCCATCTCCGGCTCATATTCACCAAGATACAGGTAAACCATGGGATTGCCCAGGCGTTCTATCTTATGGGCCATGGCCGTACGGACATTGGCCTGATAAGCCCAATCATCCAGATAACGGGTCATCAGGAGCTCATTGGCTTTCTCCTGGGGCAGACGGCTGGCCAGCATGCCCTGTCCCAAAGCAAAGCCAAGGCTGTTCGTTCCCGTATTCCAGCCGGAATAACTCTTCAATTTAAACAACAACTTGTTGGCCTTGAGATGGTACATCAAAACATTATCCGAACCGTTGGAAAAAGCGATATCGGCAATTCCCACCGCGCAGCCTTTGCGAATCAGCATGTCGACCTGATTCAAAAACGCATAGGTTCCCGGACGATTCTTCCAGTTGTTGAGCGGAGCCGGCTCCCAGTCGCGAACGTGATTTGCCTCACCTGTTACGCCCTCGGGGGTCGTATTGACCAGCAGGGTAAAATCGGCCAATCCCGGCGCATCCACCAACTGTCCCCCAGCCACTGCCAGCTCCGTGCGAAGGGTAGCTTCAATGCGTTCATCGGAATAGGTGGGGATGGTATCCCCGCCCTTGCCAATATTGTAGCGGATAGCTACCTTCGGTACCACCTGCTCCCACTGATTGACTGCCCTGGTCATCAGCAGCATGGCGAATTCATCAATGCCCGCCACAATGTGGAAACGGCTGTCGGGAATATTCTTGGCATACTCCCGGAGCCACCGGTCTTCACGATGGGTCTGAGAAAGGCTTGCATTATCGTCTTTGCCAATCAGCAGATAATCGATTTTGCCAGCCCGGGCATCATCAATCAGCATTTTGGTTGCTTCTAGATTATGCTGACGGCGCCCCAGCCAGTCCTTCAGGACTGGCGCTGGAATATCCTGGGTCAGCTGGGTAAGTTCTTGACGATCTTCCTCCGATAGGCCCTCCATCTCGGCTTTATCCATCAAAGCCGTATAGCGGAAAATCTTCGTGCCATAGGTGAAATAATAATCCGGATCCTCGCCACCTGACGCCGCCCCACTGCGCGGCGTGCGCATCAATGAGGTAAAGGCATAAATCTTCAAGGAAGGATGAAGAGCGCGAAGTTCATGCAAACGATTAGCCCGTTCCTTCAGCTCAGCCCGGGGGATTTCATGAACCCGCGAGGTCACTAACCCACCGTAAACCAAGGAATCTGTTGCTATGACTGCTACTTCTGCATTCTTGGCATTTTCCTTCGTCCATTTCCAAAGTTCTTCCGTATCGCCCTTGGTAGTAAGACCTCCGAGGAGTTTTTTATCCGGCATGATAACATCATATCCCAATTCCTGAACTACAGCAGCGGTCTGCTCACAGGAAGTCGGACGATTATCGTGGGGAATGAATAATATCTTAGCCTTATGGTCCGGTGGCCCCGGCGGCGCCTGCTGTTCCACTTTTTGCTGCCGATGCCGCCCGATATTCCAGCGAGCCTCACCAACCGTCATCGGCAACAACACCAGTATCAGCAATCCCAATACGCCAGCCTTGGCTAATGTCTTTCGCATGAAAAAATCCTTTCGTAAATCGATTCTAAAGTCCTAATTTGACGAGATACGAACACTATTATACCATACTCAAACAAAAGAAAAAGCCTTTCCTAGCGGAAAGGCTCATAAAATATTAATTTTTTATTCTGTTTATAATCTATAATTGTGCCAGGAAATTCTGCATCATCCTATGCCCATCCGGCGTCAGAATTGACTCGGGATGGAACTGAATGCCTTCAATCGGATATTCCTTGTGCCGGACCCCCATAATCATGCCGTCAGCCAATTCGCTGGTGACTTCCAAACAATCCGGCAGAGTTGACCGGTCAATAATCAACGAATGATACCGGCCGATGGGAATATCCTGAGGCAGTCCTTGATAAAGGCCTGTCCCCTGGTGCCGAAGGGGCGACGTCTTGCCATGAATCACTTCCCCCGTACGCACCACCCGGGCACCAAAGACTTCGCCAATGGCCTGATGTCCAAGACAAATCCCCAGCATGGGCACCGCCCCTTTAAGCGTATCGATAAGCTCTTCGCTAATGCCAGCGTCCTTAGGCACACCTGGCCCCGGGGAAATCACGATGCCATCATAATGCCTATCCGCCACTTCCGCCACAGTAATCTGGTCGTGACGAACGACTTCCACTTCAGCTCCCAGCTCACTTAACAGCTGATAGACATTATAGGTAAAGGAATCATAGTTATCAAGCAAAAGTAACGACATCGTTTTCCACCTCCTCTACCACTTCAAACAAAGCCTTGGATTTCTGCAGGATTTCCTGATATTCCTTTTCCGGCACCGAATCGGCCACAATGCCAGCGCCAGACTGGATGACTGCCGTATCATCGTTTTCGATGCGCATCGTCCGCAGGGTGATACACATATCCATGTTGCCAGCAAAATCCATATACCCCACCGTTCCCGAATACGTATCCCGCTTCATCGGCTCCAGTTCATGGATGATTTCCATGGCCCGAAGTTTGGGAGCACCACTGACGGTTCCCGCCGGGAAGGTTGCCCGCAGAACATCCATGGGCTTATATCCCTTCTTGATTTTTCCCGTAACCTCGGAAACCATATGCATGACATGGCTGAAGAATTCCACCTGCTTCAGTTTTGTCACCTTGACCGTTCCCGGTTCACTGATGCGGCCAAGGTCATTGCGGGCCAAGTCCACCAGCATGGAATGTTCGGCGACTTCTTTTGTATCGGCCTTGAGCCCTGCCGCCAATTCCTGGTCTTCCGCAGCATTTTTCCCCCGGCGGCGGGTGCCTGCTATGGGATACGTGTAGACATTATCCCCGGCTACCTTCACCAGCATCTCCGGCGATGCTCCCACCAATTTCACACTGCCGAAGTTGAAATAAAACATATAGGGGGACGGGTTCACCTGCCGCAAGCGGCGGTAAAAGTGGAAACACGGCTTGGTTATCTTCTGCCGGAACTGGCGGGATGGCACCACCTGAAAGATATCTCCGGCAAAAATATACTCCTTGGCTTTGCGAATTGCTGACAGGAAATCGGCAGGAGCTTCGCCGTACTTTTTCAAAAAGTCCACCGGCTCCCGCTTGGCCGGGGTCTCGTTTTTATGTAGCTTGACGGGTTCAGCCAGCCTCCCCTTGAGCATCGCCATCTTATCCTCAATGGCACTGTAGACGGCATCGAGATTCTCCGCGTCTTTAACATCGGCAAAATAAATCAGCCTGGCGTTATTGCGCAGGGCATCGTATACCACCAAAATACGGCAAATCATAAACTGGCCAAGAAGCTCCTCCTCGCCAAGGTCGAGTCCACGCACCCGGTCAAAGGTGGAGACAATCTCGTAGTTGAAATAGCCCACCATGCCGCCATTCGCCAGCGGAATCGCTGCATCTTCCAGTGCCGGGCTGAAGCGGTTCATGTAATTCCGGATTGAAGCTACCGGTTCCCCCTCCACTGTTTTCATCAAATCGTTCTCTTTGATAATCAATCGATTCTTAAATACCTGCAGCCGGGCAAAGGGCTCAGCACCGATAAAGGAATAGCGGCCAAACTGCTGATGCGTAGTATCCACCGATTCTAAAATAAAGCCCTTGTGATCATCCACCAGTTTATAATACACCGATACCGGCGTATCCATATCCATATTGATTTCAGTTGAAACTGCAATAAGATTCTTTTCTTTCGCCAACCGGCAAAAACCAGCGCGTGATGGTGTAAGTTCCATCCTGCCTCACTCCATTCTATAAAAAGGCCCCTGCAGGGAACGCCTGCAGGGGCTTTCTCCGGATTGTTTCATCATTACCGTTGCGGCAGATTAATCTCCTGGACGATTTTATGTTCATCGCGACCCAGGCACCATCCGAGGACTTTTATTTCCGAGTAGAGCATCACGCGCTGTTCACGGTTATCATTCTGAGACCGCATGAGCATCTGATACTGTTTTATGGCCTGCTGATATCGGGCCGAAATCTCCTGGACACTTCTCGGCTTCTCCGGACGGTTGCTGGCATGACGACGAATCATATCCTCTGCCGCATCAACGGTCTTAACATCTGTAATGATCATACTGGTCTTCCTTTCTGACTCATTTTACCTGATAGTATTATTCGCCATCAGAAAGGAAAACCCTTTTTCCTGCCAATCAGTGGCTATAGCTGGCATCCAGTGCATCGCGCATATCATGAATGAGCTGCATTGCCTCCGGCAGCTGTCCATCCAACAGCCGTTTAACTACAGCACTGCCAACAATTACGGCATCGGCATGAGCTGCCGCCGCCACAGCAGCTTCCGCCGAACCGATGCCAAATCCTACCGCCAGCGGCGTATCGGTGAACTTGCGGGCCTTTTCGCAAACGCCGCCAATCACGCTGTAATCCACTTTTTTGACGCCTGTTACGCCATTGTTCGATACACAATAGATAAAGCCACGGGCATCCTGGCAGGTATCCGCCATACGCTGTTCCGTTGTCCCCGGCGTGATGAATTCCGCCAGCACAAAGTCATATTCCGCACAGATACGCCGCATTTCCCCGGATTCTTCATGGGGCACATCGGGAACGATAATGCCATCCATACCAGCTTCCTTGAAATCTTTGACAAATTTCTCAAAACCGTAGTGATACATATTGTTGATATACCCCATGCCCACGATGGGAATATCTGAGAACTTGCGGATTTCCCGCAATACTTCCAATTCCTTAGCCAGTGTCATGTGATTTTTCAACGCTATGACCGATGCCGTCTGGATTACCGGACCATCCGCCATGGGGTCCGAAAAAGGCAGTCCCAGTTCAATCAGGCTGGCTCCGTTAGCTTCGGCCTGCTTTACGGCCTCCAGGGTCGTCGCTACATCGGGAGCACCACAAGTGATGTAGACGTATATTCCCTTTTTATTGGCCGCTTTGAGCTCGGCCATTCTCTTCTCGATGCGATTCATAACTCTACATCCTCCCCCAATGCTTTTGCTACCATTGCCACGTCTTTATCGCCGCGTCCCGACAGGCAAACAACTACCGTTTCCTCTTCCTTCGTCTGCGGCATGAGTTTTTCCAGATAAGCCAGTGCATGGGAACTTTCCAAGGCTGGAATGATTCCCTCGACCTTTGAAACACGCTGGAAGGCTTCGAGTGCTTCCGCATCCGTTACCGAAACATAGTCCACAATCCCTGCATCCTTAAAATAGGAATGCTCCGGACCGACACCAGGATAATCCAAGCCTGCCGAAATCGAATAAGCTTCTACGACTTGTCCATCATCGGTCTGCAAGAGATAACTGTAGGCACCGTGGAGGATACCCGGCTCACCAGCACCGGAAAGGGTTTTGGCATTGTCCGCCACCGCATCACTGCGGCCGCCAGCCTCAACGCCGAATTTCTTTACCTCCTTATCGTTGCGGAAATCGTAGAAAGTTCCTATGGCATTGCTGCCGCCACCAACACATGCAACCATATAGTTGGGCAGACCGCCAGTCTTTTCCTTGATTTGCTCCCGGATTTCCTCGCCGATAACTTTCTGGAAATCGCGAACAATAGTCGGATATGGATGGGGCCCAACCGCTGAGCCGATGATGTAATGGGTATCGGTAATGTTAGTCGCCCAATAGCGGATTGCCTCACTGGTAGCATCCTTTAAAGTACCCGTACCACTGGAAACCGGAATGACTTTTGCCCCCAAAAGTTTCATGCGGAATACGTTGAGTTTCTGCCGTTCCACGTCAACAGAGCCCATAAACACATGACATTCCATACCAAAGAGAGCTGCCACCGTTGCCGAAGCAACACCATGCTGACCAGCACCGGTTTCGGCTACGATGCGCTTCTTGCCCATGAGCTTTGCCAAAAGTGCCTGCCCCAGTGCGTTATTGATTTTATGCGCTCCCGTATGAAGAAGATCCTCACGCTTGAGGAAAATCTTCGCTTTGCCATAATGCTTTGTCAATTGTTCGGCATAATAGAGATTGGTGGGACGGCCTGCGTATTCGCGCAACAGGGAACGAAATTCCCGCTGAAATTCCGCATCATCTTTATATTTTTTATAGGCAGCCTCTAGCTCATTCAGTGCCGGCATGACGATTTCCGGTACATACTGTCCGCCAAACTTGCCAAATCTTCCTTTTGTATTCATGCTATTATCTCCTAATCTTCGGTATTTACAAAGTTCAATGGGAAAGCGTCCGGGTCATCGCCCCAATATCCTGGGAACGAACCAGCCCCTCACCTACCAGTATTCCATCGCAGCCGGCATCCCGGAGTACCTTGGCATCCTCGGCGCTAAAAACACCGCTCTCACTGATGAGGACGCGGTTGGAATCGGCGTTAGGAAGTAAATCCAAGGTTTGCTGAATATCGGTCTTAAAGGTCTTCAAGTTACGATTGTTGATGCCGATAAACTCCGCCGGCGTCGAAAGAGCTGCTTTCATATCCGCCTCATCGTGAACTTCCACCAAGGCATCCATCCCCAAACTCCAAGCCGTATAGAGATATTCCCGCAACTGCTCCGGAGTCAGGATTCTCGCAATCAACAGAATCGCATCGGCCCCCAGCATCCGCGCTTCGTAAATCTGATATTCATCGATGATAAAGTCTTTGCGAAGCAAGGGAATTTTCACCTGCTGGCGCACCTTGATAAAATCCTCATTACATCCTAGGAAATGCGGGTCCGTATGGACCGATAACATACTGGCACCACTCTCTTCGTAGATATGCGCCAATTCCTCCACCGTATGGGTCTTGTTAAGACGTCCCTTTGCCGGAGACTGAAGTTTGCACTCAGCGATGAGGTTCCAGTCACCCTTTTTAAATTTTTTGCTCATCCGGAAGGTATCCGGCTTTATCTTCGCTTTGATTTCTTCCAAGGGCATATCTGCCTTGGCTGCAGCGACAATTTCTCTTTTTTTCGCCACGATTTCTGCTAATATATCTTTCATTGACGCTTTCTCCCCCGCGGTAGGCTTCTAGCTCTTCGCATAAAGGCCTGTATCTTGCTGATAGATTTTTCTTCTTCTACCTCCAAACTGCCCGATACGTCCACTCCATAAGGATGGAACGTTCGCAGCACTGTCTGCAGGTTGTCGATGTTGATGCCACCGGCAATCAACACAGGTTTTTCCACTTTCGCTATCTCTTCGGCGGCGGACCGCCAATCAAAAGTCTCCCCGGTTCCACCAACCTTGCCTGGACGGAAGGCATCGATAAGAATCAACTCAGCCGGATACTCATTGGCTGCTTCCGCCGAAAAGTTGTCTCCATAACGGAATGCCTTGATAACGGAGCACTGCACCTTGCGGGCATAAGCCGCATTCTCATGACCATGGAGCTGGACGAAATCAAGATGTACCTGGCGGACAATTTCATTGACCTTCTCGATATCTTCATCAACGAATACACCGGTTTTCCAAGAATGCTGCAATTGACTGCTGATTACGGCAGCATGTTCCGGCTCAATATACCGATGGCTCTCGGGCCAAAAAATAAATCCAATGAAATCTGCACCTGCCTCTTCGGCAACTTTTGCCGTCAACAACGATTTCATACCACAAATCTTAACCTTCATCCACTCATCCCCTAATACTACAAAAGCCCCGACCGGAGAAATTCTCCAGCCGGGGCGAATCAGCTTCGCGGTACCACCCGTTTGCATGTATCAACTACATCTCATTCCGGCACAGGACAAAAGCCGATGCCGTAGCCCGATAACGGAGGCGGCCGTTCCAGCCTACTTGCAGACATCCATCTGCTTTGGGTGGACTCTCTCGGGACCATTCAGATTACCTCACTGACCGGACTTCACACCACTGGTCTCCCAGTCTCCGGCTCGCTTGACAGCTACCTGTAATCGTACTATTTCCCGTTCGTTGATTTTCCGTGTTAATCGACTGTAACTCTGTTAACCTGTCGATGTTTTACATCTTACACGCTTTTGTTTTCCTTGTCAATACATATTTTACATTTTATGTTGTTTTTTTGTTTTTTTATTCATAAAATGAAAATATCGATTTTCTAACGAACTAAGTGGATAAAAATTTCGTTCTTAACGGAAACCATCAATCGCTTCGTTTATGGCATTGCCCCTAACGGCGGCTAGGACTGAGGCAGTGCTCGAAAATGCAAAACTCCCCTATACTAACAGTTTTACTGCCTTCATAAGGGGAGTTTATCGAGTCAACGGGCTTTTATATCCTTACCTTTATTTACTTAGCCGGTTCTTCGGGAGCTGCCGGTGCATCAACCTCGCCTGCTGGCGGCGGGCCGCCCTGCGGACCATGTCCATTCATATCCTGGGGACCGCGGCCAACATTCAGCACGCTTTTATCAACGCCCAGCTGATCTGCTACATCACCCCAGCGATTGTTGATTTTCTTCATGTCCAGAACACTCTGGATGTCCTTGTTGGCAGCTTTTGCCAGAACTCCTGCCGCCACAATATCCTGCGCATGATAGCCGTTTTTCAGCAGGGACGTGGCCGTATTTTCATCGATGCTGGCCTTTTCGGCAATCTCTTTTGCCTGCATCGTTACCATCTTGTCCTGTACCTGCTCACGGGTGATGCCAAGCTCTTTGCCCACTTCCGGCCAGTCTTTGGTATCCGTCTTCATGCCCATGACATCCTTGAAGGATTTCCCGCTGATATTGGCAAACATAGCTGCCTGGCCAATATCACGGATGTCCTTGCCCTCCTCAATGGCACTCTTGACTTCTTTCTCATCGACACCAAAGGTATCGTGAACTTTCTTAGCTGCATCATCTGCACTCATCTGTACCGGCGGACACGGTGCCATTTTGCCCTTCTGCATAACAGCCGGACGCTGGTGTTTGTCCGCATGGGAAACCGATTTGGCACTGGCGGCATTAACACCAATTCCCGTCAACATTGCACCAGCCAATATACCTGCTACCAATTTCTTATTCGCACGTTTCATATGTCACATCACCTTTCTATAGATAAACCTTTTTCTTTATCCATTCTCTTATCGAATGGTATGGTCATAGTATAACGAAAGGTATTTAAACTAGTTTTAAATGTCAATTAAATTCCAATTCAAATTCGATGGAAAGCAACTGAAAAGATAACTATTATTTATTTTTAGGAAAAACAAGGAAAAATACGGCAAGATGTCGTATAATATATAATAGATTTTAGGAAAGAGGTGACTGTGTAATGACGGAACAGGAAATTGAAAAACTTGTCCGGGAAAAACTTAACGATGCTTATCAGTCTGAGGAGCATCCGAAGAAATTCTTCATTACGGAGAATGGTCGTGGTGTGACGGACGGTGGCGATCTGTACAATGCTCTGCTCAACGACATGATGCGTGTTACAGAAAAAGCCCTGACGGCAATCCTGAAGGAAGCTCTGAAGAAGTAATTCCAAATTCGCAACATAAAGAAAGAGTCAAGCGATGCTTGACTCTTTCTTTTCTATTATCTATCCATCTATTAACTACAGCTGCTAACAAAAAAACCATCAGCCAAATGACTGATGGTTTTTTCCAATTCCGTATAAAAACGCAAGAATCAACGTTTCGAGAACTGAGAAGCCTTACGAGCTTTCTTGAGACCGTATTTACGGCGCTCTTTCTCACGCGGGTCACGCGTTACGAAGCCAGCTTTCTTCAGAGCCGGACGGAGCTCAGCATCCATTTCCATGAGTGCACGGGTGATGCCATGACGAATAGCACCAGCCTGACCAGTTACACCGCCACCTGCAACGTTAGCGATGACGTCATACTTGTCGTTAGTCTCCGTAAGGTTGAGCGGCTGACGAACGATCAGTTCCAGCGTACCCAGACCAAAATACTCTTCCATGCTACGACCATTGATCGTAACTTTGCCTTCGCCTGGAACCAGACGAACACGGGCAACGGAAGATTTTCTGCGGCCAGTGCCGTAGTAGCTTACTTGTGCCATTTAGAAGTTCCTCCCTTTCCAGATTAGCGAATGTTCAGCTCGAGCTTTTCCGGCTTCTGAGCTGCATGCGGATGCTCGCTGCCAGCATAAACGCTGAGTTTGCGATACATCTGAGCACCGAGGCGGTTGTGCGGCAGCATGCCTTTGATAGCGTGCTCCAGAACGCGCTCCGGGAACTTCTCGAGCATCAGGCCAGCAGACGTGAACGTCGTGCCACCCTGATAACCGGAATGACGGAAATAAGTCTTGTCCGTCAGTTTCTTACCCGTGAATTTTACTTTCTCTGCATTGATGACGATGACGTAATCACCCGTATCAACGTGCGGAGTAAAGGTCGGTTTATTTTTACCGCGAAGAACTTTTGCGACTTCAGCTGCGAGGCGGCCGACAGTCTGGCCTTCAGCGTCTACAACATACCATTTGCGCTCGATATTGGATGCATTTGCCATAAACGTTGTCTTCATGCGATTTCCCCCCTAATGATTTCAATTCTTATTTTATCGGTATATGACGCTCTCGAAAACGGCTTCCGGGGCTAATGGATGCCTGAGTCCGTAACATCACATAGAAATATTCTACTCATAAAAACGCAACAAGTCAAGAGATTTTTTACATTTTCTCCGAGAAAAATGCCAGCTTATTCACAGCGATCCTGTGGATAAGCATCATTCCCCTTTGAAATAGCCGATGGTGTTCTTGAGGCCCTTCTTGAGGCTCGTCTGCGGCTTCCAGCCAAGATTCTGGACAGCCATGCTATTATCCAGCACCGAGCGGCGGATGTCCCCCGTGCGGACAGCACCGTAGGACACATCGACCTTCTTCCAGGTGATATCCTCCATGATCTTCACGAGCTCGTTGAGGCTGGTCTCTGTGCTGGTGCTCAGGTTATAGACCGCATTGACATTCTCCGTTGCCAGGGCCGCGCAGATGCCCGCAGCGATATCCCCCGCATAGATGAAGTCACGCGTCTGCTCGCCGTCACCATAGATCGTAATGCCCTTGCCGGCCGCGACCCGCTTCGCGAAGATGCTGATGACACCGCCCTCGCCCGTATCTCCCTGGCGTTCCCCATAGACGTTGGCAAAACGCAGTACGACATAGTCAAGCCCAAAAACTTCTTTATACATGGCCAGATACTTCTCGACCGTTACTTTGCTGAGGCCATAGAAAGACATCGGCTGCAGCGCCTGCTGCTCCTTGATTGGCAGCTCTGTTTCCGCCACGTCGCCATAGCCGGCAGCAGTCGAAGCAAAGATGACACGGCCGACCTCGCTCTTGCGGGCAGCCTCCAGCACATTCACGGTGCCGACGACATTCTGCATCGCATCGAACGCCGGATCATCGATCGAGACGTTGACCATCGTCTGGGCAGCCAGATGCACGATGGCATCAAAGCGCGCCTTCATGATGCGCGGGATGATTTCCTGCGAGCGGATATCCATCTCCCACTCCTCGCAGCCTGCTGGCAAGTGTCCCCAGTCGCCCGTGCTGACATTGTCAAGCACGGTGACTTCATTGCCTGCAGCCAGCAGCTGCCGCACCAAATGCGAACCGATGAACCCTGCTCCGCCTGTCACTAAAACCTTCATTGCTTAACCTTCTTCCTTATTATCTAAGCTCCCCTAAATGAGCTGTACTGTTCAATAATTCCACCGTCGGACTGCCGTCTGTGTCATAGCGCACAATGTTGACCGCCGTATTGAACTGCCGGATGCTCCACAGATATTGCAGTGGCATATGAAGTGCCGCGACAAGCATCGTACGCAGTACAGCACCATGCGCAGCGATCATGATGGTCTGTCCCTCATGCTGCTGAAGCAGCTCATGCAGCCTCTTCAGCGCCCGCTGCTGCACGGCGGGAAACGATTCGCCATGCGGCACCTCCAGGATATCCGGATGCGCCAGGAAATTGCGCATGGCATCGGGCCATGAAGCTACGATTTCCTCGTAAGTCAAGCCTTCCCAATCGCCAAAGCTCAGTTCCCGAAAAGCCGGCTCCAGCTGGACAGGCAAGCCGAATTTCTTGGCCACTGTCTCAGCTGTGACGCGTGCCCGCACAAGGTCACTTGCATAAACGGCATCAAGATGCGCCACGGGAAATCCCTCTGCCAGTTTTTCTGCCTGCGCTAAGCCTGCTGCTGACAGGGCCACATCCGACTGCCCTTGATATTTTCCACTGACATTCCATTCCGTCTGTCCATGACGGACGAATACAACTTTTACCATGAATCAAAAATCCTCCAATACGGCAAGCAGTCGATCATTCTCCTCCGGCTGGCGGATGGCGATACGCACGTAACAATCGTCTTCAATGCCCGTATAATTGGCACAATCGCGCACGAGAATCCCCCGTGCCTGCAATTTTGCCGTAAATTCACTGCTGTTAAGCCCCGTTCCCGAAACATCGAGCAGCATAAAGTTCACACTAGGCGGAAAAGCCTTGATGCCATGCAGGCCATCAATCCCTTTATGCAGACGCTGCATCTCCTCAATGAGCTGCTGGCGGCTTTTCTGCTGATATTCCGTATCCATAAGTGCCGCCACACCGGCCCGCTGTGCCAGGAGGTTGACATTCCAGACATCTTTGCCCGCATTGAGCCTTGCGGCCAGATTTTCCTCGGCTACACCAAAGCCCAGCCGCAGCCCTGGCAAGGCATAGAACTTCGTCAGCGACTGCACGACGAACAGCCGCGGGTACTCCGCCACCAGATCGCGCACCGTATAGCGGCTGTCAAAGAGCAGAAAATCCAGGAAGGACTCGTCAACGACCAGCCACTGCGTGCCATCCTTGATCGCCTCCAGCAGGCGTACCAGCTCGTT
>NZ_JAILKR010000027.1 GCF_024693525.1 Selenomonas sp. | reverse complement strand
AGCAATTTCATTGCCAAGTCAAAGCAAACTTCAAATCTATGAACAGTCGCATCAACACAGATACCATCTTCACCAGGCTCCTTACTTAATGCTGTTTGTAATCGTAACAAGGCCTGATGGTAGCAATCCGTCAGGATTTCTATCTCATTTTTCATAAGCCATTCATCCTTATTCCCTATTCATTTAACTATAATTAAGTATATATCAATGGCCGTTGACCGGTCAAATTGACAGGTCAACGGCCATTGATATAGGAGCCATATCTTCACTTAAAGAACACCGATTTCCCAATAAATTCCCGCAACAGGGAATTGTTCGGAATTTCGTCCTCAGCCGTGATGTCGTCAAAGTACGCACAGAAATCCAGCAGGCGGCGGGCTTCGGCATATTCGGGGACTTCGGGGGATATGGTCTCTAGGAGGGGCTCGGCGTATTTCTTTAGCACACCCAGCTCGTAAATCAATGCCGAATTGAACATCACGTCGGCTTCTTCCTGGTACGGGAAGATATTCTTTTCCTCCCCCGCTCGCACGTCGGGCCACTGCTTGAGAGTTTTTAGGGCATGGGCGCCGCGGGTCTGATAGTCCCGCACGAGACGGCGCAGGAGCCGCGCATCGGTTGTGGGGATGCGGTTATGGGCATCGATATTGAGCTGAGTCAACGCGCTAATATAAATCTTGAATTTCTGAGTGCGCGGGACTGCCTCACTGAGTTTTTCATTGAGGCCGTGAATTCCCTCGATGATGATAGGCTGATCCGGCGTTACTTTTAGCGGCGGCACCTTTGGCCATTCCCGGCACCCTGTCAAAAAGTTATAGTGTGGCAACTGAACTTCCCGGCCTGCCAGCAACTTCACCATATGGCGGTTGAATAACTCTGTATCAAGGGCCTCCAGGCACTCAAAGTCGTATTCTCCCCGTTCGTTGCGCGGGGTGTCCTTACGGGATAAGAAGTAGTCATCCAAGGAAATGGACACAGGTTCTAAGCCATTTACGCGAAGCTGGATGCGCAAGCGCTGGGCAAAGGATGTCTTGCCCGAAGAGGACGGCCCAGCAATCATCACGAGGCGGGCGCCGTCCCGGTGCTGGGTGATGTAATCGGCAATTTGAGCAATGCGCTTTTCCTGCAAAGCCTCTGACACGCGGATGACTTCGCCAATCTGTCCTTCCCGATTGGCCCGATTTAAATCCATCACGTAATTACAGTGAAGGATTTTGGCCCAGCTCTTGGACTCATACAGAATCTGGCTGAGCTTGGGCTGGGGAACCCGCTCACGGACCCTGCCCGCTGTTTCCTCATCCGGCAGGCGTAAAAGGACACCCGGCGGCTCAAAATCCAGGGCAAACTGCCCCAAATCGCCGGTTTCATAGAGCATGGGGCCATAGAGGTAATCGTAGAATTCCCCACAGCGATAGAGGCTGACTGTTTGCCGTTCAAGAGAACTGATGAGTTCTGCCTTTTCGTATTGTTTGGACTGCTCGAACAGCTTCACCGCCGCATCCCGACTCAGCACTTCTTTGCGAATGGGACGATTTTCAGCCACGATGGCCCGCATTTTCTGTTCAATCTGCTGTACTTTTCCCATGTCGCGATCCAAGCCCTCCGGCTGGCGAATCTCGCAGAACAGCCCCTTGTTGGCGGTAAACTGGGTAACCACCTCGGCCTCGGGATAGAGCTCATGGACTGCCGTAATGAGCAGAAACAGTACGCTGCGCCGATAGACCTGCCACCCGGTCTTGCTGTCTAAGGGGATAAAGGTCACATCCCGCACGCCGCTGATATCATTCTGCAAATCATGTACTTCGCCATCTAATTCTGCGGCCACAATTTTACTCGAATATTCCTGCTGCGCCTTCCTTGCCATTTCCATCAGGGTCATTCCCGATAACACTTCCATGTCAATCCCTCCCATCCATCACGATAACATCTTATATAACAAAAAAGCCCTAGTGTTACCCTTATTGTAACACTAAGACTCGAATATCGCTATTTATTTAAAAATCGCACAGACGACCATATAGGCTACGGCGCCCATAGCGGCCGTGCAGGGAATTGTCAGTACCCAGGCCATAACCATCTGCTGAGCAACACCCCAACGGACGGCATTGACGCGTTTAGCCGTACCAACGCCCATGATGGACCCCGATACGACGTGGGTCGTACTAACCGGCAGATGCAAAAGCGTCGCCGTGAAAATAACCGTGGAGGAGTTCAAATCCGCCGCAAATCCGGAGATTGGCTCCAGCTTGAAAATCTTGCCGCCGATGGTCTTGATGATGCGCCAGCCGCCCACGGCCGTGCCGCAAGCCATAGCCGTTGCCGCCAGCACCTTTACATAGGTGGGAACTTCGAACACATCGATATAGCCACCGGAAAGCAAAGCCAAGGTGATGATACCCATAGACTTCTGAGCATCGTTGGAACCATGGGAAAAGGCCATCATAGCCGCCGACAGCACCTGCATCTTCTTGAACCGGTGGTTGATTGACGAAGGACTGAATCGCCCAAATATCCGAAAGAGCAGCGTCATCACGATACAACCGGATACGATACCCAGGATTGGCGAACCAATCAGGGACAGGATAATCTTGCCGATGCCGTAGAAGTTCAGTCCATCCGTACCGACAGATACCAGAACCGCTCCGATTATACCGCCCACCAGCGCATGGGAGGAACTGGATGGAACCGCGAAATACCAAGTGATGATATTCCAGAGCACCGCACCTACCAGCGCCGCCACGATGATGTGCTCATCCACATGCTGGGCCGATTTGACGATATCCGTACCGATTGTCTTCGCAACACCGGTACTGTACATTGCCCCTAAGAAGTTTAGCACCGCCGCCATGATAATCGCATGGCTCGGATGAAGGGCCCGCGTCGATACCGACGTGGCAATTGCATTGGCCGTATCATGGAAACCATTGATAAAATCAAACAGCAATGCCAGGCCAATGACTGTAAAGATAAGCATCTGTACTTCATGCATATTTCATTACCACTCCCCGGATCATGTCAGATAACTTCTCACAGTGATCCAGCGTATCCTCGAGCTTCTCCAGGATATCTTTCCACTTGATGAGCTCGATTGGATCTTTCTCTTTGTCGAAGAGGTAAGCAATCTCATGACGGTAAACGCGGTCGCCCTCGCTTTCAATCTGGGCGATCTTGTGCGTCGCATCCAGAATAGCAGCCTGATTCTTGCGAATGTCCTTGAGCAGAGAGAACGCTCGAATCGTCTGTTCCGTCGCTTCGATCAGCAGCTTCGTCATCGTGACAGCGCCGCTCATCGCCTTGCCAGTCCGATACATCACAATGCGCTGCAAGGTTCCCTGAAGGTAGTCCACGCCATCATCGAGACCATTTGCCAGTGCATAGATGTCCTCGCGGTCAATCGGCGTAATGAACGTCAAATTCAGTTTATCAATAATCTTGTCATTAACCTTATCGGCTTCGTGCTCCAAGTCATTGATTTCTTTTACCTTGTCAGCCGCTTTGCTGTAATCCAGCATAACCTCGTCCATCATCAAAGCGCCCTGATAAAAATAATTGGCACTGTCGACAAACAGGTCAAAGAACTCGCTGTCTTTCTTTTTGAATTTAAACATACTGTCCTGAGTCCTCCCCGAACGAAATATCACATACACAAGTCTAACTATATCATCATTTGACCTGTCATTCAACCAATAATTTCCAGTCGTTGCGGAAAAAAAGCCATTCCCTACATCTATATATAGGGAACAGCTTTTTCGAAAATATTTTATTTCGTTATCGAAAGCTTATACAATAAGCAAAATCAACCCTCTACTGCCTTGAGTGCTTTGAGAACTTTGGCGGCGATGCCTTTCATCTTGGCTGCCGATACGGAGCAAGCAGCAATGCGAACGCCCATCTTAAGCGGTACGGCAAAAATCAGGTCATCGTGGAGCTTGTCGCAGACTGCCTGTGGGTCTTTAGCCGGCACGGAGAGGAAGAAACCGCCTTTATAGGGCAGGGCGTTGAGACCGCACTCTTTGGCTTCCTTCATGAACAGCATGCCGCGCTCCTGAATCATCTGATAGAACTCGTCACGCTCCTTTTCGAACTGCGTAAGCGTCTCTTTATCAGCGGAAATCTTTGCTAAGAGAGTCATAGCACCGCGGTTGATGTTGGACCAGGTAGCGCGGCTGGTGTACTTGTTGATTTCCTTGAACTCCGTGATGACGTCCTCACTGGAGGAAACAGCCACGAGAGCGCCCGTGCGCTGGCCATAGGCTGTGTAGCCCTTGGACATGGAAAAGGCGAACATGACGAAGATGTTAGCCGGCAGATTGCCAAACTTCTTCATGAACTTGCGGGTCTCGTTTTTCTCACCGGCATAGTCGATATAAGCGATGTCCACGAGAATGCTCATCTTCTTGCCCTGGGCGGCATATTTTTTCGTGAGGGCAAGGACGTTATCCCAATCCTCTTCCGTTAGGCTAAAGCCCGTCGGATTGTGTGCCGGCGTGTTGATGATGACCAGCAGGCTGTCCTGATCCTTCATGATTTCGTCAACTTTTGCCGTGTAGTCAGCAATGTTGAAGTTGTTGTTCTCATCGAACAGCGCATAGTTCGTAAGCTTACAGCCGCACTCGTTGCAAATGACGTTATAGGTACCCCAGAACCAGTCTGACGTCAGGACTTTATCGCCACGCTCAGCGTAGTTGGCCACCGCGTGATGGATAGCCCCCGTGCCGCCAGCCGTCGCGATAGCTGCCGTATAGCCCTCCGGCTTCTGATCGGCAAACGTGAGGTCAATAACGGCCTCGAGGTAATCCGGCAATCCCGGAATCGGCGCATAACGGACATAATCTTCAACCGAAAGGGAACGGAATACGCGCTCCATCGTCGGGATGCTGGCAAGTTTTCCTTCGTCGTCCATCATAACACCCATCGTCGCATTGGTAACTTTATCGGCACCATGCTTCTTGGCTGCCTCAGCGCAGGCTGCACTTGCTCCAAAAATCGCATCCTTCAGTCTCTTGCTTGCAGCATGAGTAGCTGCCATACTCGTCGTCATAGGAAAGTTCCCCTTTCAATCATTTAACCTAAAGCTTTCGTCGTATCATACTGCCTATTTTCGCAATAAGCAGCATAATTCGTACAAACACTATAATAACTGTTCTTCTATGTCCTGTCTACCGATACAGGTGTATGTATACAATATTTTTCATAACGAAATCAGCATGAACCATCAACTTAACCAGTTAATCTGACAAGTCAAATTGACTGGTCAGCCTGACTTGTCAAAAAAAGACTCTGCCGCGAAAAAGCAGGCAGAGTCTTTCCTCTTATTTGTTCGGGAAGAATTCGTCGTGAATTGCATTAACTGCCTCTTTGAGCTGGGAGCCCTTAACCAAGCAGGAAATGCTGATTTCCGACGTGCTGATGATATCGATGTTGATGCCTACTTTGGACAGGGCGCCGAACATGCGGGAAGCTGTGCCCGGGTTGCCCAGCATACCAGCACCGACAATGGAGACTTTGGCCACGTCTTCTTCGATGAGAACAGCAACGGCATTGAGTTTGTCGGCCACACCATCGACCACCTTCTTGGCCTCAGCCAGGTCGCTGGCAGCTACCGTGAAGACCATATCGGTAACGTTCTTTTCGATATTGCGAATCGACTGGACAATCATGTCAACATCGATGTTGGCATCAGCCAGGGCCGAGAAGATTTCATGGGCAATGCCCGGCGTATTCGGAATCCCGAGTACCGCAATCTTGGCAACCTTCTCGTCGTGGGCAACGCCACGGATAACAAAATCTTTATCTTCCATCGTATAATCCTCCCTAATGATTGTGCCAGGCGTAGTCGTAAATGTCGAACGAACATGAATGGGAATATGGAAATACTCACCCATCTCAACGGAACGCGGCTGCATGACACCAGCACCCAGACGAGCCATCTCAAGCATCTCATGATAGGTGATTTCCTTCATCTTGCGAGCCCCTTTGACAATGCGCGGGTCCGCGGAATAAACGCCATCGACATCGGTGTAGATTTCACAAGTATCCGCCTTCAAGGCACCAGCCAGTGCCACTGCCGACGTATCGGACCCACCGCGGCCCAGCGTCACCGGATTGCCAAACGCATCAGCCCCCTGGAAGCCCGCAACGACCACGATATTGCCCTTATCCAGTTCCTCGTGAACACGATCCGGCGTAATATCCACAATACGCCCTTTGGTATGAACCGAATTCGTCTTCATACCAGCCATCGGACCGGTTAGCGATACTGCCGGATGCCCCAGCGTCTTAAACGCCATTGCCAGCAGGGCAATCGACTGCTGTTCCCCGGTAGTCAGCAGCATATCCATCTCACGCGTGTACTGATACGGGTTTTTGGTGATTCCTTCAGCCAGCGCAATGAGATCGTCTGTCGTATCGCCCATGGCAGATACAACCATGACAATTTTGTCCCCGGGCTTTTTTTCGCCCAAGACTCTCTTGGCAACATTCAGGATTTTTTCCGTGGTAGCCACAGAACTGCCACCGAATTTCTTTACAATAAGTGCCATGATTCTCCCCCTAGTTTTAACGAGGAGCTACCGGCAGCAGCCATCTTCTTCCTCGTTATAAATCTTTTTAATCGAATCATATTATACAAGAAAAAAAATCATATGTCTACCAAAAAACGCAAATTTATGTAAAATTGTTCGTTCGCAAGAAACATAATTAGGCTTTTATGTTACACAGTTGCCTCATTTTTACAATTTTCGTTCTCGAATTGCTAAAATTTCCCAAACCGAATCCCGCTCAAACTTTCGCCAAAAAGTGGACACGCGTCCTATAATATGATAAATTGTTTTAGGCATAATTATATAGTAGTTTTTGAAGGAGTGTTACACTTGCATAATCGTCCCATTGGAGTCAGTGAGAAGCTGCCGCTTCTAGAAACCATTCCCCTGTCTCTCCAGCATCTTTTCGCCATGTTTGGCTCCACCGTTTTGGTCCCCATACTCTTTAAAGTAAATCCGGCCACGGTGCTGCTGTTTAACGGCATCGGCACGATTCTTTATCTTTTCCTCTGTAAAGGCCGCATCCCGGCTTATCTGGGCTCAAGCTTTGCCTTCCTCTCCCCAGTCTTTCTGGTCTTAGGGCAGTACAGCTACGAAGCAGCCCTGGGGGGCTTTATCGCCGTCGGCATCGTCTTCTGTCTCGTCGGCCTGATCGTCCGCACCGTCGGCACCAAATGGATTGACATTATCTTCCCGCCTGCTGCCATGGGCTCCATCGTCGCCGTCATCGGCCTTGAGCTCATGCCAACGGCTGCGGGCATGGCTGGTCTCACGGGGGATAAACCGGCGGATGGTACAACGATTTTCGTCTCCCTGGCCACGCTTGCCATCACGGTCTTTGCTTCGGTAGCCTTCCGCGGCTTTCTGGCCATCATCCCCATTCTTCTGGGCGTTGTAGGCGGCTATATCCTGGCAGCCTTCTGCGGCCTGGTGGATTGGACGCTGGTGGAAAAAGCCCCCTGGTTTGCCCTGCCCACCTTCTACACGCCGGTTTTCAACTTTGATGCCATCTGCATCATCCTGCCAGCAGCACTGGTGGTTATCGCTGAGCACGTGGGCCATCTGATTGTCACGGGCAACATCGTAGGCGCAGACCTTACGAAGAACCCAGGACTTGACCGGTCCATTCTCGGCAACGGCATTTCCACCATCATTTCCGGTTTCTTTGGCTCCACGCCGAACACCACCTATGGGGAAAACATCGGCGTTTTGGCTATTTCCAAAGTATTTTCCACCTGGGTCATCGGCGGTGCAGCTGTCTTTGCCATCGCCCTTTCCTGCCTGGGCAAGCTGGCGGCCATCATCCAAAGCATCCCAACGCCAGTAATGGGCGGCGTCTCCATGCTGCTCTTCGGCGTCATTGCCGCCTCTGGTATCCGCGTACTGGCTGAAAGCAAAATTGATTACAACAAACCCATCAATCTGATGCTCACGGCCATCGTACTCGGCCTCGGCGTTTCCACGGCCAGCATTACCATTGGCACGGTTACCCTAAAGGGCATGAGCCTTGCCACCGTGGTTGCCATCATCCTGTCGGTAGCCTTTCGGCTCATCGCCATGCTGCGCCACGAAAAATTCAACGATTGATACTTGATAAAGGAAATATGACAAAAATCATCGTGACTTTGCCAAAAGCCCTGGAAACTATGCCTGCCAGGGCTTTTCTCACGCAAACCCAAGGCATATCCAATACCATATGGAAGCGAATCAAACATTCGGGAACCTTCAAGGTCAACGGCCAGCTTGTAAACGCCGCCCGCACGGAACTGAAAAACGGTGATGTGGTAACCTACGATATCCTTCGCCCCAGCAACATCCCCCCCGAAGATCTTCCCCTTGATATCCGCTATGAAGATGAGTGGCTGCTGGTAGTCAATAAACCAGCCGGCCAACTCGTCCATCCTACGACACAGGAACCACATGGAACATTAGGTAACGCCATCTTGTTCCATTATATGCAACAAAAGGAAGCTCATGCTTTCCATCCTGTTCACCGCCTTGACCGCGAAACCAGCGGACTAGTGCTAATTGCCAAACAGCCGCAAATCCAGTTCAAGCTCTCGCCCAAGGGAATCAAGACCTTCCATCGGGAATACCTGGCCATCATCCCCGGGGAACTTACGCCACCCGCTGGCATTATCGACGCGCCCATTGCCCGGGCCCTGCCCAGCATCATCCTGCGCAAGGTGTCCCCTGACGGCAAAGAGGCACGAACCCACTACGATACCGTAAAGAGCAACCACGAACTCTCGCTTATCCATCTAGTGCTCGAAACCGGCCGTACCCACCAAATCCGCGTCCACCTCGCCCATCTTGGACATCCCCTCATTGGCGATGACCTCTACGGTGGCAGCCAAGAGCGCATCAGTCGGCAGGCTCTTCATGCCTTCCGGCTCAGTTTCACCCATCCTATGACTGGTGAGGACATCGTGGTCACAGCACCTTTGCCATCGGATATGGACCGGATTGTGTCGGATTTATGACCAGAGCCTAATATCTTACTATTGCTTTGTATCAGTTTTAAGGAATTTTCAAAAATTTGCTGTTGGAGTATACACCATAACTCTTTTCTATGATATAATGAGTCTAGTTCAAGTTCATTTCATGAACAAATTACTTAGGGGGTAATGAAAAATGCCATTAGTCGGTACTAAAGAAATGTTCAAGAAAGCTTACGAGGGCGGTTACGCTATCGGTGCTTTCAACGTCAACAACATGGAGATTGTACAGGGTATCACGGAAGCAGCTGCTGAGCTGAACTCCCCGGTTATCCTGCAGGCATCTGCCGGTGCTCGCAAATATGCCAAGGGCCCGTATCTCCGTCACCTCGTTGAGGCTGCTCTGGAAGTCAACGATATTCCGGTTGCTCTGCACCTCGACCATGGCGCTGATTTCGAAACTTGCAAAGCTTGCATCGATGACGGTTTCACGTCTGTAATGTTCGATGGTTCTCACTATGACTTCAAAGAGAACATCAAACGTACGCAGGAAGTTGTTGCTTACGCTCATGAGCATGGCGTTTGCGTTGAGGCTGAGCTCGGCAAACTTGCTGGTATCGAGGATGATGTAAAGGTTGCTGCTCACGAGGCAGCTTACACGCAGCCGGAAGAGGTTGAGGAATTCGTCAAAGAAACTGGCGTTGACTCCCTCGCAATCGCTATTGGTACTTCCCATGGCGCATTCAAATTCAAACCGGAGCAGTGCACGCGCAATGCTGATGGCGTTCTCGTACCGCCTGAGCTTCGTTTCGACATCCTGGCTGAAATCGAGAAGAAGATTCCGGAGTTCCCGATTGTTCTCCATGGTGCTTCTTCCGTTATTCCGAAATACGTCAAAATCATCAACGACAACGGCGGCAAACTGGACGATGCTGTTGGTATTCCTGAGGATCAGCTCCGCAAGGCTGCTAAATCCGCAGTTTGCAAAATTAACATCGACTCCGACCTGCGCCTGGCTCTTACGGCTGGTATCCGTGAGCACTTCATGGCTCATCCGGAGCACTTCGATCCGCGTCAGTATGTTGCTGATGGCCGTTCCTACATCAAAGAGCTCGTTGAGCACAAGATCAAAGAGGTTCTCGGTTCCGACGGCCGTGCACCGGA
>NZ_JAILKR010000098.1 GCF_024693525.1 Selenomonas sp. | reverse complement strand
TTTCATATGGCGGATCTGTGGTCCCAGCAGCACAACATCCGCTTCCGCTGCCCTTTGATCCAGCACCTCCACGCTGAACGCCTCAATATGCGTATCCGCCAAGGACTTAGCCGCTGCAGCCTCCTGCATTTTCTTCACCAGGATCGAAGTCGACATACCTGCATTGCAAACCAAAAAGATGTTCATGTTTATTCCTCCTCTATAAACTTTATGTAGGAATTTTTTATCGTTTCATCTTCCTACGCCCATATTATATTATTAGTTACTCCCTTTGTCAATAAAAGATATAACTTTTGTTAGTTATTTATATTACATTAATCACTTTCATTATATCCTTTATTGACATCACTCCCTCTCTGTAACTATAATGAATCTAATAATGGCATAGCTTACCCTTATTTTTCTGAAAGAAGGTATTTTATATGATGGTTCGGAAAATCCCTGCCAATGCTTCCGGAATCCAGTATTTTGGCCGCTGGGAAAAGTCTCCAGCAACCTGCCGTTGTGCACAAGGAGCTACCTATATCAAAGCGAATTTCACCGGCCACTTGCTTATGGCCGATTTAATAGATCCTGGAAATTGGTGGCGGGTCAGCATCGATGACAGACCCTTTCGTCGTTTCCGCCCGCAAGGAGAAAACACCCTGTTAGCAGAAGACCTCCCTGCCGGCAAGCATAAGGTGCTTCTGGTACGTTCCACCGAAGGCTATATGGGCATCAGCGAGTTTCGCGGTTTTTCGCTTGCACCTAATGAAACACTGCTCCCCCCTGCTCCACCCAAAGCGCGTAGCTTGGAATTCATTGGCGATTCCATTACCGCCGGCGCAAAAAATGACGGACCTCCCGATGCCCCCTACGAGGATATTGAAGACAACGATATGGCCTACGGCCCGCAGCTGGCCCGAATGCTCGATGCTGAATACAGCGTATTGGGAAAATCCGGCGAAGGTGTCATCCACAACTGGGATGAAGACTGGCCTGGTCATGGGGTCCATACCGCCGATCGATATCCCTGGACCTTCTATAGTGATAAAAAATCTTCCGCCCATCATCTTTGGAATCCGCAAAACTTCCCCATAGATGGTATCCTTATCTCTCTTGGTACGAATGATTTCGGTAACGACAAGCATCATCCTGAGCGAAACGATTTCACCCGCGGCTATAAAAATCTTCTGCAAACAGTCCGGCAAATAAATCCCCACATCCCCATCATCGTCATCGAGCCTGTCCCCAGCTGGCTTCCACACGAGGCGCGCCAGTGGATAAAAGCAGCCGTGAATGAATGCAAAGCCCGTGGCGATAGTGCCCTCTATTTCATCCCGTTGAATGAAGAAAAGCCTTTACTGGATGCTAACGATTATGCTGGCGACAACACACATCCCCTGAAAAACGGGGCAAAAAAAATTGCCCTTTATCTAAAGGACAAAGTTGCCGAAATCCTTGGCTGGTAAGCAAACACGACAGACAACGCTTGCTTTTCGGCGCTAAATAAAAACAGGTTCTGCATATCATTGTATTGCAGAACCTGTTTTTCTCTATGCATTTATTCCATATTTTCCCACCAAAGATCGAACTGCGCATTCTTTTGGCTGTCAATATATGCCAATGCCCCGATTTCTGGCGTCAGCAAGTTATAATCTTTTTGCTGGCTGGCCTGTAAAATTCTCTGATACGGCTCCTGCCAGGGATGACGGGACAGAGCAAAAATGCTACGACGGCAGGATATGAACAGAAAAATCCTCAGCCAGTTCAATCTCCGTGTCCCAATCTTCCTCATGGATAATTGACAAGTCAAATCCCATTGCGCGAAATATTCCCCCACGCCTAACGAGCAGACAATCTGCTTGATTTTGGGCTTCAGCACCAAGTCAATGTTTGTTTGACGTTCCCCCAAAACCACCTTATACTTGATTCTTGACAAATATCAAAAGTTGGAGGCTATGCTTGTGAATCTGGTAAAGCGTGTTTGTGGTCATACCTGGATGATTCTACGCCATAAATACTGGGTGTTTCGCTTTTGCTGTATCGCAGGAATTCCTTGGCAGGGATTTATGCATGACTGGTCAAAGTTTTCCCCCATGGAATTTATAGAAAGCGTAAAATACTACAACGGCAAGGTTTCACCCATAAAAATCTGCAAACAAAAAAACAACGGCCTGTCCATGGCCTGGATCCATCATCATGGACGCAATCTTCATCAATAAGTTCACCTTTCAGGCAGAATATGAATGGTGGCAGCATAAATGCGCGACCGGCATTGGCATGAGCCCCAATATGCAGGCGTTTGTAGAGGCGATCCTCAGCCAGCTGGCCAGGACAGAAGATTTGACACTGCTACGCCCAAAATCCACACAGGCCATTTATACGAAATTTGTGAAAGAGGGAAAACAGGAATATCCAGATTTTCGGCACCAAGAAGTGTAACGATACTAAGAAAGCACAGCGGTTCTTCAAGGAGCGCGGCGTAACGTTCCCATTTATCGATATACCGGACCAAGGCATGCGCCAAGGCGGATCAACGCCGCTTCTTTGACTGTGCCAACGCATAGCTTTCGTCGATTCTTTGCTGAAGCTCCATCATCGGTATACTACCATCCAGACATATGGTATACCAGTATTTCCGATTCATATGCCAGCCTGAAAAATACCGCTCTCCATCTACTAAAGCGGACACCTGCTCTGCCGTGCCATGCAGGTTCATGATGCGGATGGGCTGGCTGCCCCCTAGGCCAATCTTACTCGGATGGACCTTCATGAATACCGCATACCACTTTCTGTTTAGATGAGAGCGGATAACCGCCGCATCCATATCATCCTTCCAGGGATATTCGATTTCATCTCCATAGGTATTCTGCACATAACGCAGTAGTTCCTCTACATAAGACCCATGGAAACTGCCATGCTCGCCGCAAGCCTCACCAATGCGGTTAAGCACCGCCTGATAAGCGGTTTTAACCTCTCCCACAAAGGCTCCCTGGGCATTTTCCACCAGATGCAGCACATAGGGCTCCTCTGATTCTATATCCAATAGCAGGGTTGATACCACACCGTCCTTGCTGACCTTTACTTGGAGACTGAAACTGCCTGCCAGCAAATCCTCTGCGTAGAAATATGCATCTCTGTCAAAGGCAAAGCCAAAGGGCTCCAGTTTATCCGCCATTAGCTTCGGTAATTCTCCTGCTGTGAGTTCATGCCATTCTTCTGTCTGCTTCATTGACTTTGCAACCTCTCATAGCGAGGCCCTTCCTCGCCAATGATTCCATTGGGCACAAAACCACATTTTGCCAAGACACGCTGGGAAGCTGTATTATCCAGCTCTGCTTCGGCCTCTACGCGAAGTACACCAACCTGCTTCAAGGCCCAGTCAACAGCAGCCCTGACTGCTTCCGTGGCATATCCCTGCCCTTGGAATTCATCTTTTATCCCATACCCGATTTCCACGGAGCCATCTTCATTGCGCCCCTTGAAGCACAAATCTCCTACCTGCACTCCATCCTGGCCTGTCATCAGCCAAATTGCATACCACTCCCCCTGCTCAGGATGGGCCATATATCCGTCCAGCATTTCCTGATATGCTTTTTTGAGCTCCTCGTCAGTCTGCCCCGCAATAATCTGCTCCATTTCCGCTTATGAGGCTATATGTATTCTTAACCGTTCTGTTTCTAATGGGATACGATTCATTTATCCACCTGCTCCAACAGTTTTGTAAGCAATCTCTCCAATTTTTCCTTGAATTGCAGATTATCTTCCTCCGAGCGTTTCCGCGGCCCTTTCAAGTGGTGCTTGCCCGATGCCCGGCGGTCCTTCTTGGCAAGGTGACGTTCCATCAGCAGCCGCTCTATGTTTTCATTGGTATATTGCCAGCCATTCTGGTGCATGGCGTAAGCCCGCTTCCCCAAGGCCATAGCCGCTACTCCATAATCCTGCGTGACTACCAAATCCCCAGCCTGGCAGCAATTGACCAATGCAAAATCCACGGCATCTGCCCCCGCACCGATTACTTTCACCTCACTGTAATCCGAATGCAAAACGTGATTGGTATCGCATAGCAACACCACTGGCACCGCGTATTTTGCCGCCACCTCTTCTGTTTCTTTAATCACCGGGCAAGCATCTGCATCGACAAATATTTTCATTTTCCCCGCTTCAGTCCTCTCCTGTCAACGCAACGGCATTCCCACACCATTCGCCATAGATGAATTTCAGTCTCTTGATTATAGCGCTATTCTTCCAGTTTTACCATAGGCAAAACGACTTTATGTCCCATATTAGGGTAATCATATATAAGCAAGGAAAGTAACAATGGCAATCACAAACATACACCGAATCCCCCAGTCAAGCAAATTGCTCAGCAGATTTTTAAACCTATCTTTGAATCCATGCTGAAAGGCGAAATAGCAAATCATCTTGACTACGAAAAGCATAAGCACATAAATAAAGCCTAGCCAAATTAGTGGTTATCATTACCAGTAATCACATCTTCAACAGCATCACATAGTGTCTGTATACGACCGAAAACATTTCCAATTGCCCCCCCATATCCAGCTGCCATAGCCATCCCTGCTCCAACACCAACAGCCATTCCAGCATTACCTACACGTTGTTGTCTGCCCCAAAAACCTCCTAAAGCGATGCATACAGGCAAAGCATTTGCCGTTGAAGTTTCACATGCATGTCTCACATTATTATCAACATTTGCTTCATAATCAGCCACTACACGCGTCGTGAAATCATTAAAATAATTCGATACCGATGTCCCCACCCTTACCTCTTCTTCTCCAATCTCATTATAATCCCCTATTTTATCCACCATAACACCATTGTTCTCTTCGTTATTATCATATCCACTACTACAACCAAAACTTTGTTCTTCGGAAAAATCTATGTCTTTTTCATTAGCCAACAAATCTGTTGTATCAAGTTCTGGCGATATGGTATCTGTGTTCTTTTTTTCTCCTGTAATCGTGTCGACAAAAGCCCCTTATGTATCAGCCACGACATTATATGCCTGCTCAGACTCTGCTGTTATACTCTCATACCAACTGCCTGAACCTCCATACACTGACATAGAAATGTTTGATCCAAGTCCGTATCAAAGACATCATCGGTATCCTCACAACTGCTATACGGCGACATCGATATATCATCATCCGTAATACCATCATCTGCCTCCGAATAACTACTGTTTTCGTTGCTATCGTCATCACCATAGCCGCCGTCATAACCGCCACCATAACTGCTATCCGTGTCAGTATCACTACCGCCATAGCCACCATACCCACTTGTGCTATTATCATTGTCACCCATATAATCACACACTCCCTAACAAAAAATTTATTACATTCACCGCCTATTACCTTATACCTTAATTCTAAATAAACTCTATAATTATCATTAACATTCTATTATCATTATTTTAATGAACATCAAGAATATCAATTATGTTCTCACCCCAATTTCGAATCCTGTAAGCCAAACTAAATTTGCATTAAAGCATAGCTCCAGTAGACCTTGCATCATCCCTGATAAAACAACAAAAATAAACATTATAACATATAACCGAAGCAAATCACTTCGAAACTGTCTTTCCGATAATCGCAAAGGATTTCCACGTTTATTATACTGAATACTCCTATAACCGCACTCCCCCAAAAAGGAACCAAATAAAATGGCGAACCATTTAAGCGGCTGAAGCCCTAACCAACCAAACTTTATAAACAACGATAAATGTTGCAAATACAATATAATATCCACAAATATAATACCAAAAACATACGAGCGCTTACGCGAGCTAAACAGCCATATTTCGCCTCTATCTATCCTAGAATATATTCTTTTCATTGTTTCATGACATTTATCAATCAGCTTCATTAGCATTCCTCTTTCCATTTTATTCAGTCATTATTTCCCAATTAATTAGATTCAGCATTCCGTCTCTCCTATAAAACCACCTTCTCTATATCAGAGAATACCTTATATGTCTATGTATTAGATATCTATTATTCTTATTGCTATCGCCCTCCCAACTTGCACTATTATCTTTGTCACCCCTATTATCACACGCACCGTAATAGAAAATATATTATATTTATCTCCTATTATCCTATACCTAAATTCTAAAAAAACTCTATAATTGTCATTTACATTTTTTCTAGGATTTAATCTTATCCTAAAAAAAGCCGCTATTGTATGAAACCATTCATGCAATAGCGGCTTTTTCGTTATGTAACTTTCCCGAATAAAAGGATTCGTTTAGAAAATCTGACCTGGCAGTACCAGTTTTTCTTTATGTGGAAATGCCCGGTCAAAAGCCTCGGCCTCTCCCTCATCCACGAAGTATCCCTGTGGCGTAGCGTATTCGCCAGTGATGCCATCCAGGAATCCAGGTATCAGCTCTCGGCACAAAAAGAAGGATGCGTCCTCTCCCGCCGGTAACCCGTGATAGCGGATGCCGAGTTTGCTGGCATAGTCAAACCCACTCTTGCCATAAAAGCCAATATTACCTTCAAAGCACAGAGCACCACAACCAATCTCGGCGGCTTTCTGGATACTGAAATCCAACAGCTTCTTGCCATAGCCCCGGCCTTTAAACTCTGGACAGATACAGATTGGTCCCATGGTCATGATGGGGATTTCGCGGCCATCGTCCGCCAGTATTTTTGCCCGCATGAAGATATTCTGACCGATCAAGCAGCCATCCTTCTCCATTACCCAATCAAGCTCCGGCACAAAGTCGGGATCGTTTCGCAGGCAATGCAACACATAATGCTCGAGGCAGCCGGGACGATAGACGTTCCAAAAGGATTCGCGAACCAAGTTTTCAACGGCGCGATGTTCTTCGCGTTTTTCCAAACGGATCCGATAGTCATTTTTACTCATTGTTTATTTCCTCCTGATGATTGTTGACTACAATGCAGGGAGGTTTGCGTGAAATTGTAGTTACGCCAACCTCCCGGTCAGTCTACAATCTCCAAGGTGTTGTTTTTCAAACAGCAATCTCCTTAATACGAATAATCAATACACAGTTGAATGAAACCATTCAACAACTTTTATTTTATTACGATAAACCTCGTTCGTCAATCCGTAATACTGCTCACTCGTTCCTGTCTTTCAGCAGCAAATTTCTCTGCCAACTGCTTACTTAACTTGCTCCAAGTATTGTACATAGTTTCCTGCTGCTGGATTTCTCCTGCTGGCAGGCCTGTCCCTTTCTCTTCGTCCTCGTCGATAAACACATAGGGCTGCCGTGGTGCGATGCGCTCGTCTACCCGCCGGAGTTTATCGGTAAATTCCATGTCCTTGCCTTCCGGTTTGCGGCCAGCCAGCACATCGCCGGCTGTCTCTACCTTCTTTTTCTGCTCTTTCCCCAGCAGTGCATCCAAAAGCTGGCCTTCCTCCTCAGCCTGGCGGCGCTGCCTATCAAGATAATCAAGGCCTTGAACTTCTTCCTTGGGGCCAACCTTCTTTTGTTTCTGTTTTGCCTTAGCACCACCTGCCACCGGGCCGCCAAAGGTCTTGACGATGGCATCCTGCACTTCTTCTTGGAAGGATTCGCTCTCGGTGTCAATGGGACTGCCACCCTTTACCTGATTTATCATCTTGCGGATTTGATTGACGATGCCATTCTCCCCTTGCGGGTCGAGTTCATTCAAGGCGCTGGCTAATGTATCATAGAACGAGTCATCCTTGCCGTAATCCTCCAAAAACCGGTTCAGCTGTGTGGCCAGTACGCCAAAGGCACCCCCCTGCGTATTTTTCATCCGCATATCATAGCAAAACGTTTCTTCGTTAAAGGTCACTACGGGTGCCGACACCGCATCCCCATAAAGCGCCGCATAGGCTTCTTCATAAGTCACATGGGGTTTTAGTATCTCGCCGACGGTGTCGGTGATATATCCCTGCATCCACTGACGGACTACGGACTTACCGTTTGCGATCTCCTGCTCCTGCGTCAGGGTTTCCTCGATGCCCGTCGCTTCGGTCCAGCGGTAATGCTTGGTCGCGATTTCCGTTACTGGCGTATAGAGGCTTGCCGATGTATCAAGAACCTCGGCAGACGTAGTCGCAGCCATTGCTAGCGGCTTGTCCGCTATGGCAAAATCCTGCTCGATTGCCGGCAAACCTAACTCCTTATAAGTCGCCGGCGCCTGCGACAATTCGCCTTTCGGAATCTCCGAAACGATTTGCTCCAGCCGCTTTTTATCCGCCTCGGGGTCATAAGGACTGCCCTGTGAATAGTACCTTTCATTGCACTGCTGATAATAGGCAATGCCGCGCTCCAGCGCTGTCAGCTCATCGTCCCGCGTCCAGCCCTTTCCATAGGGCGTATAGGGCGCGTAAGCACCATTGGCTGGCTCCAGCCAGACCTTCCCTCCCTGGACGCGCGTCGATATGCCTTCCAGCAAATTGGCGGCGATATCCACCTGGTAAGCCGGTGCCGTCAGTAAAGACGCCGTATCTGCCGCCTTGCTCTGATTTTCTGCCATACTGCCTGCTTTATGGGCGGCATTTAACGGATAGTTGATAAAGCCCGCACTAGCCGCCTCTTTGGTGCCAATCATCATGCGATCATCCTCCTTGACGCACTTCTCCTCTCTTCTATATATCGAATCTTCCGTAAAAAATATAAGACAAAAACGAGACCACCCACAAAGGATGGTCTCGTCTTACCGATAGGAACCTATCAAATCATATTCTTGGAATAGGAATCGTAGAGTACTTTGAGCTCTTCGACTTTGTCGTACATCTCGACCTGCAGGCCCGATGCCGTTGCGTAATCGCCTTCGTTGAGGGCGTTGATCAGCAGCGTGAACAGCGATTTCTCGTCAATGCTGTCTTTCGCCAGATAGGTGCGGATGCCGTTGATCTTGTTCCAGTTGTAGGAATCCTGGTCCGTAACGAAATCGGATTTGATTTCGCGGGCTTTGCGGACGATGTCGCGGTTCTCCGGAATGATGCGGGCGATGAGCTCGGTCTTCCAGCGAATCAGCGCACCATCGCGAAATGCATTGATGATCTGGTCGTTCAAAGCACCGCCGCTCGTAATGACAGCTTTCTTCTCCGGATAGTTCTCAAAGTTCTGCATGTTCTCCCAAACCGTAGCCGGCGGAGCACCAAACAGGCGGTCACGCTCTTCTTCGGTGTAGTCTTCGAAGACATCCTTCTCGGAACGATACGCGCGGTCTTTTTCAAGATAGAAGCCCTCTTCGCCAGCTTCCTTGGAAAGCTCAGCCAGAAGCTCTGCCGTCGTGTGTTTGACCGCAACCTTGATGCCGTCGAGGCATGCCGAGTAGATGGCAGCGAGGACGAGATAGGTATTCGTGTACGGGTTGCAGGCACGCAGCTCGAAACGCGTAGCATACGGATTGCCGAGGTCGCGGATAAGGCCGGCCAGGATCGTACGGTTACGGGACGGCTGATCCGGTTTGTGGCCCAGCGACGTAACGATGCAGACCGGAGCCTCGAAGCCCGGTTTGAGGCGGTTCAGCGAGTCATTCGTAGCCGAAACGAACGGGTTGATGCTCTCATAGTTCTTGAGCAGGCCCATGATGGCACCATAGCCCACCGAGCTCATGAAGTCTTTGAGCTGATCGTCCGCCGTGAACAGGTTGTGGAGCTTGCCATCTTTCGTGATGGCAGCCATGCCGATGTGCGTATGCTCGCCGTTACCAGCCAGGCCAATCATCGGTTTTGCCTTGAAGCTGACCTCAAGACCCATGGAACGGAATACTTCCTTGACCACCGTGCGGACAAAGATTTCGTTATCGGCCGCCTGAAGGGCATCGGCGAAGCGCCAGTCAATCTCGAGCTGTTCGCAGACATGGGTCATATGACCGTTCTCGTCAATCTGCGCCTTGAGGCCACCGACCTCTTTATGCCCCATCTCTACGCTGAAGCCGTATTTGTCAAGCTCCAGCAGGCAGTTCTCCATGGCCGTGCGAACAGCGCCATGCGTGCGCTCCCAATACTGCTCCTGCATGACCTGAGAAGCGGACATCTCCTCGATAGCAGCTTCCTCGAGCGGCGTCTTGACCCAGAACTCGAGCTCCGTGGCCGACGTAAAGGAGATATCGACGACATCGTTGCCATCAATGCTCTCAAGACCGGACATCTTCGGATTCTCTTGGAAGAGTTTCAAGAGCTCTTTCTTGACGAATTCCATCGAGTCAGCGAGAACGGCGCGGGAGTCCACGCGTTTGCCCTCATGTACGAGGAAGGACGGAATGCGCAGCGTGCCGACCGGCTTACCCGTTTCATCATCGTAGTATTCCATGTTGTAGTCAACGAACCAGTTGACGGACGGATCGATCGGCATATCGACTTTGGCGTTGTTCAGCGTAGCGATACCCGTGAGTACAACGGAAGAACCATCGGTCTGTACAGCCGTGCCGGCATAGAAATCATCGATGTCTTTGAGGAAAATGCGAACCGGAATCTTTTCATCCGTATCGTTTCCGGCCATATCGACACCGACGAGCGAAACGAATTTGATTTCCGGATGTGATTTGACGAGTTCAAGCACTTCTTCTTTGCTGGAGTTTGCTGGGATTACATAGAGTAAATCTTCCATCGTATACCATCCTTTTCATAAATCAACACAAACGAAAAAGCCATACAGAATAATCCGTCAGACGATAATGTCCGCAGGTCTTATCCTGTATGGCTCCATTGCCATAAGCTATTTACTTACAGGTGATATCTTAGCACAGCCAAAAACGTTTGTAAAGGTCTTTTTTTGTATACATGATATCTTCCTAACGGGCATTGACGATTTGACGCTGGACACGGCTTTGCAGTTCGGCTTCAAAATCCACACTGCTCTGTCCATACACCTGGCGGAAAGCTTTTTGGGCATCGCCCAGCGTGCGAGTTGCCTCAGCCCAGCGCACCAGTGACGGCCAGCCACGACGATTCACCAGCTCCGCAGCAGCGTATTCAGCCATTACCGAAGCCGTATCATCCGAATAGCTTTGCGAAACCTGCCGGAAGCCATCCGCTGTAGCCATCTGTGCCAGCTGTGGAACGCGTCCGGCTTTGCGCAGGGAATCCAGCCAGGCTCGTTGATACTGCGACAAAGTTCCCAACCCCTTCTCGCCGAGGCGGGCTACTCCCATGAGGTACCCCGAGCCACGCATGAGCCACTCAATGCCGCGTTCCGGCTGGCCCATACGCTGTCCCTGCATCACGCGCATCAACATGACTCCCACCGTAAAGCTCTGCTGGCGATCAGATTCGATCTGCGACGCGTTCAAAAGGACTGTGCTGCCATTTTCAATCCAAAGGCTCGAAGCTGCCAGTTCTTTCGCCTGCTCCTCGGGAATGCTGCAATAGGTCTTGACCGCTTCGGCAAGGTCCTCCTGGTTATTGGCCAGGACAATTTGATATTCGCCGTGCAGCTGCTGCCCCAACCGGTTTTGGAACATCGTCTGCACCGCATTGGTCTCAGCCTCAAGCGAGCGAACCAAAGCCTGGCTCACCCCCTCACGCGCCTCGAAATGGAGCAGCGCCGGCTTGGTCTGTTCCTCTTTCCACCAGCGGTCAAACTGGCGCAAGAAGTCCTCGAGGCTTACACCAAAGGTGTTCTGAAAAGCCGCTTCGCCCTGCTTGACTTCCTTTAACTGCCGAAAATACTGAGCCAGCTTTTCGCCTTCGTGCCCTTTTGCTCTGGTCGTCAATAAATACCAAGTCATGAGGTCTGACATCTGATAGGAATGCAAATCTTTTCCCATGAGGGCCTTTCGCTGTTCGAGGGTACTGTGCTGCAGATTTTCCGGCGAGACGACATGCGGCGCTCCCATGAGTTCGGCCTTGACATCCAAAATCCACTTCTGCATGGATTTCCCGCCAAGCCGTGCTGCCAAATCGGCCCCCACGTAATCTGCCGAACCCTCCTCAAGCCAAAACAATGCCTGTTCATCGGTATCGTTGCCATCGCTGAGTTCATACTGCACCTGATGAAAGAGCTCGTGCGCCGTGGTACTGATGCGATCGCTGCTGCTGTTCATGACGCCAGCTTTGCCATTAATAGCCGTAATGGCCTTTTTGCCGCCAGTCCAGCCACCGGAAATATCGGCAATTGCCTTGGCTTCCTCTGGTGCCAGATTGAATTCCCGCTCAAGAATCTGCTGATAGTCGGCTTCGGTACCGCCCACATAGACTTTGACATTTCGCTGGAGCCGAATTCCCATCGTCTGTTCCATCGTCCGGTTAAACGCATCGCAGGCCTGATGGACATCCTGCATCATCGCTTCGCCAGGCTGCCCCTCCGCCATGATTTGGATTGAACCATCGCCTGACTCCTGTCCCCAAGGGAACCAGTCACTGCGTCCCATAAATCCCGCTGCGCCAGCCACTATCAGCAGCAGCAACAGAACGAGACAGCCGAATTTTTTCATTGTCACCACCTCACTTTTGCCAACGACAGGTCATGTATTCCAACAAGTCCAGCATGCCGAAGAGCAAAAGACCCAGCAAACTCAGAACCACAATCCCTGCATACATCTCCAAATAATTTACCCGCAGCCAGGCATCCATAATGTAGTAGCCCATTCCATATTGGGTGCCAAAGGTTTCGGTAAAGAACAACACCGAAACCGCTGTCGCCATGGCCACCCGGACAGCCGTCAAAAATTTTGGCAAGGATGCCGGAAAAATCACATGGCGGAAAAGCTGCCAGAAGGACGCCCCCAGCGAGTAGAGCGGGTAGTAGGTCTCTTCGGGAATTGCCCGGATGCCATCACGCAGGGCAATGACCACCTGAAAGACGATAATCAAAAAAATCATCAGGATTTTTGACCATTCCCCCACGCCCGTGAGCAACATCAAAATCGGCAGCAGGGCAATTTTCGGTATGGGATAGGTAAGATACACCAGCGGCGCTAATAACCGATCCGCCTGTTTAAAATATCCCATGACAAGCCCCAAAGGATAGCCGATAAGCACCGCCAGCCCAAGGCCTGCGGCAATGCGCCAAAGGCTGTAGGCACTGTGAATGGCAATGGCGCTCACAAAGACATGACCAAGTTTTGTAAATACCTTATCCGGGGTGGGAATAATTGGCAGTTCGACTAGCAAAGCCACTGCCCACCAGAACAGCAGCAAAAAGACAGCGCCCAGCACATAAGAGCGCAATACTAACTTGCTTTTCCTCATGCCTCAGCCCCCATTTCTCGGATTTTTTCCCGCAGTCTTTGCCCCATAGCAAAGAACTCCGGTTTATGCCGCTCTTCGGCACTGCCGGCCAACGGATTATCCATTACCTCCTGCACCGAGCCAGGATGAGCGGACATCAGGGCAATCTGCTGCCCTAAGTACAGGGCTTCTTCCACATAATGGGTCACCAGCATTGTCGTGATGTGATTTTCCTGCCAAAGATCCAAAAATACCTCCTGCATCTCTTCCCGGGTAATGGCATCGAGCGCCGAAAAGGGCTCATCCATCAGCAGGATGTCCGGACGCAGCAAAAAGGCCCGGGCCAATCCCACCCGCTGCTGCTGACCTCCGCTCAGCTCATGGGGAAACCTCTTTTCAAGACCGGCAATGCCCAGCCGCTGGCAAAGGGCCTGTCCGCGGGCTTCCAAGTCCGCGGACTCCTCCCCCTTGATACGGCAGCCAAGATAAATATTTTCGCCCACTGTTTTCCAAGGCAAAAGCCCATAATTCTGCGGCATAAATCCGATTTTCATTTCCTGCGGATTTACGGGACAGCCGTCTATCCGCACGGTGCCCTGAAACTTCCGGATCAAGCCTGCCACTACCTTCATGAGCGTGGACTTGCCGCAGCCAGAAGGCCCTATAACGGCGCAGACCGTCCCTTGCGGAACGGTCAAGCTTACATCATGAAGGGCACTCTGTTCTCTTCCATCGGCATCATACCCGACAGATAAATGCTCTACTTCAATCATGTTATGAATCTCTTACTTTCACTAAAATTATTTGCCCAACAAATCCAGAACGATATCCTTGTAGCTGTAGCTTTCGGAAATCAGATTTTTGCTTTTGAGCCAGCTGAGGCAATCCATCACATCGCTTTCCTTGGGCAAAGCTGCTTCATGGTACTTCGGCAACTTCAACGCATCCTTGGCTGCCGGCGGGAAGCCCCCTTTTTCGATGACGAGATCGATGTACTCGGAACGATCCGCCTGATTCAAATAGGCCACGGCCTTGTTATAAGCACGATACATGGCTTGAATCTCTGCCTTTTTGCTATCGGTTGCTTTGGCCGTGAACATGATGACTCCCGGATTGATGCCCAGCTCATCGGACCCCGTCACATACTTACAGCCATTATGGACGGCAATGCTTGCCATCGGTTCCGGCAAGGTTGCGGCGGCGAGCTTACCATTCTGGAGCATCTCCAACCGCGTGGGAATCTGCGGGATGATGACCTTGTTGATGCTGTCGCCGTCCATGTTTTCCTTGGCAAGAATCTGATCCGTCACGTATTCGATAATGGTATTGCGCGATACCGATACGTCTTTACCAGCTAGACCTTTGACATCCTTGATGCCCGACTCCTTGCTGGCAATCAGTTTATAACTGCCATCGGTAAAGGAGGTGACTTTCACGTCAAAACCTCCGGATTTCGCAAAGGCAACGGCCAGCATATCGGAAACCGCGCCGTCCAAATTGCCGCTCTGCAGGGCTGAATCCCGGTCCATGGCACTCTTGTACTGCTGAAGATTTACGTCCAGCCCCTCTTCTTTAAAGTAGCCCTTTTCCTGGGCGATGATAAAGGGAACCGAATCCGTATCCGGCATCAAACCGATGGTAATCGGCTGAAGGTTCTGCTTGTTGCTGCCAGCCTCTTTAGAAGTGCCGCAGCCGGCAACGACGGCCATGGAAAGGACCGCCAATACTATCGCAACTATCTTTTTCAAGGTTCATGCCTTCTTTCTTATCGTCTTACGGCAATCAATGAGACAGCCAGCCCTCCAACAGACCAGCACCGACTTTTGCGTAATGGATGGCCTGATTGATAACGCCTTTGTTCTCCTCATAGGCAGCCGCCGCTTTATCCTTCAGCTGACTTGCCTCGGCCTTCATGGCTTCTACCGAATCCAGCTTGGAATTGACTTCGTCCAGCATGCGCTGGGCATCCTCGATGGACTTGCCCACATCAGCTGCCGCCGTATCACTTTGCGCACTCTGTTGTTTGTTCTGCTCCACCTTTTGCCGACGGTCTGCCTCTTTGCCCGTCACCTTATCGATTATCTTGCCGATGGTAGAACTCGGAGCACTGTCACCCAGCTGCTCATTGCGGCCCTTGGCCCGGCTCGACTGTTCTTCCAACTGACGCTGGCGTTCCTGCAGCTCTTTCTTCTGCTTTTCCAGCTCTGCCCGGCGAGCCTTAAGGTCCGTCTCCTGCTCGGCAATCTGCTTTTCCTTGTCCTTCATCTGCTGTTCCTGCACCTGACGTGCATGCTGGGCTTCGGACTTGTCCTGATTATAGCCGGCAATCATAAAGCCGATAAGAAGGGCAACAGCAAAACCAACACCAAGCATCATAGCCCGCTTACGCTTCGGCGTCAGGAATTTCTTCTTCTGTTCCTCCGCTTTAGGCTTTTTGTCATCCGGCGACAACTCCCGCACTTTACCCACAGCCTGACCAGCTTGCGGGAAGGGTGGCTTAATCCCCAAATCATCTCCTAAGGCTGGCAGTTCCTGGGTATCGGAGAGATTCGGTTTTTTGCCAGTTTTCAGCGCCACCATATCCTTCGGACTCATATATTGTGTTTTTTCCAGATCTTCGTTTTTCATGTTTCTTGCTCTTGCTCCGTTTTCTGTTTTTCCTTTTCCTGTTGCTGGACCATAACGGCATGTTCTTTCTGCATAGTCTCACAGAGACGGCGCAGGGTCCACAACGTATTGAACGGCGTTACCACCGATTTGTACTGCACCTTCGATACCCCGCCCCGTCTCAAGGCCAAAAGCACCTCATCGAGACGCTTGTTGCGAATGTTCTGCAGAACCATCACTTCATGAGGAAAGACAAAATCGTCATCGGCATCAGGTTTTTCCGCCGCCTTGAATCCTTTCATTCCCAACAGATAGCCGACCTTTTGGGTCCAATCGTCCACTGGAATCACCTTTGAAACAATCCCCATACGGCTGAGCACCTTACGGGCCAGTTGTAATTTTTCCATATCGCGAAATTGATAGAATAAAACTTGTTCTTGTCGTTTCATCCAAAGTGCTCCTTTATCAGCGGGCCAGGCCCCTCATAATCAGATACGTAACGAGTTCATCTAACGATACCCCTTCTTCCTGCTTGCGCTCTTCCAGCGACTTGCGCAGGCTCTTGGGCAGCTTGACGGTCATCATGCCATCGGCTAACTGCCCTGCCGGCGAAACGGTTTTGACTTCTGCCACTTTAGCAGAAGCCTCGCGTTTCTTTACCGCCACCTTCTTGGTTGGCTCGGCCTTGGCCTTAGGCTCAGCCTTGGCCTTTTCCAATTCCAAAACCTTAGCCTTGGCACTGTTCTTCTTGGTACTCTTAGCCGGCTTTACCGCTTTGGCTTTCTTATCCTCAGTCACGGCTTCCTTTTTCTTTTCCGCCTTTTTGACCGGCTTCTTTTTTTCTTCCGGCGGATAGACCATAAACTCATTGTAGGCGTTCCGCAGGATTTCGCTGGCCTGCTTGGTCCCCACGCCGATAATATAAGACGGCGTTTTCGAGTTCAAGAGCTCGGCAATGCGGACAAAATCCGA
Source organism: Selenomonas sp. (assembly GCF_024693525.1). Next base: position 7,954 of record NZ_JAILKR010000098.1, on the reverse strand, counting down.
ATCCGTCGTTATGATGAAGAACTTGCGAACGCCTTCCTGATAAAGCAGCTCCGCTGAATCATAAATCGCCGAATCCAGCGAATTTTTGCCCTGATAAGTGCGGCTTATCTGCCGGAAGGTAAAGCCTGGACGGCGCATGAGTTTTTCCCAGCGCTTCTGCTCCGGATGCGCCTCCCAATCCGATACAACAATAGTCCGGCAGGGCTGGAACCGTCTTGCCTTGCCCAAGGTGTAGTTTAGCATCTCAAAGGGCGCATTTTCGATATCGTATAGTATTGCTACCGTTTCATTACTCGAATCGAGTGTCATACAATCCTTCTTTCGAAATTTCTTGCCTCATAATAGTCACAAATGTATATATTCGGCCTGTCCGCTAAAATTCCTGCTTGCACTCAGCGGACAGGACGGCAGGCCTCTTCGATCACACCGCCGCCCACTACGGTATCCCCATCGTAGAACACCACAGACTGTCCCGGCGTCACCGCCCGCTGTGGCTCATCAAAAATCACCTGCAAATGTCCGTCCTCGCGCAAGGCGAGGTTGGCCATGCTTTCATTTTTGCCATAGCGTATTTTGGCGGCATAGCGGCAGGGCTCGGTAAATTCGTCAAAGGCAATCCAGTTGAGGTCCCCGGCGATGAGTCCCCCCGCATAGACATCGTTGGCACCACCAACAATGACCTGATTATTCTTCATATCAAGGTGCGTCACGTAAAGGGGCTCTGGTGCCGCAATACCAAGGCCCTTGCGCTGGCCAATGGTATAAAGCGGTACACCGTCATGACGGCCCAGCACCTTCCCCTCACGGTCAACGATATTGCCCGGCTTCAGACAGGATGGATTCTTATCCCGCAGGAAGGCCTTGTAGTCGTCGTGGGGCACAAAGCAGATTTCCTGGCTGTCCGGTTTATGGGCCACCGGCAGATTGAACTTCTCCGCCAATTCACGGGTGTGCACCTTCGTCATGCCACCCAACGGCAGCAGAAAATGACGCAGCGTCTTCTGGTTCAGATGATAGAGCGCATAGGACTGGTCCTTATGGGTGTCAACGCCCTTCTTGAGAACGAAGCGGCCGTTTTCCTCCTGCTCGATACGGGCATAATGCCCCGTAGCCAAGAACTCTGCCCCCAGCTCCAGCGTCTTATCAAGCAGCAGACCGAACTTCATATAGCGATTACAGGCAATGCAGGGATTTGGCGTCCACCCCTTGGCGTAATCGGCCAAAAAATAATCGATAACATCCTTTTGGAAGGCCTCTTTAAAATTGACCGTATAATGTGGGATACCGATGGTCTCCGCCACCCGGCGGGCATCGTCGACGCTGGCCAGACTGCAGCAGCCCCGATCGTTACAATCAAAGTCGCGGCTCTCCTCCGAGAGGCGCATGGTGATGCCAATGACATCATAGCCCTGTTCGACAAGCAGCGCTGCCGTCAAGGAACTATCCACACCGCCGCTCATGGCCACTACTACTTTTTTCTTTTCCATCTATTTCAATCTCCTATATCCGTACGAAATATCATGCGCTATAATCGCATTCGTATCTTTAAGTATAACATATTCTTGCCCAGACCCAAAGGAATCTTGTCACAAATGCCCCGCAAATGCTAAACTAAACAAGGAACCTATTCTCGTTAACTAGCACAGGAGGCATCGTCATGCACGTTACCGGTATCATCGCCGAGTACAATCCCTTCCATAACGGCCATCGCTATCAAATCGAACAAATTCGGCAGACCTATCCCAGAAGTATCGTCATTGCTGTCATGAGCGGCAGCTTTGTCCAGCGTGGGCAGGCGGCACTTTTCGACAAATGGCAGCGTGCCGAGCTGGCCATTGCTGGCGGCTGCGACCTAGTCCTTGAGCTGCCCTTCGCCTTTTCCTGCCGCAGTGCCCAGGACTTTGCCCGCGGTGGCGTACGCCTGCTGGCGCGGCTTGGCTGCGTCGACACGCTGGCCTTTGGCGCCGAATGCCCGTCCCTAGTCACGCTCAAGACCATTGCAGCGGCCATTGACTCCGATGCCGTCCAAAGGCAGCTGCACGAGCGAATAAAGGATGGAGCCTCCTACGCCCAAGCACTTACAGAACTTACCGCCACGGCCGCCGATGCCGACGCAACCCTTTTGCACGAGCCAAACAACATTCTTGCCATCGAGTACCTGCGGGCACTGGAAAAAACGCCCGGCATCAAGCCACTATTGATTCCCCGGGTCGGTGCCAGCTATCATAACCAGGACATCAGCGCCACCAACGCCAGCGCAACAGCCATCCGACAGCTGTTGCATAAAGCCGCTGTCGCCACGCGAGCCGCCGACGGCAAACTGCTCGCTTCCCAGCTAACAGAACACGATGTTCACGCGCTGCGCCAGTCGTTACCACCAGCCAGCTTAGAATCACTCCAGCGACTCGCAGTCTCCCAGCTGCCAGACCATGACCGCCTGTTTCTGCCATTGCAGGCCCTGATGCTACGCACCGATAACCAAACCCTATGCAAGCTTGCTGGTATCAACGAAGGCCTGGAAAACCGCCTGCGGGACTGCCTGCAAACAACTACGACCTACGGGGAACTCCTAGCGGCCGCCACCACCAAGCGCTATCCCCGAAGCCGCATCGCCCGCACCCTCATCCACCTAATGCTCGGCGTCACACAGACACAGCTGGATGCCATCGACAAAGCCGGCCCTCTCTACGCCCGCATACTCGCCTGCGGCCCCCGCGGGCGCGACTTACTCCATCGCATAAAAAAAGCGGAAACACTTCCGCTCATCACCAAAACCAGTGCCTTCCTGACCAGCCCCCAGCGCGCCCAAAGCCTTGACACCTTATCGCCCCTGCAGCAACAGCTTACCCTTGACACCATGGCCACCGAACTACGCCAGCTGGTCACCCCGCAAATAAACAAAAAGCGCAACGACTTCCAACAACCCCCACGCTTCTTTTCCTAAAGCAAGGTTGGTACTTTTCGATAACATCCACATATATACCGTCAAAAACTAGAGTTTGACTTGTCAATTTGACCGGTCAACTGCAGGCAAAAACACAATAAACCAGCAATGCAATAGCGGGTGGCTGACATTTGACTTGTCAACCACCCGCTTAACCATTCTGCTTATCTTTTTCCATCACAGTAAACCGCAATGGCCTGCGGCACCGTTTCGATGGTTAAGGGCAGCAATGGGCCGATTTCTCCATCCAAATCACTCTGCAAGGGTTCTGCCGCTTCAATGCGGAAGGTTTCTGCCTGAATGTGCAGGACCTTATCCTTCTCCGACACCGGCTTGCCTGCGATAAGGTCAGCGGTTACAGCCATCAGGGAAGGCACACCGCATTTGCGGATCGCCAGCAAATCCAATTTCCCATCGGTGACCGATACGTCCTTGGCCACATTTTTCATGCTGCCCACCACGGCGCTGTTGATGACGACAAACAGAAAAGCCTCGAGTTCATGCAGCACGCCATCAGCTTCGATTTTAAGCGGAACGGCATGGAATTTCGGAATCTCGCCCAAACCTTTGATATAGTAGGCCATCTTGCCCATGGCATTCTTGAGGCGCGCATCTACCTCATGCGCGATGCCTGTCATCATGCCAGCGCTGGCGACGTTGATGAAATAATCCTCGCCGATCTTGCCCAAATCCATACGGCAGAACTTGCCGCTGGCGATGATATCAAAGTATCGTTCCATATCCTCATTGATTTTGAGATAAGTGGCAAAATCGTTAGACGTTCCACTGCCAATGATGCCCAGTGGCAGGTCAATACCATTTTTCACCATCAAATTAACGCACTCATGAACCGTTCCATCGCCGCCTGCAGCCAGCACCCCTTCTGGCTGAGTCTCACGAACAAAATCGACAAAATCCTCATTGCCTTCTTTTTTCGTTCGATACAAGAGCAGCAGGATATTGCGACGCTGAAATGCCTCAATCATGCTATCGAGTTTATTCTTGAAGGCTGCATGCCCCGATACTGGATTATAGAAAAGGACCAGCTTTTTCAATGTTTCTCCTCCTATAAAAAACGAGCAGGTTGATGCTGCTCGTTTGTTTCTTCGAATCAATTTGCCGTCGTCTTAAAGACACCGATACGGCGCAGGAACTTGATGCCAATGCGGCCAAGCATCGGCATTCGTTCGAGGTCGTCTTCGCGCAAACCACCAATCAGCAGCATGACCGCGATGTATACCGCACAGCCAAAGAACACCGCACCGAAGGTCGAGATGACCCCAATCTGCCACCAAGCCATCGTCCAGTCGTAGAAGAAGTAAACCGCTGCCGCCATAACCGCCGACGCAATGATGGTCTTTAAGAGTTGCGGAATTTCCATGCGATAGCCAATGAATTTGTAGATAAAAATCAGGTTGATAATGGCGGCAACACCCATATCAGCTGCCGTTGCCCAGGCAGCACCCATGATGCCGAGCCAGGGAATTGCCGTGAGCTCCCAGTTCAGGACGACTTTAGCCACAGCCGCGAGAATCATATTGACCATCGGAATCGTCGGATGGCCGAGGCCCTGCAGGATACCTGTCGATACCTGATGCAGGCCCAAAAGGATGATGCTGACAGCCGAAATCATGACGGCCGGGCCTGCCCCCGGTGCATTGTAAATCAGCGACGAAATCGGCGTCGCCAGCACGAATACGATGACAAAGGCCGGGAAGCAGACAAAGTTCGAGATGCGGACGGAAGCCGCCGTCTGATTATAGACGCGCTTCATATCCTTAAGCGCCCGCGCCTCCGAAATGGCTGGTACGATGCTCATGGCCATCGACGCCGTGATGATGCACGAAAGATTGACGAGTGGCACCGCCATACCCGTGAGATACCCGAACAGCTCCGTCGCTTCGTTGACGCTGTAGCCTGCCACTTCCAAACGCTGCGGCACAATCATAAGGTCAAGGTTCGAGACAACCGGCAGCATAATGCTGGCCGCCGATACCGGCAGGGACAGCTTAAAGATGCGCTTGATGATATCCCAGGCCGGCTCGCTTTCCTTGCCCGGCAGAGGCTGCAAGTCGTTGCCATAGTCCCGCTCAATGTCCCGGTCGAGTTTCCAGTGGAAGTAGACCAGCACCATGAGGCCCGTCACCGCTCCCGCCAAAGCGCCGAGCGACGCACCCGCCGATGCATAGTCAAGGCCCCAGGGCAGCAAGAGCTCCGCCAAGAGAATCATGGTAATGACGCGGAAAATCTGCTCAACAATCTGGGAAACCGCTGTCGGCGTCATGCGCTGCCAGCCCTGTAGATAGCCGCGGGAACTCGCCAGCAAGGTGACGAAGAATACCGTTGGTGCCAACACCACAATCGACTTATAAGCGCGCGGGTCACGGACAAACTGCCAATCGATAAGCCAATCCGCCGCGAAATAGGTCAAAAACGAGAATACCAGGCCTGTCACCAGCATCAACGCCATGGAGATGTGGAACACGCGCCTTGCCCCGAAGATATCCTTTAACGCCACCTTCTCTGCCGTAATGATGGAGATAGCCACCGGCACACCAGCCTGCGACACCGTCATGGCAAAGAAATAAATCGGGAAGGCCATCTGATAAAGACCAATACCTTCACCGCCAAGGATTCGGGATACAAAAATCCAGTTCAAAGAACCGATGACCTTGACCACAAAACCGGCCACCGTCAATATGAAGGTTCCTTTAAGGAAGGACTCCCCCTTGCTGGATTTCTTTTCTTCTTTTACTTCCTGGTTACTAATTGGAAACACCGCCTATGTACAAAGGCATACTGCACCTGGCAGCATGCCCGTTTTGCAAAATCTCACCAATATCGCTATAATATTGGTACGTAACATATGAATTATATCATTTATAGCCTTAGTATGCCACATTTTTTTATGGCATCAGCCGAAAACGGCAAGGAGCAATCATGAATCACAACCTGCTTGAATTCGATATGGCCCTGGGGCGCCAAAAACCAGAAACCATCGTCCACACCGACCATTACTGCCCATTCTGCGACCGCGAAAACCTGGAAAATATCATCGACAGCGATGGCTCCATCCTGCTGGTCCGCAACAAATACAACGTACTGAAAGGAACTGACCAATTCGTGCTGATTGAAGGCGACGCCTGCCACAGCGATATGCCCGAATACACCACGGAACACATGCGAAAACTCATTCACTTTGGCGTTCATCACTGGCGGCAGCTTCTCCACTGCGGCAAATATCAAGAGGTTCTCTTCTTCAAAAACTTCGGCCCCCTGTCCGGCGGCACCATTCGCCACCCCCACATGCAGCTCATCGCCCTCCCTAAGCTCACCAACGCCATTACCGTTCATCCGGAAGAATTTGAAGGCCCAGTCATCTACGCCCAAAATGATGTATCCATGACGGTATCGGACCAGCCCCGCATCGGCTTTTGGGAGTTCAATCTGATTGTCCGTAAGCTTACCGACCAATCCCTTGATACCTTGGCCGATTATCTGCAAATTGCCACGGACTATCTTACCCATCACTTCCACAAGCACTGCAACAGTTATAACATTTTCTTCTATCATCGGGATAAAACCATCTACGCCAAGCTCATGCCCCGGTTCGCCACCCCACCGATATTTGTGGGCTACAGCATCCGCGTGCGTCCCACCAATTACGAAACCATCGCCGAAGAATTTCATAACCTGTACGGGAAATAAAAAAAGGTTCCAGCCATTTGCCCTTGCAAACGGCTGGAACCTTTTTATTGAATCATTGAAACGAAAATTTATGCCTCTTTTTTGTCAAAGGGAACGTGGTTGAGCACCAGGTCCGGATTGTTGTCCGTAATCCAGCCGATGGCCCACTCGTTGCTAAGAAGCAGCACCGGATTCTGGTTGCGGTCATAGACGAACATACCACGGTCCGCGCCCTTGAGCTCTGCCGGCGTCACTTCGCGGCCATCCTCAAAGGCCATCCAGCGGGCGACCTCGTAGGGCTGCATATTCATCTCGATATCGACGTTGTACTCATTCTTGAGGCGGTACTCCAGCACCTCGAACTGAAGCGTGCCGACAGTGCCGACGATATAGGACTCGGTACCGGCGCCAGCCTGCTGGAAGAGCTGGATTGCGCCCTCCTGAGTGAGCTGCTCGATACCCTTGACGAACTGCTTGCGCTTCATGGTATCCTTCGCCTGAACGCGGGCGAATTTTTCTGGCGGGAATACCGGGAAGTCCGCATATTTGAACTTATGGCTGGCATCGCAGACCGTGTCGCCGATGCCAAAGACCCCCGGGTCGAAGAGACCGATGATGTCACCCGGATATGCCGTATCCACAATCTGGCGGTCCTGAGCCAGGAACTGCTGAGGCTGAGCGAGCTTTAACATCTTGCCCGTGCGCTCATGCCAGACTTCCATGTTGCGCTCGAACTTGCCCGAGCAAATGCGGATGAAGGCCAGACGGTCGCGATGGGCCGGGTTCATGTTGGCCTGAATCTTAAAGACAAAGCCCGAGAACTTCTCATCGCTGGCCGGAATCATACCCTCTGAAGACTTGCGGGGCTGCGGGATCGGCGCCATGCGGATATAGCCTTCCAGGAAGTCCTGCACACCAAAGTTCGTCATGGCCGAACCAAAGAACATAGGCGTGAGCTCACCGGCATTGACGAGTTCCATATCGAATTCCTCACCAGCCTCATTGAGGAGCTCCAAATCTTCCTGCAGAGCTTCCCAGACATCTTCGCCCACGCGCTCGATGACTGCCGGGTCATCGGGCTCATAGACATCAGCGATACGCGCCTCCTGACCATGGGTCGTATCCTCAGCGAAGAGCAACACCTTATCGTTGCGGCGGTCGTAAACGCCCATGTACTGCCCATCCTGACCGATTGGCCAATTCATCGGATAAGAGCGGATGCCCAACACGTTTTCGATTTCGTCCATAAGGTCAATCGGAGCCTTACCATAGTGGTCCAGCTTATTGACAAAGGTAAAGATAGGAATGTTCCGCTGCTTGCAG
>NZ_JAILKR010000061.1 GCF_024693525.1 Selenomonas sp. | reverse complement strand
AGCCAGGCCAAAGCGATTTCCGTCATGGATACGCCATACGTATCGGCAAGCTCTGCCACGCGCAGGATGATTTTTTCATCAGCTTCAGCCGTGCCATCGTATTTGAGCTTGGCATAACTATCCTCAGCAAGACGCTTGGACCGTTCCCCGGGCCTTCTAGCCAGCCGGCCGCTGGCCAGCGCACTGTAAGGCGTCATGGCAATGTTGTCCTCGGCGCATAATTTTGCCATCTCCCGTTCTTCCTCGCGGAACAGCAGATTGTAATGGTTCTGCACCGACACAAAGGGAGCAAAGCCTTCCTTTGCCGCCAGCGCATTGGCCTTGGCCAGCTGATAGGCATAGCAGTTGGCAATGCCTATATAGCGGACTTTGCCCGCCTTCACCTGCTGTGTAAGACCGTCTAAGATATCATAAATATCGGTCTGATAATCCCACATATGGTAGATATACAGATCCACATAATCCATCCCCAAATGCTGCAAACTCATATCCAGCTGTTTGGCAATATGTTCCTGACCGGTCACACCAGCTTCGATTTCCTGCGTACTGCGGGGCAGGAATTTTGTCGCGACCACCACCTCGTCCCGCAAGGCATAATCGCGCAACGCTCTGCCCAGATATTCCTCGCTGGTGCCGTTCTGATAGGCAATGGCCGTATCAAAGAAATTTATCCCCTGCGCCAAGGCATGCTTGATTATCTCCCGGGTGGCAGTTTCGTCCACCGTCCAGCTATGCTGTCCCGCAGCTGCATTGCCAAAACCCATGCAGCCTAAGCAAATGCGGGATACTTCCAAATCCGTGTTACCGAGTTTCGCATATTGCATTGCCACACACCCTCCATATTCTCATTTTATGCCTTCTGACCATAGTCAGCTTGCATTTCTGCCAAAAACTTTGGCCCCAGCCTATAAATGACACCATGTAACCTTTTCTTATTGCTTGTATTATATAATCAAAATGACACAGTATCAATATTATTGGTAAAATAAACGAAAATCTTACACTTCATTCAGTCCCCATATAAGAAAAAGCGGCTCGCAAACCCAAAAGCGTTCGCGAGCCGCCACTTATGATATCCGTCTCTTCTCTATGCCGAGAAGCTTTTCCTGCGTCATAATTTGCTTAGGATAAACTCAGCCTGTCCCTGCAACTGATAATTGCCCAATCCCGCAGGCACAAAAACCGTCTTTCCCTTTGCCACAGTAAGGCTCTCAACCCCGGAAGTAAGCGTCAAAGCACCATCCAGAACCGTCAGGCAATGGAAAGAATCCTCCCCAGCATGCATCGTGCTATTTCCCTGCAGACTGCCATGATATACTTTGAAATACTTGCATTCCGCCAATAATTTGACAGCAATATCCGGGAACAGGTCAAGATCCACCATTTTTTCCGACACAGCCTGCGGCACCTCTAACTTGGTTACCGCCAAAGCCTTGTCGATATGAAGCTGGCGCGGCTTGCCATCTTTGCCCACGCGCCCATAGTCATAGACACGATACGTCAGATTGGAGCTTTGCTGTACCTCATAAATGGCGACAATGCCCTCTATTTCATTCCGTTGAATGAAGAAAAGCCTTTACTGGATGCTAACGATAGTACACGCAGGCAGTCACCTTTCTGTATTTCCTCTACGGGAATCATGATCGCCTGGTTATCACGGACAAGACGCGCATTTTCCGGCGTAAGGGAAAGCAGTTTTTTTAGGCCCTTTTTGGCTCTTTGGGTGGTCATATCTTCCAGCAGGGCACCAATGGCCATGATAAAGGCGACTTCCCCTGCGGCGAACAAATCGCCAATGCATATTGCCGCAAGCATGGCCATAGAGATTAGCAGAGCTGAGGATATTTTGCTGATTCCTTTATTATGAATGATTCTCCAAATTGCTAAATACAACAAAGGAAGGCCGCAAAGCACGACGGTAAACCATGCCAGCTGCGCACTATCCGCAAAACCGAATCGCGGCAATACAAAAGAGGCCAGCAGGAAACTTCCCCCCACCAGTGTCATCTTCCACCCCGCGAGAAAATCGCATATTTTCTTAATCATAACGAAACCTCCCATTGACACGTTCCCTGGTAACATGTACAATTTACGCAATAATGAACATGTTGTTCAGTTATGATTATAATGTTGCTTATTTTTGAAAACAATAAGCAGATTCGCGTAAAAGTTCGTTATTGAACATTTTGGTAAAATTGTTCGGGAGGCAACGTATGGACCGTAGACAGAAAAAGACACGAGCCGCAGTTTTTCAAGCTTTTACAAGCCTATTGGAAAAAAAATCATATTCCAATATATCCGTACAGGAAATCATTGATGCGGCAAATATTGGGCGCAGTACCTTCTATTCGCATTTTGAAACGAAGGACGAACTGTTAAAGGCCTTATGTACGGAAATTTTTGAGCACGTGTTTTCAGATGAGCTAACCCAGGAAAAAACACATGATTTCTCAACAGAGAAAAAGGATATCAAAGCAGAGATTACGCATATTCTGTATCATATAAAGGACAGCAGCAGCTATATCCGTGGCATCTTAGCCTGTGAAAGCGGTGAGATGTTCATGCGCTATTTTAAGGCGTATCTAGAAAAGGTATTTGCCAATGAGCTGAATAAGCATAAACAAGATGTGCCGCAGGAGTATATGCTGAATCATATGATCTGTGATTTTGCGGAAACCGTCAGATGGTGGATGGAACATGACCAGTATTCACCAGAAGAAATAAGCCGTTTCTTCTTTAGCACGACACCATTTGCATGATAAATCATCCCTACATAAAATTGAAACGGGCATAACAATAGTGTGAATCAGCAGAGGAAAAATTCTATTAAACGAAAAGCCATCCCAATCATAAAATACCTAAAATGACTGGTCAAAATATGCTATAATGATTTCAGTTATGTAATGAGGAGAATGTTATGCTACAAGAAACCACAGGCTATATCATTTGTCGTACAGCTCGCAAGATTCATCAGTTCATGACAAAAGTATTAGCCGATTATAACATCACCCCGGAACAATGGGTGGTGCTGCAAATTGTCAGCAAGGAGAAAAACCTTTCTCAACAAGAATTAGCTGCGCGCTTGGAAAAAGACAAGAACAGCACCAAGGCTTTGGTGGACAGACTGCTAAAAAAAGAATTATTGACCCGTCAAAAAGATGATAGCGATAAACGGTTCTATAAGCTGCAAGCCACCCCCGCTGGGATCTTTCTCACCAAGGAACTGGCAAAACTTGACTATGACTTTATGCGGGAAACCGAATCCGGGCTTACAGACGAGGAATTAACCAGCTTTACAAAAACCCTCACTAGACTGGAAGAAAAAATCACGGCTAGGCTGTGATTTTTTCTTGATAATGGTATGTCAACGTACTATTATATTAGTATGTTAGCATACTAATATCAGGAGGCATCTAATGATGAATTTCTATTCACCTATTTCCAGAAAGAACTTTCTCAAAGGCAGTCTGGCTCTAACCGCCGGCTTGTTATGGGGTGACCCACAGGCATTCGCTGCATCCACAGAATATCCCCATTCGCCGGAGGAAGCTACCGGGGAAACAGCCATGCACTATTTATTTGACCGCACGCCCATCGAACCCGCGCAAGTCTTTGACAACCTTTTCTACATTGGCTCCATCTCCGTAGCTCAATTTGTTGTGCGCACTAGTGAAGGTCTTATCATGATTGACTCCGGCTGGGATGAACAGGATGCAGACTATGCCGCCGCCAGCATGAAAAAGCTAGGCTTATCCCCTGCCGACACCCGCTATATTCTCCTTACCCACGGCCACAGCGACCACTATGGTGGTGCCCAGTTCTTCAAGGATAAATATGCGCCGCAGGCAAAAATCGGCATTAATATCATTGACAGCAACTGGTATTCGGTAATTCCCACCAAAAACGCTTTTTCCGGCGTACGTCCCCATATTGACATTGAGCTGAATGACCGTCAAATCATAACCTTAGGCGACACAAATATTTTTCTCGTACTCACTCCTGGTCATACCCCGGGCTGCCTGTCCATGATTGTCCCAGTCACTGACCATGGCGAAAAACATCATGTGGCCATTTGGGGCGGCACCGGCACACCAGCCAATCTGGAAATGAATTACCTCTATCTAAGCGCAGTAAACTACTTCGCAAAATACACCGCTGATTTCCAGGTTGATGTAGAAATGAGCGCCCATGGCTGGGTAGACGATACCTTTCCCCGTCTGGAAAAACTCAAACACCGCCGCCCCGGCCAGCCCCATCCCTTTGTTATCGGTCAGAAAAAATACCGTAAGTATGAAGATGTCTTCCGGAAAATGGCACAGGAGGCCATAAAAAAGTACCAACCGTAAACCACCCTTTTAAGCCAGTAATTCCCCATCCTGCAAAGTTTCATGCAGGATGGGGAATTGTCATCTGCGGCTTTTTGATGATACGCCTGTCATTAGATAAAAGCTTTTTCCATATGAATATGCGGGCAGCCCTCATCGAGGTATTCGTCACCACTAGCAATATAACCTAATGCTTCATAGAATGGTCGTACTCTTACCTGTGCCGATAGTTCCAAAGCTGGAATGCTGTTCTTTTTTATCCACGCTTCCACCTTACGCATAATGAGACTGCCATATGACTGGCCGCGATATTTCTTGCGAATGGCTAATCTACCTAAAGTGTACTTGCCGTTATCTTTTGACGGGAAAACACGGCAGCATCCGGCAATTTCACCAT
>NZ_JAILKR010000032.1 GCF_024693525.1 Selenomonas sp. | reverse complement strand
TCACTGTTCGTCGAAAAATTGCTACCGTTCAAGCGAAGCGCGTTTTGCAACTTTTTCGATGCTTAATTAAAGATAAAAATTTCGTTTAGGAAAACATCTCCCGTGGAGTGTTGGCACTGTCCCTAGCGGCGGCGAAGTGCTGTTTCGAATGAGATTCTTGTAACCTGCAAACTGTAATTTCACAGCCCCATTTTTGTGTTTAGAAACCACCAAATAAATACATAGTACTGGTATTCTTGATATTCTGTAAAATCAAGCCCTGCAAAGCCGTCTGTATCGTCTTACCGGCCGCCGAAGCTGCCTCCGAATCGATATTGCCATTTAACACGCCACTCATATTGAGCTGGTTGAGCCAGGCAATATTCTTCGTGATTTCCGTCAGGTTCTGCTGATTGATACTCCGCTGCTGGCGCTGGACATAGTTCCGAAGGTATTGGTTAGCCTTTGTACGGTCTGACCAAAAGCTGTCCGCCAAGGATAGCTTATACTGGGCCAAATCCACCGCATCCAAGGTCTCCTTCCACTCCTGCTGCTCCTTTTTTACCTGATCCCAGACATCCGCAAACGATGCCTGACCAGCCTTTGCCGCCGTGCTGCTGCCCGATTTCTGTTTTTTCTTTGCCACCAGCGCCTGCAAGGACGCCAAAGCATCCATACTGTTATTCACGCCCATCACGCACCACCCTTTCTCTTACCTATAATATCGAAAGAATGGCCCCAAAGCTTAATCCCTATGCGCAGCATTTTCGATGGGTTCCCGTGCATACGGAAGCATCGTCTTGAGCTCTGCCCGCTCAACCTTTCCCGTCATATTCGCCATGATGACTTCCGGTACGTCAAACTCCGCTAAAAGCTGTAAAACAGCACCATTGGGTACAAAGGGACGCTCAAAATCCGAAATGACCAGAACGCCGTCAAACTCGCGCTTGCCATCGGCGATTGCGCGGTACATAGCCACCTCAGCAGCCGCTACCGACAGGCGCCCAATGGCGTTTTCGATGTTTACGCCAGTATAGAGCGTACCATCAGCCGCCAGTACGCATGCCCCCACCGAATGTCCACTATAGGGTGCATAGGCGTTGTCCATTGCCTTCATGGCAGCACGAACCATGGCATCTACGATTTCTTCGTTTAACATAAACAATCTCTCCTTTTGCTAAAATGAACCCCGTCCTGCAGACATACCAAGTCCACAGAATCAGGAAATATCCACACTGTGTACCCCATCAATCTGCCGCACTGCGTCGACGATGATAACCCCCTTGACCCCTTGCTTGTTGTAAATCTCCAGATTGATGTAGAGCAGCCTTTCGCCGCTCAAATCCACCTCATCTTCATCGGCCTTCAGCTTAATCCCGCGAATTCGCAGCTGCAGATCCTCCAGGCAGGAACTTATTTTCATGACTTGACCAGGCTTATCCACGGTGTGAATGGATAAGACAAAATTCTTCTCATGGTCCACCCATTCATCCAGCCGCGACAGACTTCCCAAAGTCACAAAAACCAAAGCAGTCGCCATAAGCGCTCCGGAATAAAAACCAGCTCCCACCGCCAGACCTACCCCAGCCACGACCCACAGACAGGCCGCAGTGGTAAGTCCCGTAACGGTCAGGCCTTCCTTCATGATGGCACCAGCCCCCAAAAAACCGATGCCGCTGACTACCTGGGCCGCCAACCGGGCCGGGTCAGCATTGGTCAGCCCCTCTACCTCCCGGTAAAGAGCCTGGGAAAGGACCATGACCAGACAGGAACCGAGACATACCAGCATATTGGTCCTCAGACCGGCTGATTTGCGTCGTGACTGCCGCTCGTAGCCAATAACACCACCGAGCACACAAGCCAGTACCAAGCGGAAGAATAATTCTCCGTCGGATACCAAACTGCTCATCTCCTTTCTTTATTTGATATAGTATGAATAATTTCGCCGTCGGCTTAGCAGAATCCTCCTCTCCTAGGAAAAGCAAACAATCTTTCGTTATCCACAAAACAATCCACATCTGTGGATAACGCCAGCAGGCACCGGCTTCAAAATTCACTTTCCTTCTATAATATATAGCCATCATGTGTATATTGTGGCTAATCCTATCGGCTCTACTTGTGGATAATGTGGATAAATCCGTGGATAACCCCATATATTTGGTCTTTTTTCCACCGAATTTCCATATTTTGTGCTTTTCCCCTGAATATCCGGTTGTTATTCATGTGGATAAGTCAGCTCGCAAAACAGGGTTTACAAAATCCCTACTTATAGCCCCAATTTTCCCTTGGTTGATAAACTTTCCTTCTTTTTTTCATATAGTTCCTATAAACTCATGGATATATATGCGATAGGAAAAATATAATTGCACATTGCGGAATATCTCATTATAATAGCTAATGTACGCATATTTCTTACGTTAATGAATAGATGGGACTAAAAGAAAAGAAGGTATGATTTTTGCAGAATTCCAAATATCCCCCGCGCAGGTCACAGAAGAAGCGCCGCATCTGGCCATGGGTTCTTCTGTTTTTTTGTTTCGCTGCCGCGGCAATCGGCGGAGCGCTGTTTGCCAATAGCAGCCTGCTGGATAAACCCATTGAAGAAGCCGTTGACGACGGTCTGTTAACCGCCAAGGATAAGACCACGGTCATGATTATGGGCGTCGATGAACGCGACGGCGACGTAGGCCGCAGCGACACCCTGATGATTGCCGCTGTGGACCCCAAGCAGAAACAGGCTTCCCTGCTGTCGGTTCCCCGGGACACCCGCGTCAAAATCAAGGGACACGGCTTCGACAAGGTCAACGCAGCCTATGCTTACGGCCACGAAAAACTCACCCAGGATACCGTCGAGAATCTGCTGGGTGTTAACATCGAACACTATGTCATCATCAACACGAAATCCTTTGCTAAAATCATCGATGCCCTGGGTGGCATTGATATCGATGTACCCAAACGCATGCATTACGAGGACCCCTATGACGATGATGGCGGTCTGCTCATCGACTTCCAGCCGGGCATGCAGCACATGGATGGCGCCAAGGCCATCACCTACGTGCGCTACCGCGATGAAGAAGGCGATTTGGGACGAATCCGCCGCCAACAGGACTTCATCAAGGCCTGCATCGACAAGATGGTCTCCCCGGCAGTCATTCCCAAACTTCCAGGCATCATCCGGGAAGTCATGGGCTCTATCAAGACCGACCTTTCTTTCCGCCAGTTGTTAGAACTGGCTGGCACCCTTAAGGAATCCAAGAGCAATGGCCTCAAAACCGACATGGTTCCGGGCCGCCCACTCTACATCGACGGCGTAAGCTACTGGATTCCGGACCTCAGCAAGATTCGCACCACCGTGGCTGAGACCCTCGGTGTCAACATGAGTGCCAAGGTCCGTTCCCGCATGGAAAACGACATCAAAGAATACGAACGATCCATTCCGTCCACGGCTAAGGAAGTTCCTGCCAGCGACAAATCCATTGGCAACACCAAGAGCAATACCTCTTCCAAGCCAAACCGCCGCAGCGAACTCCGCAGCAATGAAGCCGGCGAACGCAATGAATCGAACAATTCCCGCCGCGAGTCCAGCAGCAAACCGGAAAGCAGCCCCCCATCTGCTCCTGAGCAGACGGCTCCCAGCCGCAGTGGAGCTGGTGCTTCCAAAACACAATAAGGTATAAAATCTTACCATAAAAGGGACTGGGAAAAATCCCTTTGCATTGGCATAAAATACAGAAGCCCCCATAAGTTAGATTGATTCATCTGACTTATGGGGGCTTCTGCTAAATTATCAACACATTTTTTATAAATTGCAGGTTGCAGGGTAGCTGGGTTAGATTCGAAGCAGCTCTTCGCCGCCGGAGTAATTTTTCGAACCCGCCTCCTCTCGAACCCTACAACCTGCAATTTCCCTGCCTCGTTTCTTTTTTGTGTGGCTATAAAAAAAAACTATCCCCTTATGAAAAATCCATATTGGAAAAAAATATTGAGACTACTATAATTTATTCTATAAAAATAACAATCATTTTCACTAAATTTCATTAAGATAGAAAGGAAGATTCCTTTATGAGCAATATTAACGAACAGGCTTTGGCCTTACATAAAAAACATCAGGGAAAACTGGAAGTAAAGAGCAAAGTATCCCTGACTAGTGCCAAGGATTTAACCCTGGCTTATTCCCCTGGCGTCGCTGCCCCCTGCCTGGAGATTCACGACAATCCCCAGAAAATATACGACTACACAGCCAAAGGCAATATGGTGGCCGTCGTAACCAACGGCACGGCTGTTTTGGGCCTTGGCAACATCGGGGCCGGAGCTGGGCTTCCCGTCATGGAGGGCAAAGCCGTCCTCTTTAAGGGCTTTGCTGGTGTTGATGCCGTCCCCATCTGCCTGGACACCCAAGACCCGATGGAAGTAATCAAGACCGTAAAGCTCATTGCCCCCACCTTTGGCGGCATCAATCTGGAGGACATCAAAGCCCCTCAATGCTTTGACATCGAAAAAGAGCTGCGCAAAACGCTGGATATCCCCGTGTTCCACGATGACCAGCACGGTACGGCCATCGTGGTGGTCTCCGCCCTTATCAACGCCTTTAAACTCACGGGCAAGACCTTCCAGGACTCCAAATTCGTCGTCAATGGTGCCGGTGCCGCCGGACAAGCCATCACCCGCCTCATTTACAGTGCTGGCGGCCGCAATATCATCCTCTGTGATTCCCGCGGTGCCATCTACGAAGGACGCCCCAACGGCATGAATCCCTATAAGGACGACATTGCCAAAATCACCAATCCCAGCCACGAAGCTGGCCCCTTGGAGTCGGTAATCCGCAAAGCTGACGTCTTTATCGGCGTATCCGTTGCTGGCTGCGTCTCCCAGGATATGGTCCGCACGATGAACAAAGACGCCATCGTCATGGGAATGGCCAACCCGGAACCAGAAATTCTGCCGCAGCTTGCCAAGGAAGCCGGCGCCCGCATCGTCTGCACGGGACGCAGCGATTTCCCAAATCAGGTCAACAATCTCTTGGCCTTCCCGGGAATTTTCCGCGGTGCGCTCGATGTCCGTGCCAGCGAAATCAACGAAGAAATGAAAGTAGCTGCCGCCCAGGCCATCGCCAGCCTTATCGGGGAAAAGGAACTGAATGAAGACCACATCATCACCAGCCCCTTTAATCCGGAAGTGGCACCGGCAGTAGCCGCCGCCGTAGCCCAGGCTGCCCGCAAGACCGGCGTCGCCCGCGACCGTTCCCTTACCCCAGAGCAAGTTGCCGAGCACACGCGCCAGCTTCTTGCCCATTAAGCAACGAATAGCAAAAGGAGTATGTCCGCCACTGGACATACTCCTTTTGCTTGCCTGTCATCAGGTTTTGAACTTATTTACGGCATTTTGCATGTTGCCAGCCAGGGTCGAAAGGGCCTGGGAAGCGGCAGCAATCTCCTCGTTGGAGGCTGACTGTTCCTCCGTTGCCGAGGAAATCGTCTGGGTATTTTCCGCCGTCTTCTTGCTGACACCATCGATGGCATCGACAGCGGTGACAATCTGCTCCGCTCCAGCCGATACCTTGCTTACGGACTCATTGATTTGCGACATTTGCTGGTTGATGTCATCGACCTTTGCCATGATGTCCTCGAACTGCTCGCCCACATCACGGATGGCCTTCGTTCCCTTTGTCACCTCCTGGGTGCCATTCTGCATCGACTCTACGGCTTGAGCCGTATCTTTCTGAATCGACGAAATGCGCTCTTTTATCTGTTCCGCTGACTCCTGGGACTCAGCTGCCAGCTTCCGGACCTCCTCAGCCACGACAGCAAAGCCGCGGCCCTGCTCTCCAGCCCGAGCTGCCTCAATCGCCGCATTGAGGGACAGCAAATTGGTCTGCTGGGCGATGGCCGAAATGGCCTCGACAATCTGGCCAATCTGCTGGGAATTCTCGCCTAAAGCCTTGACAACAGCTGCCGATTCCATAACGCTCTTTTCGATAGAGCCCATCTTGCTGATGGCCTCTTCCATAAGGCTGGCACCACGTTTGGCAGCCTCAGCCGTATGGGTCGATGCCACTGTTACCTGTACCGCCTTTTCCGACATTACATCGATATCGTGATAAACTCCATCAACACTCTGTTTTGCTTTGTCGACTTCATCCAGCTGCTGGGCCACCTGAGCGCTGACCTCGCCGACGTTTTCCGCCACGTGCACCGCCGTATCCGCCGACTGCTGGGCATTAGCCGTGAGCTCCTCAGAAGACGCCGCCACCTGCTCTGCCGTTGTAGCCATATGGGTGATGAGATTACGCAGATTCTCATTCATGGTATTAAAAGCCTGGGTAAGGGAGCCGATTTCATCACGGGACTCAACAGACAGGGGCGGCATAGCCAGATTGCCCTTGGCCATCTCGGCAGCGTGCGCCTCCAAAGCCACCAGCGGCCGCGTGATGCGTCCTGCAAACTGGAAGCACGTTACCAAAACCAGGATAAGCCCTACGATGGTCAGGATGCCATATACCGTTTTAAGCGTCGTAACCGAGGAAAATACGTAGTCATAGGGAACGCTCATTGCCAACAGCCAGCCTGTACTGGGCACTACCGTATAACCGCAAATCATCTTACCATCCCGGGGACTGTCAAAAACAAATACCCCTTTGCCCTTTTCCAGCATTTCATCGAAATGGTTACCAACGCCAGGCAAATCCTGGAACTTGGAACCAATGGCTTCATCGGTGCCAATGCCCAAGATCATGCCGTTTTTATCCGCAACGGCTGCCATGCCGGCTTCCCCATGATACTTTAGCTTATCAACCTGGGCATCCACCACCGCCAAATCGATATCCGTGCAGATGGTACCGGCAAACTGTCCGTCTTTTTTAAAAGGAGCCACCGCTGAGACGACCAGCTTTCCCGTATTCTTGTCCACATAAGGGTCCGTAAAGACCATCTTCCCGGCCTGCTTGCCATCGTTATACCAGGGACGAGTTCGCGGATCCAGCGTGCCCGTGCTCTTGTTCTGGGTACGATACGAAGCAAAATAGCCATCCTCCATCCCCACATTGATGTCGAGGATTTCTTTATCCGAGGCCCCAATGGCTAACGAAGCAATGCTCTTGGTCCTGGTTTCATCGCCATTGAATTCCGTCAGTAAATCGGCCACATGCTGGGCCGAATTCCCCTTAGCCTGCAGCCAGCCATCCATCTGGGAAGCTGCATCTCCCATCGTTGCCGTCAGCTCCTGCTCTACGGCCCGCTCCAGATTGGTATCCGCCGTATAGAAACCAATGACGGATATCACCGCCAGCAATGCGCCGATGATACCAGCCAAAACATAGAATTTCTGCCTAATCCCCATCTTTTTCAACCTCGCTTCCTCATCCTATAGCAAAATATCTCTATCAAGAATGGACAAAAATCTCCTCCAGCTTTCTTCATACGCATTACTTCGACACCCTTCACAAAAATTCCTTTTCGCTATTAGAAAATTCACACTTTATTTTTGGACAGCAAAAAAAAGGACAGGTTCCCACAGAACCTGCCCTTTTACAGTTCATCGTTTTATGCGATTAGTCGTTCTTTTGATCCATCGTAGCCATGGAAGCGACTTTATCGTTTTCCGCCGTGCTCATGAGCTTGACGCCCTGGGTATTGCGGCTGATAACGGAGATATCCTCCACATTCGTGCGGATGACAATACCATCCGTCGTAATCAGCATGAGTTCCTGATCCGGGCGAACGACTTTAATGCCGATGACATAACCCGTCTTATCCGTAACCTTCATGTTGATGAGACCCTTGCCGCCGCGGGTCTGGCTGCGGTACTCATCGGTCGGTGTGCGTTTGCCATAGCCCCCCTCCGTGACGGTCAATACCTCAGCATTATGGGTGAGGATATCCATGCCGACCACCTCATCGCCCATGCCCAGGCTGATGCCCTTGACACCGCGGGCCGTACGACCCATAGCGCGGACATCGTCCTCGGAGAAGGCAATGGCTTTACCGCTCTTGGTACCGAGCATCAGATAGCTTTCACCATCGGTGAACTTGACGCCAATAAGGTCGTCATCGTCATCGAGGTTAATGGCAATCAGGCCAACCTTGCGCATGTTGCTGAATTCGGACAGGCTGGTCTTCTTGACGATACCCTTACGAGTTGCCATGAAGAGGTAACGGTCCGGGTCAAATCCCTTGACCTGAATAACCGCCGTAATCTTCTCGCCCTGCTCAAGCTGCAGCAGGTTGATAATGGCCGTTCCTTTGGCCTGGCGGCTTGCTTCGGCAATTTCGTAAGCCTTCAGATGGTACACGCGGCCGCGGGTCGTGAAGAACAGGATGGTGTGATGGGTCGTCGTGATAAGCATGTTCTCGACGAAATCCTCTTCCTTCGTTCCCATTCCCTTGATGCCCTTGCCACCGCGATTCTGGCGGCGGTAGGTATCCAGCGGCATGCGTTTGATGTAATTATTGTGGGTGAGCGTAATGACCACGTCTTCCTCTGCGATGAGGTCTTCCACATCAATTTCAGAGGTATCAATGGTGAGCTTCGTACGGCGCTCATCACCATATTTTTCTTTGACAGCCTTGAGCTCATCTTTGATGATGGCCAGGATGCGCATTTCATCAGCCAGGATTGCTTTGTACTCCTCGATAGCCTTCAATACTTCCTGATACTCTTCCTGAATCTTGTCCCGTTCGAGACCGGTCAGGCGCTGCAGACGCAGATCCAGGATGGCCTGTGCCTGTTTTTCGCTGAGCTTAAAACCTGACATCAGGGCTTCGCGGGCGATATCCGCCGTGCGACTCTCGCGGATGGTGGTGATGACTGCATCGAGATGGTCAAGGGCAATGGTCAAACCTTCCAGGATATGAGCCCGGGCCTCAGCCTTAGCCAGCTCATATTTCGTCCGGCGGGTGATGACATCTTCCTGATGTTTGATGTAATAGTGCAGAACCTGCTTGAGGTTAAGTACCTGCGGTTTGCCGTCAACCAGTGCCAACATGATGACACCGAAGCTGTCCTGCAACTGGGTGTGCTTATAGAGCTGGTTCAGGATGACATTCGGGTTGGAATCCTTGCGCAGATCCACTACCACCCGCATACCATTGCGGTCCGACTCATCGCGCAGGTCCGTAATGCCCTCAATCTGCTTATCGCGAACCAGCTGGGCAATCTTTTCCACAAGGCGGGCCTTGTTGACCTGATAGGGGAGCTCCGTGACAATAATGCGGGGCTTGCCATTCGACATGGTCTCAATGTGGGCATTGGCCCGCATCTTGATGATGCCGCGACCCGTAGTATAGGCCTGACGGATACCCTCGGAACCAAGGATAAGGCCAGCCGTCGGGAAGTCCGGTCCCTTGATGACCGTCATGAGTTCCTCAACGGTAGCATCCGGGTTGTCGATTAGCATCAACGTGCCGTCGATAACCTCGCTCATGTTGTGCGGCGGAATATTCGTCGCCATGCCCACGGCAATACCAGAGGTACCGTTAACCAGCAGCTGCGGGAACTTCGCCGGCAAAACCGACGGCTCCTTCATCGACTCATCGTAGTTCGGTACGAACTCAACCGTATCCTTGTCGATATCCTGCAGCATAAGCTCGGAAATCTTCGACATACGAACCTCGGTGTAACGCATAGCAGCCGCCGGGTCGCCATCGACAGAACCGAAGTTGCCGTGGCCATCAGCGAGCATATAGCGCATGGAGAAATCCTGCGCCATGCGCACGATAGCGTCATAAACGGAGGAATCACCATGGGGGTGATACTTACCGAGAACTTCGCCGACGATACGGGCTGATTTCTTGTACGGCTTATTGGAGCCCATACCGGCTTCCTGCATCGCATAAAGAATGCGGCGGTGTACCGGCTTCAGGCCGTCACGGACATCTGGCAGAGCACGGGCAACGATAACGCTCATCGCATAATCGATGTAGCAGTTCTTCATCTCGTGTTCCAGATTGACCGGGACTATCTTTCCATGACCAAAATCCACAATCTCACCTCAAAACAAATAGTACTTCCTTACAAAAACAAAGCCCAGCCGTATGAGCAGCCGGGCCCTTGAATTATCAATTCATACTGTTTTATTTTACCATATATTCGCTAAAAAAGCCAATGAATCAGCGTCCAATAATCTGATCGTAAATATATCCTTCCCGAACCCCGGAATCACTGTAGGTAATCCCCTTCGCTTTGAATCTACGGGCCAGCACATCGGCAATGACCAGCCCGGGGATAATCGTATGCATGCGATCCGGTACTGCCCGCATCAACGCGATGGTCATTTCCTGGGTCAGCTCATGGTCACTGACAAAATCCCCGATAATAGTCCGCAGGCGCTTCGTCTCCATGCGGGTATTGGCAGCCGGCTGATTGAATAGAATGTTGTAAAGGGCCGCTGCCCCCTTGACGGTTCCGCCGATGCCGGCAATCCCATCCACCTGGATACCGGCAAATTCTGTGGCACCAGACAGTATCTCTTCTGCCACTGCCTCCATCTGCATACACTCCGTTAGAGTCGGCAGCAGTCCTGCAACATACTGGGTGCGAAAGGCCAGCGACCCCATGGGCAGGCTGGTCTTATACTCAATCTTGCGGTTGCGGTAGGTAACAATCTCCGTACTGCCTCCGCCAATATCAATCAATAAACCATCCTCAGATTGCAGGGTTCGCGTAGCCCCGATAAAGTCAAAGGTTGCTTCCTCATCACCGGTAATGACCCGAATCTTAAGGCCTGTCCGCTCCTCAATCTGGCTGACGGCCTCCCGGCTGTTCTTCGCATTGCGCAGGGCCGCCGTCGTAAAGGCCGAAACATTTGTTATCCGGAAGGTTGCCAAAAAAGACTTGAACTCCTCCAAAATCTCCACAGCCTTATCAATGCCCTGCTGCTGCATCATGCCATCTCGCAGATAACCTGCCAGTCCCACTGTATGCTTTTTCTTGAGCAGCAGCTCTATATGACTGCCCTCTATCAAATAAATTGCCATGCGTACCGTATTCGAGCCAATATCTATGATTCCATGAAGCATTTCCTTCGTCTCCTATCATCTTGGTTCTTGTTCTCTGCGGTTAGACTATAAATTTTCTTAATTGTAGTAATTCGTCATACAAAACCATATCCCTTTACAACTTAACATATTTTTTGTATAAAATTTTACAAACTCCCCCTATTGAAATCACTTCGCAAATGTTGTATTATATGTATGGGAGAACACCTACATATTGTATATGTGGGTGTAGGCAGAAGGTATAGAGGCGGCAAAAGCGGGAACGTTCGGTTGTTCCCGCTTTTGTATTGCCCGCACCTATGCTAAAATAAAGATGGAATTTATTTGCCAAAAATTTTTTAGGAACAGTAAGGATGCAGATATTATGACGAATAGGATTTATGCACTTGTCGGCCCCCATGCCGCCGGCAAGTCCACCATAGCTTCCAAGCTCATTGCTATGGGAATTCATTTCATCCCCACGTATACCACTTATGCTTTTTCCGAACGCGGAAGAGCCAATAAAAAATTTGCGCAACTCTATCGCAGCGTGAGCCGCGAACAGTTTAAGCAACTGGATTTGGTCATCCAATTCACCCACAAAGGCGATTCCTACGGCATTCGCAAGAATGATATCCTCGATTCTCTCAAGGACCACCAAATCAGCGTCATGATTCTTGAAGTCAACGGCATCAAGCAGCTTAACAAACTCATCCGGAAAAAACTCATTACGGTCTATCTCATGGCTGACTATATGACCCTGGTAGACCGCATGCTAAACGAAGGCTACACCAACGACGAAATAAAATACCACCTCCAATACGCCGAAAACAATAAGGAATTCGACAGTTGGAAGATAACGGACCACGTCATCAAAAACACCGGTGAACCCCAGGATGCACTTGCTCAGCTCCTGACCATTATGGGACTCACCGCCGTCGTGCCGCAAAAAGAATTCGACGCCATGATAAAGTGAAAAATCCAATACGGATTTACCGCCAGACACTGTCTGGCGGTTTTTCTTATTTCCTATTAAAAAACGCCCTTTTTCTCTTCAAAAAACAGGAGAAAAAGGGTAAAATATTATACGGATATAAAAAAACATTAATAGGAAGTGGTTGGATTATGATAGCAAAATATCGACAGCAAAAAGGCGCCATTTTAGCATTGACCGCTTTGATATTTCCCCTATTGATTGCCTTCACCGGAATCGCCATCGATTTTGGCAATGTATACCTCCACAAATCCATCCTGCAAAACTCTGCTGATGCGGCTGCTCTAGGCGGTGCAAAAATGCGGCTTAACGGAAAATTCGATAAGGGTACCGCCGACAAAAAAGCAAAAGCCTTGATCAAAGATAATCAAAAATACGCCTTGAGTGATGCCCCTTATCTTGCCGTGAAGAAAAGCAAAAGCAATCCGAAAAAGACCCAGTATTATGTGGTTAAACTCACGGAAAAAGTACCGATGATATTCCTGCGTTATTTTAATTTCGACTTCATGGAAATATCCGCCCATGCCAATGCGAAAATATATACGGAAAGCTCCTCGCCAACCCTGCCGCTGTTCAACAATCTGGTCACCTTTGAGAATTCCTTTTACGTGGTCAATTCCAACCAGAAGAAATTCAACGGCGATATCATCCATACCAACCGAAATGCATCGGTATACGTGCAGGGCGACATCGTAAACGGAACGGAAATGTCACAGCTTCACTCCTCCGATGGCAAAGCCTGGAATCCGAGCGGTGACCAATATTATAACGGCGATCTAGCCATATCGCTGGATGACTCCAAAAATAAAACGCTTCGCGACTATATCGAAGCGCTAAAAAATGACAGCAACACCAAAAAGATATCGATGCAAAATGACATCCACTCCCAAACGCTTCATGCCTCGGACCTGACCTCAAAGGTAACCTTTGTCGATGGCAGCGGCGATGGAGATAAAATCGTCAGCCGCATCGAACTGGATGGGCCGATTGACTCCGACCCCAATGCCACGCACATCCTCATCATTACCAAGGGAACCGGCAATCTGATTGTCAAAAAAAATATCAACTGCAAATTAATCTACATTAACCTCAGCTATGATAATTTTGCCATTGAAACGGATAGCAGCTCCGATACCACGCTGCATGCTACTATTTATGCCCCGAATGCTGGCGAATTGAACTGGAACCCTCAAGGGATTAATTTTTACGGTTCCTTGGCTTCGCGAAATGTAAAAATCCAATCCTCCAGCCGAACCTTTACGCATGAATCCCCCGACATTTCCGGCGGCAATAGCGGCACCGCAGAATCCGATGTCTCTCTGGCCGATGACAGTGATGTCGACTGGGATTAATTCACCGGACGAAACACCATACCTTTCCCGATGCCCTGCCGTTTTATTTCACCTGCGGGAAGTTCAAGCACTGCCCATGCTTTAAAACAGCAGGAAAGACCAATCCAGGGAAGAATATTTTCTACCGTTTTTAATACTCGGTAATTTTTATCCAGATAGACGACATCGATTTTAAACCGCATAAAGCACATGTGGATACTGTTGCAGGGAGCGATTAAAAGACCTGTTCCATTCGCTATTCGTTTCCTCCCCATAAGCCCTAAAAAACGCCGAAAAAAAGAATCCGCTACTTCGATTTGAAGGTACGGATTCTTTTTATTTTCAGCGCCCGTTACTTGCAAGGATACTATCTTCATATCGAGCACTTCTTTCCTACAAATTTTTCATCAAATTCAACAGGGATGGTATCAAAGCCACGACAAACAACGCCGGGAAGATAAAGAGTACCAGCGGAAAGATAATCTTTACCGGTGCCTTCATGGCCTCAGCCTTTACATACTGCCGCCGCCGTTCCCGAATATTATCGGCCTGATTCTTGAGGGTCTTGCCCATACTCGTACCCAATCGTTCCGCCTGAATAAGTGATGTCATAAAAAGCGAGACATCCTGTACCTTACAGCGTCTGGCAACATTGTGCATAGCAGTCCGCCGCACCATTCCCATGCGGATATCTTCCTGCATTCG